>JBKDHA010000170.1:0-13203 GCA_046335555.1 Bacteroidota bacterium
TACTAATACCTATTATACTCCGTCCTGCTTTACCAGGGTTTGTTTACATATTTTTATAGTAACACAAATGATAGTTAAATTTCAAGATCTGCTCCGATTTTCTATATAATTGTTATTCCCACAAAAATGAACTTCATCGCCATCGACTTTGAAACCGCAAACAGTGCCAGAAGCAGCATTTGTTCGATGGGCGCAGCCATTGTGCAGAACGGAAAACTGATTGATACCGCACACTTCTACATACAACCAATTCCTAATTACTTCGACAGCTTCAATACCTATTTGCACGGCATTAGTGATGCTGATACCCGCAGCAAAGGCACATTTGCCCAGCAATGGGAGCAATTGCAGCCATATTTCCACAATCAAACCATTGTTGCACACAACGCGGCATTCGATTGCAGCGTGCTTCGGTTTACGCTCGATTGTGCTGCGCTGAGTTATCCTGATTTAGATTATCACTGCACGTTCAGGCTGGCGCAGAAAATGCTTCCGCTTCGCAGTTTTCGGCTGAATGAAGTTTCGCGGTTCTTTAACATTCAGTTGCAGCACCACAATGCGGAGAGCGATGCAAAGGCTGCGGCATTAATTGCTTTGCGGTTATGCGAAAGGCACGGGGTTAGTTCGCTCGATGAACTTTCTGCCAAAGTTGGATTTAAAACCGGAAAGATTTTTGGCAACACGCGAAGCTACCGGGCTTTTTCTGTTAGGTAAACATCATTCACCCGCCGTTCACCGCCCTGCAATGTATATTGGCCGATTACCGGTTGCTTTATTTGCTCAGCAGATTGAGTTTTGCTGAAAAATTAGAGCAATGGATAATATCTTTAACAACGAAACAATACTAGTAACACCAGATCAAAAATCGGAAGTAATGCATACCAGTTTTAAAACAGCATTGGGCGTTTTATTGCTTGCTGTGGGCGCATTGTTTTTGCTGCCTGCATTGGGCGTTGCTTTGCCCGTGTGGCTGTTTAAATGGGAAATGCTTTTTGTTGCAGCAGGTTTGTTTACGGGCATTGCGTGGATGTTCAGGGGAATGTTTTGGCTGCTGCTTATGCTCACCGGTTTTGCCTTGCTGGTGAACGATATTTTCCCCGGAAAAAACTTAGGCGCTTTCGGCTGGCCGGTGCTGCTCATTGTTTTTGGCGTGTACTTTTTACTGCGCCGGAAAAAGAATCCTGCTTATATGGCCGGCGACGGATCGGCGTGGGACAGCGCCGATATTCCGGCTACGGGAGAAGATTTCATTGAAGGCGTGGCTATTTTCGGACAGATCCGTAAAAAGCCGGTGTCAAAGAATTTTCGCGGAGGCGAGGTAACAGCCATTTTTGGCGGAGCACGCATCGATCTTTCGCAGGTAGATATGCCGCATCAGGCAGAGCTTGAAATAACTACTGTGTTTGGAGGCATACAGTTGGTAATACCGCCGCACTGGAAAGTAAGAACCGAAACTGCAGTAATTTTTGGCGGTGTCGATGATAAGCGTATCAACACGAACGATTATACTTCGGGAGCTCAGAAAGAACTCATACTGCGCGGCGAAGCAATTTTCGGCGGCATCGAACTGAGAAGTGCCTAACCTCTAATCCCAAACACATGAAATGGTATATTTCAAAATTGGTGTTCAGGATTGAAACAGAAAGCGCGGTGAGTTGTGCGTTCGATCTGCAATATCGTTTATTGCAGGCCGTCTCCGAAACTGAAGCTCTGGAAGCCGCATTTCAGCTTGCCCGCACCGAAGAACTCGTTTTTGTGAATGCTGCGGGAGAAACCGTACACTGGATTTTTGCCGGCGTTGCAGCATTGCACATACTTGATGCTTTTGAGCCGGGAATGCTGCTGATTTCGGAAACCGCTGAACCGCAAGACAACAATGAGTTATTGCATTCAATAAAGTATCCTGTTCAACCGGCAACAATTAATCGGCACGAAGCATGCGCAGTTTGCTGAAACAACTATTTACTGCGTTTTACGACAAACTGCTGATCTACGCGGTCTGGTTGGTAGTGTGCGTGGCCGTGCATACGGTTATTTTGTTTTATGCAGGCGTTGCATTCCCAATTGCAATTACCGATGCTGCTGTTTCAAATGTGCTTATCATTCTTGCAACGTTCATTACAGTTGTAAGCCTAAGATTTTACCTGCCGCGTAAACGGACTTCGCTCTACATTGCTATTGATGTAATTGCAATTTCTGTAGTGGTAGTTCTCGGTGCAGGTTATTTGCTTGGTCTTATTTTCAGCACACATGCAGCTTACCTGAAATTGCTTGATGATACGCTTCCAGTGCGTATGCTCATTGGTGCGCTTATTGCCAGCCCTATTATTCTTAAAACATTGCAGGATCACCGCGAAAAAGAGAGTGCCGAAATTGCATTGCGCAGCACCGAAATGGAAAAGCAATTGCGACAGGCCGAATTGGCTTATCTGGGTCGGCAACTGCAACCGCATTTTTTGTTCAACAGCTTAAATTCTGTATATGCGCTCATGGGCAGTCGGCCCGATGATGCTCGAAAAATGATTCAGCAGTTATCAGAATTTCTGCGAAGTAATTTGCGCAAAGACGATCAGCAGTTTGTAACGCTCGAAGAAGAACTACACATTCTTCAGCTTTATCTCAATATCGAGCGTGTGCGTTTTGGGCATCGCTTGTCAACACCGGTTGTTGCTAATGAAGATGCACTTCAACTTGTATTGCCGCAGTTTATTTTGCAGCCCGTTGTTGAGAACGCTATTAAGTTTGGTTTGTACGACACAACTTCGGGTGTTGAAATCAGTATCCGTGCAAAAGTGAACGACGGTCTTCTCGAATTGCAAATCGAAAATCCGTTTGATGCTGAAACTGCACGACCAAGGCAGGGTGCCGGTTTCGGACTCGATTCGATAGGCAGGCGGTTGTTTTTGATCTACGGAAGAAACGATTTGCTGGAAGCCAAAGCCAAAGGAAATACATTTATTACACGGTTAAAAATTCCGCAGCCCAATGCCTAAAGTAATTATCATCGACGATGAACCGCTTGCCCGCGCACTGGTGCGCGAGTATCTGCAGGAATTTCCCGAACTGGAAATTGTGTGCGAGAGCGGCGATGGTTTTGAAGGTGTAAAAGCCATTCAGCAACATCGCCCTGATCTTATTTTTTTAGATGTGCAGATGCCCAAGATCAATGGCTTTGAAATGCTTGAGCTGACTGATCCGATGCCACCTGTAATTTTCACAACTGCGTTTGATGAGTATGCCATGAAAGCATTCGAGATTCATGCGGTTGATTATTTACTCAAACCATTCAGCAAGGAACGGTTTGTAAAAGCGGTGCAAAAATGGCAGCAATCGTCGGCAACAGAAGCGGTGCAGCAATTACTGGAAACTCCGCAACCGCAAACCGGCGAACACCACCGCATTGTAGTCCGCAGCGGAACAAGTATCCGCATTATTCCGATGCAGGATGTGATTTATATTGAGGCGTATGACGACTATGTGAAAGTGTTTACACAGAACGATGTTTTCCTGAAAAAGAAAACACTTTCGTACTATGAACAAACCTTACCCGCCTCCGAATTTTTGCGTGTACACCGTTCTTACCTCATCAAACTCGATCAATTGACACGAGTTGAACCGTTTGAGAAAAACGGGCATATTGCTTTGCTTAAAAACGGAAGTAAAGTTCCGCTGAGTCGTAATGGTTATAGCCGATTGCGGGAGCAGTTGGGGATTTGAGGAGTGAGGTTTTAAAAGAGGAATCACTACTTTTAAGATATGGTGAAATCTCTGTTTGTTCTATCACTGTTTCTGATAGGTATATTTTCTCTGCCAACGTGTTCAGGTCAAACATACGGTGATGTGGAGAAAAATGCAGATAGTTTACAGGAAGATACGTTGTTACTTAGTTCAGCATACCGATATCGACAGGTCTTGCTTGATTCATTCAGTGATACACATCCGATTCATACATCGAGTAATTATTATCATTTAATCTACTACTCGTCATTTGACTTTGGGAAATCCATTCGTTTTGAAAAAAAAGATAGTACTTATTTTTTATGCGTAACCACGTTAAATCCTCCCGACAGCTCCATCAGACGTACTTATCAGGAATATAAAATTGATAAGCATGAGTGGGAGTTTTTGGAGTTTATGATAAATGATTTTGGTTTTTGGAGTGCACCCAAAGCCAAAGCAAGAAAAGTGCTAGATGGACACTATTCTTTTTTCGAAGGAAATGTCTTGAATTCAAAGGGTAAACAACAGCGAGTAATTGCCAGGCGAGGGCTTCCATATGATAAAATGGAAGCAATGTGTAATAATGTGTATGAATTTCACTTAGGGTTGATTGTCAGTTATTCACAGATTACCGAATGAAAAATTAGCCCCAAATCTTTTCTTTTTCAGGATAAAAAAACCGGGACACTCTCCCAAAAGAAAGCATCCCGGTTATTGAGCTTTTAGACGTATAACCTACATCCCTCTAAACTTCCGTTTCTTCTTCTTCTTTTTCTTCTCCGGAGTTGGTTCTGGTTTAGGTTCCGGTTTTTTCTCTTCCGGTTTTACTTCTGCAGGCTTCGGATTTCCGTTGCTGTCCATTTGAACTACACTGTAGCCAAGACGTTTTAACTTTTCGCCAATCACAGCTTTGTCGCCAACCATCGAAATCACCAGCTCGTCGGGGTTGAACCATTTCCGCGCCATGGCATCCACTTCTTCTTTGGTGAGTGCCTGCAGAATTTCGTTTTGCTTTACGGTGTAGTTATCGGGCAGGTTGTAGTCGATAATGCGTTTGAGGAACAGCAGCTTTTGGAACGGCTCTTCGTAACGCAAAGCCTCGGCTTGCGAAATGGCGCGTTTCATGTAAGCCAGTTCGGTTGGCGTAATTCCGCGCTCGGCGTAGTTGCGAATTTCATTTACAAATTCATACACCGCACTGTCGGATGCTTCGCGTTTTACACCGCCCGAAGCCGTGAAAGAACCCGCAAACGATGTGCCTCCGAAGCCCGAACGCGCACCGTAGGTCCAGCCCTTATTCTCGCGCAGGTTTAAGTTGATGCGGCTGTTGAAATGCCCGCCAAGCGGATAGTTCATCAACTGTGCGCGGTAGTATTCGCCATCGGCATCGTAGGCAAGACCGCTGCGGCCGATAATGATTTCTGACTGTGCTGCATCGGGCTTGTCGTAGAGGAAGATGGTCGTTTTTCCTGCCGACGGAATTTTAGCCATGTTGGCATCGGTCTTGATTTGCACACCGGTTGAAACCCATTTTTCGAGGAAACCGGTTTGCTTCATCACATCTTCCTGCTTCAGGTCGCTTACCACAACAAGACGGGCAATATTGGGCGAAATCATTTTCCGGTGATAATCGCGTAAATCATTTAATGTAATTGAATTAATAGTTTCAACAGTTCCGCCGCCCGGATACGCTTTGATATGATCGGGACCGTAAACCGTTTTGTTGAACATCAGCGAGGCCATTGCGCGGGGCTGTGTGCTCATGTTGCGCGCAGCTTCGAGCTGACTGTTTTTGATTTGCTCAAACTCAGTTGCATCAAAACGCGGATGCAATAGTTTTTCTTCTACCAATGCCAGCGTTGCAGCAAGGTTGCGTGTAAATGAGGTGATGTTCACCTGAATTTCATCATCATCAGAATAAATACTCACGCTGCTGCCGAGGAGTTCGAGCTGCTCTTCAATTTGCGCAGCTTCGTATTTCATCGTTGACATGTCCATCATTTTGGTGAGCATGCTGGCACCCCCCGATTTTGCAGGTTCTTCCTGTCGGTGTCCGGCTGAAATGCTGAGCAGCATAAACGTGCGCGGCACTTCGGTTGACTGTGTGCCAATCATCTTCAGGCCATTGGCATAAGTACCACGCCAGATCGACGGAGGTAGCACAGCAGGTGTAGCACCCGGTATCGGCTGCTTTGAACGGTCGAAATTATCAACCGCTTTGCGCATCACTAAGTTTTTGTATTCGGCAGATTCTTCTGAACCTACGCGGTAAGCCGGAGGTGTAAAATCATCGGGACGAGCGGGCTTCATATTTTTGCCTTTTGGCAAAACGCTCATCATTACTGCGGGTTTGTTTTTGATGTAGGTGTTGTAAACCCGCATCACATCTTCTTTAGTTACGTTCTGATAACGCTCAAGATCGCGGCCAATGAAATTAGGATTACCGTTGAATGTGGCGTAAGAAGCCAGCATTGAGGCTTTGCCTTCAACGCTGCTCATCATATCAATAAAATACGATTCGATATACAGTTTAAAGCGCTGAAGATCGTTATCAGTTACGCCGCGTTTTTCAAATTTATCGAGTGCTGTTTGCAGCAAGCTATCCGCTTTTTGCAGCGAATGCCCGGGATACATGCGGATGTCGATATTAATCATGCCGGCAAGTTCTTGGCCGTAGCTGTACATTGAAGCACGTTCAGCAATTTGTGTTTCGATAAATGTTTCATAAAACACAGAGCCTTTGCCTTCGGAGAGAATAGAGCAGAGTGCATCAAGTGCAGGCTCATCGGCATGCCAGCTGTGAATGCCGGGGCGCGCTACTGAGAGCTGCGGAAAGCGAATTACATCTTCATACGAAATGCAGCGCGTGCGGTCGAGTGTTACCGGCATTTTAGCCATGTTTTTAACCTCGGGGCCGCGCGGAATAGAGCCAAAATACTTCTCGGCAAGGCGAATAACTTCGGCAGTTTTTACATCGCCGGCAACAGTAAGTGTGGCATTGTTGGGACCATACCAACGCAGGAAAAAGTTTTTGAGATCACCAACATTCACGCGGTTCAGATCATCAATGTAACCGATGGTCAGCCACGAGTACGGATGCCCCTGCGGATACATGGCGGCACTTACTTTCTCGAACACAAGGCCATACGGACGGTTATCGTAGTTCTGTCCGCGTTCGTTTTTAACTGTAGAGCGCTGCACTTCAAATTTGCGCTGAGTAACTGAGTCGAGCAAAAAGCCCATGCGGTCGGCTTCAAGCCAGAGCGCCAGTTCGAGGTAGTTGGCCGGAACGGTTTCAAAATAGTTGGTGCGGTCGGTATTGGTTGTGCCGTTCAAATTTCCGCCGGCCTCGTTTACCAATTTAAAATGCTCTTCATCGGCAACGTGCTCAGAGCCTTGAAACATCATGTGTTCAAAGAAATGCGCAAATCCAGAACGGCCTTCGATTTCACGCGCTGAACCTACGTGATAGGTGACATCAACATGCGCAATCGGATCAGAATGATCTTCGTGAACAACAATAGTTAATCCGTTACCGAGCTGATATTTCTCATAAGGAATAACAAGTTTGCCGGGACCGTTGGTGGTTACCTTTTCGGTGAGTGCTACAGTTGGGGTTGCCAGCGCACCGGTTCGCGGCTGTGCCAATGCGTTGGCAGCAAGACATAAGCCGAGAAAAATGGAGAGGTTTTTTTTCATAATTCAGATTCAAGCCGGAGAGTTTGTTCTTCGGGCTGTTTGTTATCTTACAAAGTTATAAAAAGCCTTGCCGGTTTGTATAGGACAGGTATGAACGATCAGAATTTGATGCTGAAAGGCAGAAATGGAAGATTTTTATTACACTTTTCTTGGGTTGCTTTACCGTTTAGCCAATAATTAGAAATTTCCAGCCAGATTAACAAGTGTAATGCAGTGAAAGATCTTTGCTTAATAAGGGTGATGGTTTTTAGATGATTGTAGGGTTGTTGTTATGTGTTTGCAGGTGGAGGAAAAGAAAAATTTCATACTCAGCTCATCAGAGGTGGTATGATATTTCCCGGATTTAAAAAAGAAGACAACCACCTTTTTTCTGTCCGATGAGTTTTGCTGCAGAATTAAAGTAATTAAACTGTAGCCGACAAAAGCTAAATAACAAAGTCGTTTGTTTTGCATGAAATTCTTAATTTCATGCAAAACCTCACCTTTAAGCAGGTTTTAGAAGTTATTCGTCTTATCAATTAAAGAAGGAAGTGTTTTGAACCTGGTAGAACAGCCCGTTTTAACCGAAGAAAAAACGGTTAAACGTAACCCGATTATCGCTTTTTTGTTTTCAATACTTACGCCGGGGCTTGGTCAAGTTTACAATGGTCAACCCGCTAAGGCTGCTATATTTCTTTCACTTATATTTCTTTTGCCGTTTTTATTTGGACTTTTTCAATTGGGAACAAGTTTTCAGGGTTTTTGTACCATCGTTTTTTGTGAGTTGTTGCTTAGAATATATGTTATAATTGATGCACTTGTATTTGCTGTAAAACAGAAAGACTTTAAGCCGAACAGCTACAATAGATGGCCGTTTTATTTGGTTACTGCGTTACTGATTTTAATATTATTTTTTATTGTTGATGTAAGTCAACTCACCGGAGTTAAGACTTTTGTCATACCAACTACGGGAAACGAACCACGGATTCAATTGAATGATCGTGCAGTTGCTGATATGCGGGCGTATGAGGATTGCGAACCTGAGTATGGCGATTTTGTTGTGTTTGACCGCGCAGGAGAATTTATTGTTTTCCCTGTTGTTGCTTTACCCGGCGACACACTAGAAATTGTAAACAATAAGCTCGTGATTAATGGGAAAGCCTGTCTGTACCAACTGTTGAGGACTGAAGCGGCTAAAGATTTGCCGGGTGGGGCGAAACAAAAACACATTTATGAAGAAATTCTCCCCAACGGTATTCGGCATGAAATCATTCAGCTGGATGTACAATTTGATGCACAGATTGCTAACATTTCACCTTTTGTAATACCTCCCGGCAATTATTTTGTAATGGGCGAGAATAGGGATAATGCATTTGACAGCAGATATGCAGGATTAGTAAAAAAAGATCAGTTGGCGGGAGAACTGCTTTTTTGTTATTGGGGCGAATCGAGTAAACGCATTGGATTTGATTATCGCTACAACAAGCAGTGAAACCGGTTTTTCGGTCGCAATTTTAATCTGATTGGTAAAAATGGTTAGTGGTTTTGTAAACCTGCCGAAACCCGTAACTTTGCATTCTCCCGAAAGCCAAAGGCGGCTTTCTCTGTTTAAACAAAAAAAGAAATACGATATGTATCCTCCGCAGTTAGTAATGCCCATGAAAGCCGAACTGGTGAACGCGGGCTTCGAAGATCTTACCTCTCCTGAGTCAGTGGACGAGGCTGTAAAAACTTCAGGCACTGTGCTTGTTGTTGTAAACTCTGTTTGCGGCTGTGCGGCCGGTGCTGCGCGCCCCGGTGTTAAACTTTCGCTTCAGGGCGACGGCAGCAAGCCTTCAAAATTGGCTACTGTATTTGCCGGTTTTGATACCGATGCAACCAACCAGGCGCGCCGTTATTTTGCGCCATACCCGGCTTCATCACCGTCTATTGCATTGTTCAAAGACGGCAAACTGGTTCATTTCATTGAGCGCCACCATATCGAAGGACGTTCGGCTGAAATGATTGCTGAGCATCTGAAAGGTGCTTACGCTGAGTTTTGCTAAGTCTTTAAAGAATAAAAAACCGTCCCCGCAATTTATGCGGGGACGGTTTTTTTATTGCTGTAATAAACTTATTCGGTAATGATCATTTTGCGGCTGGCGGCTTCTTTGCCGTCGAGCACGAGCATGTAGATGTAGATGCCGGGGCCAAACTCATTGGCAGCAATTTGCATGTTGCCGTCGCCGCTGCCGTTGATACCGAAGCTGCGGAGTTGTTTGCCGGTAAGATCATATACATTGATCTGTGCTGTGCTTACACCTGCCGGTACTGAATAGCTGATGGTTGTAGCTACGTTAAACGGATTCGGTGCATTCTGGTCGAGACGTGCGCCCTGAATGCCAACACCGTTTACACCAGCCGGGTTGAGCAGATTGTCGGTGCCCGGACGTGAAGCAGAAATTACATTGCGGAGCGAATCAATTTGACCTTGCTGTGCTTTGATGCCTTCAACCAGCAGCGGAATGATAGCATCGTAGTTCACCTGATAGGTTCCGGTTGCATCTTTGGTTACTGCTTCGGGAACTACTTTTTCGAGTTCCTGAGCAATGAAACCAATTTGTGTACCCTGCGGCAATTCCATTGTTTCGTTCTCACGGAACGAGTAGGTTGTGCCGCGAAGCTGCATCACTTTTGCAAGCGGATTTTCGATGGTTTCAATGTTCTGCTTCAAACGAGCATCTGAAAATGCCCAGTAACCTGTAGCACGAACACCGCCGTTTACATCAAGGAAAATAGGAGCATTAAGACCTGCGTTCGGACCAACGTTAAATGTGCCGAAGTCAAGCGGAGCAGGAGTGTTGATACCCATACGACCGTTGGCCAGAATGGTTGCCACTTCTTTCAGATTGTTTGAATTGTTTTGCGGCTGGTTATTGCGGAAATTGAAAGTAAGACGGTCTTGTGTGTTGGTAGCGTTAGCTACAAAACCGCTGTACTGCAAATCCTGCCAGGTGATTTGTGCCTGGTTGCCGTTTACCTGTGCATTAAATCCTGCATCGCCATTTTGAGCGCGTAAACCGGTAATGTTGTTGCCGGCTACAGTGCTGTTGCCTTCCTGACCGATAGACGAGAAAGTTGCAGCTACCGGGTTGGCAAAGCTTCCGTTAGTAATCACGGTTATTGCGCGGAAAGTTGCATCACTTGCTGTGGGTGTTGCATCCACAAGCATAGCTACAGTGCCCGGATCAGCATTAACGCCTACACGTCCGCCCGGTGCAAATACCATCAGGTTTTTATCGGCCGGAATGCCGGTAGCGCTGTTGATGAATGTATTGCGGATAAACATGCGCTGCGCAGGATCGGGTGCTGCGGTGTTGGTTCCGAAATTGATGATCAGATCAGGATTGGTAGTAATCGGATTCTGGATCAGGCTGAATGTGGCAAGGCGCGACTGACGAACAACAGCCATTCCGTATGTGCTGCTGATGGGCATTGATGCTGAACCGGCTACACCAAGCGCAATCCACTGATCGGTTGCGGCAAAATCGCCAAAAGTACCGGCCTGTGTTTGTGCAATTTGTCCGCCGCTTACATCAAAAAGAGCTTGCGGCTTAAATGTGTTAATACCAACACGATGTGAGACAGCAGCGGTAAATAGACGGCTTCCTTCTTTTTCGCTATCAATCCAAAATGCATCAAATTTTTCTTCTGCGGCAACTCCGATAACATGACCAATTTCGCGCTTTGCAAATGCAACTGAACTTTTTGTAATTCCTATCTCAACGCGACCGTTAATAATATCTGTTCGGATACCGATACCACTATTTGTGAAGCCAGTGCCAAATATTTGAAATGAATTGGCAACATCCAGACGGGCCTGTGGAGTTGTGGTGCCAAGTCCCAAGAAACCTGTGGTAGCCGAAAATCTTCCACGTTCAATATTATTAGAACGGAAAATAACATCAAAATTATTATTGGAACCTAGAAATTGTGTTCCATTGAGAAAGTTAGTCGCCTGTGTGGCTTGTGCATTCAGCTTGCTGCTGAAAACGGTCATTGCTGCAAACGCTGCAAACACCGCTGTTCTGCGAAGTGTTGTGTAAGGGACTTTCATTTTGATTAGCGTTTAATGAAACATTGGTTTGATTTGCATATTGCCGGAATTCGCGACTTTCGGCAACTTGAGATAAACCAACAACACCGAAAAAGGTGCAGATCTGTTAATTACTTTTTTGGATAAAATGGAGATTAAATGCCGTTTATTGTCGGCTATAATATGTTCAATAAGCAGAATAACAGGAAGTTGAAGATCTGTTAATAAGTAAATAATTGAAGAACTAAACAAAGCAGAAAAGCCGACTAATTGCCGGCTTTTCTGAAGAGATTAAAACATGTTGTAACTGTGGTTACTTTTTTTCTACCATTTTGGGAACTTTAAAATAGTCGGAATCTTTTTTGGGCGCATTGCTCAAAACAGCATCCTGCTGCAGCGGTTCTTTGATAATATCTTCGCGCAGGTTGTTGGTTTCTTCGGTCATGTAAATAAGCGGCTGAACATTGTCGGTATTCAGTTCGTTGAGCTTATCTACAAAGCCGAGCATGCGGTTCATATCCTTAATCATAGCCTGTTCTCCGGCTTCGTCAAATTCGAGTCGGGCGAGGTGAGCTACGTGCTTTACGGTTGTGCTGTCGATGTTCATTGCTGTTTGAGCGTTTCGGCGATGGTGTTTCGCACCTGATGTCGCAAATTTACCAAATCTTCTTCGGTCATGCCTATTGTCGGAACAGGTTTATGTACAGTAACCCGTGCCAGTCCCGGCCGGCCGAACGATTTGAAGAATCCTCCGTTTTGCAGCAACGTCCAGTTATTGTGAAAAGTAATAGGAACAACAGGCACCTGATGTTCGATAGCCATCTTGAAAGCACCGTTTTTAAAGGGTTTCAGTTGTGCTTTCGATTCTATAGTGCCTTCAGGGTAAATGAATACGCTTTGTCCGGCAGCTAATTTTTCGCCGGCTTGTGTAAATGCTTTGTAGGATCCGCTGCGGCTTTTGCGGTCAACATAGATATTCATACCGGCCCTGCCGCCGCGCTCACGGAAGAAAATGCGAAGCAGCGGAGCTTTGTCGATTTCCAGCTTGCCCATATACACAAAGTAGTGCGGGATAACGATGTAGCTCACAACAATGTCTAAATAGGATGCATGGTTGGCTACATACACGCACGGCGCGCCATCGTGTGCGGGCGTTTCGCGGGTTGTGGTTAGTGAAATGCCCGGAATATGCAACACCCAGCGCGCCCAGAACCGCATCAGCGCAAATGCTTTCGGGTACCAGCGCTCACGGGCAAGCAAAAGAAGAAACACCGGATAAAGCAAAATCATACTGAGCACGAAGTTCAGAATGAAGAAGATTTTCCAGAGTGCCCGGGGAAGAATACCGATGTAATGACGGAGCATAAGCGATTATCAGAGTCTGTTTAAATTTCATCCTTCGGCTTTGTTATGGCTCATTTTCCCTCATCCTGCGTTGCATTTCTTGTCGATATTCTCCAAATATCGCCTGCGAAATACGCCTTGTCTGAGAAAAAATGCCCTCGTAACAAATCTTAAAAAACGAATTTTAAACAGACTCTAAAGATAAGGAAGTTCGCCGGTAGTGTCTTGCAAATAGGTGCGCTCTCCCGAACTTCCTTATTTTTGCATCTCACAATTACCGAATAACCAACTATGAGCCGTATCCTTACCGGCATCCAGAGCAGCAATATTCCGCACCTTGGCAATATCCTTGGTGCTGTGCTTCCTGCGGTGCAGCTTTCCAAACA
>JBKDHA010000171.1:0-20768 GCA_046335555.1 Bacteroidota bacterium
CAAAAGCTCAAAAGTCGCGAAGTTGCTTTCCTAAGTAATTTGGTTCGGTGCGATATGAAATGTGATTGACTATTCTTTTACCCTATGCTTAATAAAGTTTCGCGCAAAGTCGCAAAGTCGCGAAGCTGCTTTCCGAAGTAATTTGGTTCGGTGCGATATGAAATGTGACTGACTATTCTTTTACCCTATGCTTAATAAAGTTTCGCGCAAAGTCGCTTTTTCGACAAAAGCTCAAAAGTCGCGAAGTTGCTTTCCTAAGTAATTTGGTTCGGTGCGATATGAAATGTGATTGACTATTCTTTTCTCCTATGCTTAATAAAGTTTCGCGCAAAGTCGCAAAGTCGCGAAGCTGCTTTCCGAAGTAATCTGGTTCGGTGCGATATGAAATTTGAAATCTTACATAAAAATAACTACACTAAAAGTTGGCAATGTTTTCATATAATTTATTTGCAGATGCTTATTTAAAACTTGAAATGCACTTTTTGTAACGTGATTTCATTTTGAACATCCACAATACCCAACTATAACTTTTGAACTCTTACAACAGTATATAATGGCACCTTAACTGGTCCAATAAAATAATGCCCCACAGTATCACTACTATTGATATTTGGCATAAAAATATCAGTAGAATCAGCCTTAGCACAAATTAATTTTAGCCTGTATTTATAATAACAAAAGCCATCAAATGTTTGGTTTGAACTATCAACATTAGTTGACCACCATTTGGGATAATAGCGATAAGTACAGGTATCTTTGTTATCGGAATAAAAATTATAAAGTTTAAAATAGTCATCTAGCGAATTTATAGATACAGTATCCTTACTTACTGTATCTATAACTAATTCAGATGAAATACCATAGATTCCAGATTTATACATTTTTTCCATATCATCACCCTCATTATATTTTAATAAGTATAAAGCTTTGTAACTCCCTCCTTTACCAAAACTAAAAAGTGACACATCTACCGTGTCATTATACATCTCTTTTAAGAAATCGCCCTGTATTTCCAAAAATTTCTTTTTTGTGGTTGGGTTAATGTAATATGACGTTGACTGCGTTTTATTAATAAAGCATGACATCATCAATAACAATATTAACAAACTAATTATTTTATATGGGGTGTATTTATCTTTCATCTTTATGCAATTGAGATCAAAAAACTACCCTCTAAAATACAATAAAAATCTCCCCCTACTTCACCTTCCCTTCCTTCTTAAACTCCTTCTTAATACCAGCAATCAACTCTTTCTTACGAATAACATTCTCCCCCCGCTCCAAAGCCATAAGCGAGCAATACCGCACTACATTACTGATTGCGCCGCCGCTGAGAATATATTCGTGTGCTATTTCGGCGAGATCTATTTCGGGCTCTAAGGTTGATTGTGTTGAGAATGCGGCTTGCCAGAGGCGCAGGCGTTCTTCGGGGGCGGGCATGGAGAAATAAATCATGCTTTGGAAACGCCGTGCAAATGCCTCGTCGATGTTTGATTTGAGGTTGGTAGCCAGAATGATTACACCCGGATAATCTTCGATGCGCTGCAGCAGGTAGCTTACTTCCTGATTAGCATAACGGTCGTTGGAGCTGCTGGTGGCGGTGCGTTTTCCGAACAGGGCATCGGCTTCGTCGAAAAACAAAATCCAGCGTTTGTTCATGGCCTGATCAAATATATTGGCTAAGTTCTTTTCGGTTTCGCCAATGTATTTACTCACAATCATCGACAAGTCGATGCGATACACATCTAGTTCAGTGTATTTACCAAGCAGTGTGGCTGTAAGCGTTTTTCCGGTGCCGGGCGGACCAAAAAACAAACTTCGGTAGCCGGGTTTTATTACGCGGTTCAGTCCCCAGTCATTCATCAGCGTATCGCCGTGCCGTAGCCATGCTCTTATTTCAATGACTTCGTTTTGCACATGCTCGTCGAGCACAAGGTCTTCCCAGCCGAGCGGTGTGGTAATCAGTCGCGCCGGAAAGCTGTTGCTGAAATCGGGCTTGACGGTAATGCCTGTGGTGAAATAACTCAGATAATCGCGGCCGGGTAAAAGCTGTGCGGCTGTAAAAGGCTCATCGCCGGGCGGTGGTGCAAGCCTTATCAGTCCTGAGCTCACAAGCGTTGCATCCGAAGCCAGCAAACGTGCTGCGGCAATGCGAACAGTTACATCGGAACCGGCAATTACAAACACTGCTGTTTCGGCAGTAGGCAGAAACCCGCTGAAATTAACGCCTTTCAGCCCGCCAAACTCGCTGAAACCACGATCGTAAGTTGAGTTGCGTGTGTAAAATACATCGAGCAACTGCGGACGAAGATGCGGCGCAAGGGCAATAGCCAGTGCAATACGCTCGTGTGTGCTGAGCTGATATTTACGCAGTGTTTCTTCAAACGCCGAACTGCCATTGATGGCCGGAGGCTCAGGAAAAACGGGCTGTTCAGCTGCTGCATCCTGCATAAAATACAGCCTGAAACGGTAATCAATTACCGCCATGAGCCAGTTCAGTTCCTGATCAAGCGCAAGTGCATTTACTCCGTCGGCAAGTGCTGTGTTTATGTTTTCCATTCTACGTAAAGGGGTTGTTTCATCCACGGCAAACGGATGAGGTTAATGGCCCAGGGCAAACGTCCGAGCAATTTATCAAATGCTTTTCGTTCAACACGCAGCACTACATGCTCAGGCGTAAATAAAAGCTGTCCGCTGCGTTCAAGAAATGTTTCGCGAAGTCCCTGCACAGAAGTGTTGCCGAGCACTGTCCATTGTTTAATAACAGCGCCAAGCAGTTCTTCACCTATCTGTTTTTCTTCGGCTGTGAGTTCGAGTTCTTTTACAACCGGACTGGCTTTGCTGATGCCGCAAAGCAGTTTGTTGAGCACTAAAACATATTCGGGCGGCTGTTCTTTTTTGTTTGCAAGATATTGCAGCAAATGCACAGCGCGGTAAGCTGTTTCGGGCGAAGCAAACTGCATACCGTTGAGCCAGCCGCAGCGGGTAAACAGGCGTGTGAGAAACGGCCAGAGCAGCACAAGTCCGGCATTGGAAACAAATACACCGTTTTCGCCGCTTACTTCGGGCTTCAGTTTTTCGGTGGTTAATTTTTCATCAGCTAAGCGTTTGCGTTCTTCGGCGGCCGCCTGCATGCGCAACTGCTGCAAGCTGTTCAGCAGCGGATCGGCCATGCGCTGCAGGTGATGCTTTTGACTAAGCTGTTCAAGCAAACGCGGAAGTTCACTTTTCCAGTCGTGCGGATAACGCATTGCAACTGCTTTCCACAAAGCAGCAAGCAACTCGGGACTAGCTTTCTCAGTTTTCAGTTCCGAAAGTTCTGCATTCACGCAAAGCAACTGAAAGAAAGTAAACAGCCAAACCGCCGGCACAGTTTGTTTGCCTGGCAATTGCAGAACAAGCAGCAAGATAAGTTCGCGCACCAAACTGCGTTTTCCGGGAAGCATACGGCTGGCTAATTCAAGCACATCAGCAATAAGCACAGCCTGAATGCCGCTTTGCGAACCGGCACGGAGTTGATGCACAACAAGCCGCATGTAGGTTGTGCTGTGCAAAAGCTCGGCAAATCGTTTGCGTGCCGGTGCTAATGTAAACAGCACATTCAGCAATTCATCAAACGCATCGGGACGGGTGCGCAGCAAACGGTTAAGCAGTGTGTCTAATTCGGATGCCTGCGGAACTTCTGCACCGAGTAAAAGCTGTATCAGCTTTTGCAAATCGGCAGTTGCAGGTGTATGTGACGAAATAAATTCTGTAATACCTGATTCACTCAGCGTTTCTGCAACCTGCCGGGCAATGACTTGCTGCGGAGCAGCTTGCAGCAACGACTGCAGTTGCGCTCCGAGAAGTTGTTTCAGCAGCGAATAAACGATGCGGCGGATGCTATCATCATCAGCTCCGGCAAGCAAGGCCGAAAACTGACGGAGTATTTCTTGCGCCAGCTGCAACCGCAATGCCGGAGGCAACTCAAAATTTGCAAGAATCTGCTTTTGTTCTTTTAAACCTATAGCATCAGCAGGAACATCAGTTTGCTCTCGTTCTTTTAAATTTTCTGCGTTAGCAGAAACATCAGCAATCTGAGTCGAGGAATTTTTATCTTTAATTATAGTTATAGTTTCCTGAACAGCTGAAGCATTTTTCTGAACATCAGTAAATGCTTGTTTTTCATTTTCGCGGATGCGTGTAATTTCTGCTGCAACCGAATCGGCAGTTTGTTGTGCAGCATAAACGGGAGCATCATCATAAACACTTCCTCCTGCCCGCTCATACACTTGCCTGAGCAAACCGCTGAGCAGTAAACGCGCCTGCGCCGGAAGTTGTGCCGCAGCAGCCAGTAAAGCCGTAAACACTGTTGCAGGTGGCTGCACACTGCGTACACTCAGCTCGCCCCAAACTTCGGTGAGCCAGTTTACAAATACCGTATTGCTGCTTTTTTTTCCGGCAGTCTGCAGCAACAAACGGCTGCGAAAAAAAACAGAAAGTTTTTCGCGCCGCTGCGCTTGCTGGATAAGTTCGGCCGATGTGCCTTCGAGTTGCACAATCCAGCTGTCGAGTGCAAGCGTTTCGGGAGATGGGCTAAGTTGCAGGAGTTCCGGTAAAAAATCGTCTGCGGCGGCAATCAGTCTGTTAAACGCTGTTTCAGACCGCGATGCTCGGGAAAGCAATTCGGCAAGCAATTCGGGACTTTCGCGGTAAAGCATTTTAATAAGCAGTCCGGCTTCCGAAGCACTGTGCTGCGCATTTTTTACAGCCCACCAAGGCAAACGACCGTTGAGCAAAATATACAGCAGCAATTCACTGATGTATTTTGATGTAAATGCCTGTGCGGTTTCTTCAGTTTTTTCTGCAACAACAGTTACAGATGGTGCAGATTCAGTTTGAGTTTCAGAAACAAGTTCATCGAGCAAAGCAATGAGCGGAAGAAGAACAGGAAGTTCTTTTTTTGCCGCGGCTGCTGCTGTTCCAAATAACGTAATGAGCGCGCTGTATTGTGTGTTGAGGTGCGCCGCCATCTGCCGGAGCATACTGCGCACATACATTTTTGTATTAAAAACCGATCCGCGCTCAGTAAGCAGATAGCGAAACAAAAAAAGCCATTGCTGCTGCTTAAATTCGTTAACCGGATCGGGCACCAATTGTTTGCGTTGCTGAAGCGCAGTTACTGCATCCATCAAATTCAGAATACCGCCGGCATCGGCCGGTTCGAGTGCGACAACTGTTTTGCGGCGAACCGGTTCGCGGGTTACAAACAGATAACGTTCGGCAACTCCGTTGTGTGCGCCAGTTTTTCGCAGCAAAGCAGCCAAAGCTTCGCGCTGTGTATCGGGCAGTTCGGCAACCAGCTGCATAAATTCAGCAGCAGTGAGTACACTTACAGCAGGCAGCGCGCCGGTTACAAGATAATTGCTCAGCAAAGAAAGTGCGGCAGGTTTATCATGTTCCGCATGCTGCTGTATGGTTTGCTGTTCTTCGTTTTCAACTTCGAGTTCGAGCAGCAATTGAGGCAGCGATGCAAATACACCCGACTGCTCCACTACAGTGCGCGCCGCAGCAGCCAGCTGACTGATGAGTTCCGAATAACTGATATTGTAATGCGCAGCAAGTTGTGCAATTGTACTTTTCACAAACATGCGGCGGTTAAATACCGAGCCGCGTTCAACAAGCAGGTAATTGAAAATTACCCGCCAGCGCACTTCTCTGAATGCTGCCGTACTGTCTTTTATAAGTGGTTCCTGCTGCTGTACTTTTTGCAAGTTTCTTGCATAACCGAGAATAAATACAGCTTCGGATGGCTCAAGAACGGCAATGAGTTTTTCAAGTTGTGCATCGCTGAACTGCTGCACCAAACGGGTAATCGTTTCGCGGTTTGCCGTGCGACGTAAAAGCCGAACTAAGTCCGATGGTTCGTTTTTTATCAGTTCAATCAGCCATTCATCGGCAGTTCCGAATTTCGGATCAGCATTCCAGGGTAATTCACCGGTAATTAAAAAATGATGCAGGAGCCGTAATGTGCTTTCGGTGCGTCTGAACACATGACCATTGCTGCCCGAACGGTTTCTGATGTTTTCGAGTTCGCCGCCAAGCGTTTTACGTAAAGCTTCAGCTAATTTCTGCGGCAATACTTGTTCTAATTCATCTTCTGCAATATCACCCAAATCGAGATCGAGTAAGTTAACAGCGTAATGCAGATCGGGCGAATCAACACGTTTGCATTCTTCTTCAATAATTTGTTTCAGCTTTTCCTGAAACAGATAACTCACGCGGGTTTGCAGCGGCCAGGCTTCGCGCTGATCGTAATAACCGAGTTCAACTACACTTCTGAATATGGTGTATGTTTCGGCCATCAGTACTGTTTTTCCAGCGAAAGACGATACAGTTCACGCGCAAGTTCAATTGCCAGTGCTTCGGTTTCGTTGCTTTCTGCGGCTCGTGCTTTGCGCCATTTTATATAAAGTGATTCTGCTTCATTCATCCGCTGCGGAGAGAGCCAGTAATCGGAAATACCGGTATGCGCAGGTGCATTTGTGCGGAGCAACATTCCCATCATTGAGCGGAAACTCTCGTTACCGAAACGCGAACTCCAGCCCGGCAGCAAAACCGAAATACGGAAAGCATAAAACGAAAGCGGCGGCAACTCGCCCAGCGGATGCAATACATGATGCGAAACCTGTGTGCCGAATACGTTCGGATTTGAATGTATGTAGCGGCATTCGGCAGCAATGCTTTCAGCAACTTTCAGCGCATCAGATTCGCTGCTGAAAACCAAGGGCGATTCTGCAATTACTTCGCCGGAATTGGTAAGCATCAGCGCGTATTTTCCGCGTTGCACGGCTGAAGGAGCAATACTGAAGTTGACGATGTTGCAGCCGCTTTCTGTAATTTGTTTGCCTAATTGCTGTGCATTGCGGCTTCCCGAATACGGCAGTTTGCTGCTTAGCAAAAGGCTTCCGGTTGGGCTTTTCAGTTTTGTTTCAAAGCTTATATTGCGCGGATCCGGACGCAATGCCAAATGCTCAATTACATGCAAGCCTTCGCTTTCGATATTCAGAAAACGGATAAATGCGCAACTGTCTAATATCGCATCAACAGCATCCTGCATTGTACTGAACCGCCCTACCCGCTTCCAGTCGTGGCGCTCCCAGTCGGGATCGCGGTAAACAACAGTATATATATTGGTATATCCGCGCTCAAATCCGATGCTGTAATTGTTGGCAATATAGCCGTTATGAAACATGCGCAAATCAGGAGTAAGTTGCCCCTGTTTAATTTTTGTGATCAGTCTTCTGTTGCGGTAACGATTATAATCTTCGGATGTTTGCAACTGATCGTAACGTTCAAATTTTTGATTTTTTATTTCGGTGTTGCTGATCCATTCATCATCATTCAAAAAATCATTAGTTCGGGCACTGTACTTGAGAACTGTGCGCGCCAATGGACGTACACGAAACTGATACTGGTTTTGCATATTTACAATTCCAAGCTTCAGAATTATCATTTGCTCAAACGTAGAAACAGCCGAAGCAGAAAGCAGATCAGCCGATTGTCCGCGTTCTTTTGTGAGTTGTGCAATGTTCCTGAGTATTTCGGCTTTTGTATTGAGAATAAATTCGCGGAACTCACCATCATTCATAAAATACCAGTTCACATCTTCATACGTACTGGAAGAAATGGTAACGCCGAAACGTGCCAGAAGATGATCGAGAATTTTATTGCGCCGGTCGTAATAAGGGTCTTTCTGCTTCATCAGCAGCAGCAAAGCTTCTTTATAGGAAATGCCCTGCGCCGGAATCAGTCCGGCTTTGTACATAGCAATGTGTTCGCGGAGTTGCTGGTTTTGCTCCGACTGATGCTTTTCGCATTCAATGACTTCTTTTTCCGGGATAGCCAAATCGGTTGCCGGAAAATAAGTGCGCATTGTTTGCTGATTCAGCGAGAAAAGTTCAGGAATTCCGGCCAACTGCTGAAGTTGGTTGGCAAGCAACTGTTCAAAAATATGCAGATAACCTTTTAGCTGCCGGGCCAGTGCTCTGCGTTGTTCGGAGTTTGCACCAAAATGTCCGGACTTGCTGCTTTGAAATCCTTCTGAAAGCGCATCACTCCCGATTCCGTATTCACCAATTCCGTATATCGGCGGGAAATCGTATTGAATGGATCGATAAAAAGAAAGGTTTCTGTTTCGTCCATGCCGCTTTGCAAAATCTTTCAATACTTGTGCATGTTGCCCGGGGATATATGATTTGGGCTGTGCAAGCATCATGATCAAAAAAATACTTTCTACAATATTGGCATCAATAATAACAGGAATATGACTTTTGCGAAGCGTAATTCCATAGTTCCCCTGCTCATTGGCTTTGCTGTCGAGCACCGGCGACTCATCGTGACCAAGTCTGAATATTCCTGTATTATCGTCGCCACCTTCAATCGAAAAATTTGAAATATGTTTTACGCCCGGTACTTCCTGCAGCGCTCTGATGAGGCGTGCATAATGAATATGCGTAATGCGGGGATACATTTCATGATCAATAATATATCCGTTTGTAAGCCGCGGGCCCGAAAATATATCATCCATCGGATACCCCTTTTCAAGCATCTGCGTAAGTGTGTAGAGCCTGACCGGACGTGTGAGAATTTCCTGAAGTTTAAGAAAAAGTGCTGCTAATGTTTCTTCGGTATTGATATAATCATCAATATCAATAACGGCTTTTATTTTTATGTTGCGATGTTTCAGAACAACAACGCTGTTGATGTCTTCAGAAAGGTTTCGGTGATTATAAAAAACGGCTTTTACATTTTGCTCAATTGCTTTTCTGTCTTCTTCTGTTTTTACCGATTGAGTTACCTCAACAATAATGTTGTAGAGGCCGGGAAGTACACCGGGTGCCCTTTCGGTAACTTCGACCCAGGCATTTCTTACATTATTTACTTTATCAATAATCAGTTTTCGCCAGTCGTTTGAGCAAAGTGCATGACAATGCAAAACTTCTTCCGGCTCAAAAAATGTATCATTGTTTTTACCGCTGAACTGTTTATCGCCGGTAAGAATATCTGCTGCATCAAAGCTGTTGCGGTAACTGAGATCAGTAATGGCATAACAAAGCTGATCGAGAATGGTAACACCGGGATCATGTTCATTGTAATCAGTCCACTCATCGCCCGCTAATTTTTGGATATAGGCAATGGCTTCATTCCTGAGGCTGAAAAAATCCATGCCCGGATATAAAACTGCATTGCGGCGGATGAAAGTGCTTTCCATTGTTACTGCTGAGCAACTGATGTATTTCCGGTATTCCCGAATCCGTTCAGCGCATTTCCGTTTTGCGGTGCAAGCTGTTGGTTGGCCTGTGCATTCATTTTCCCGATCAGACTATAAACTTCGCTGAACGGCATACGTCCCAATGCTTTAAAAATAAGATTGGCTTCGTCGATGCTGAGTGTAAAGTTGAGTTCTTTCATTGCAGTTATGTTGTTGCAGTTAGCGCAAATCCCATTTCTTCATCGCCCCAGAGTTTGGAGATGTGAAAATGAATGAGTCTGTCTTTGCCGTAATTGCGTCGTGTGCGCAACTGAAGTTGGTAGCTGTATGTGGTTCCTTTCCAGCGCAGGCAGAGTTTATTCCAGAACCAGCCGTAGTGTGCATGCTGGCAATGTATGCTTGATTTGGATCGGCCAAATGTGCTGAGTGCATTAGCCTGCAGCAAAGCATAACGTCCCTGTCCGGGTGAACCTGCACGCGCAGTAACTTCAAAAGCCTGACATCCGTTGAGATCCGTTAACACATCATGCCATTTACCATCGGCAGGAATTGTACCGGCGGCAAAAGTTCCCACACGACCGTTGAAACCGGCGAGTCCGTTGACATGCAGCAAGTGCATCGGTTCAATTGTACCTATTCCGATATTACCGCCTTGCTGCAGAAACAGTCGCACACCGCCATCGGGTCCGGGCTCCGAAAAACTTAGCCCTTTCTGCGCATCGCCCGGATCAAGTCCGATGCTCCAGGCCGGATTTTTTTGTTCGATGCTTCTGAAAAAACTCAGCAATTGTTTTGAACTACCTTCGGGTGAAAGTAAAAGTCCGTGCTCCAGATCTTTTGAAAAACCATCGTCAATGCGGTTCACCATCGAATCAATAAGCGACTCAAAACTGGCTTCTGCGGGCATTTTGCCTTTCTTGAAATACTCTTTGAGTGTTTTTCTGTTTTTCAGATTCATGGGTCGCTGTCTTTAACAGATTATTGTGTAATGATAAAATCGTTTACCAGAATTAGATTGCCGATACCTCTGGGAATTGGATGAAGCGGTTGATCGGAATCGCCCGACTGACTATCAGGTGTCAGAACTGCATACTGATGCTGTGCTGCTGTAACTAAAATTGACCACGGACTTCCGGCACGAATAATGGTTGCATCCTGCACCTGATCGGATGCGGTATCGAGCAGCGAATATTCTTCGCCGTTGTCGCGGGTAACCACCACCGAAAGCGAAGTAATAAAATCGATATACGGGAGGCGTTCGATAAATCCGGCAATATCGGCCCGCGAAACTTCACCACCCAAACGGGGTTCAGCTTTATCGTCGTACAGCCAGGGCGAAAGATGTTTGCGGGTATCTTCATTCAGTTTCCGAAGAAAGAAACCAGAATCAGACCCCGGTTTGAAACGCACGGCTGCAATCACTTTTACACGTTCATACAATGGATTGCGAACAAAAATGCTGATGTGCGGCGAGCTTCTTACTTTCAGAAAATCAGTGATCTGTTTTATGTTGGCATAGCTGTCTTTGGGCCTGAGTATATTCACATCATCGCGCCGGGCCACATCGGGCATTATTACCAGCAATACATTTCCGGGCTTGTAAGTACCATCGACCGCGAGATTGGGAAAACATTTTGCCATAAACACATCCGGAAATTCCTGCAAAACGATACGCTCATAATCAAGCGGCAGCACTGCGCGGTTGCGGTGCGAAAGCCGCTCACTCAATCGCAGATACATATCGGCTGGTTGTTCAGGAGGTTTTCCGCCGCGTGATGAAAGCGGCTGCATTACTGTTTTTATTGCTGCAGTCTGGTTGCTGATACGTGTTATTGTTCCTGCCGGAAGCGGTGTGCTGAGACGCGAAAGATCATTGTTGTTGTCTTTCCAGATTACTTTTGCAGCCTGTGTGTATATTGCTTTTACATAATTGGTGTATTGTGTGCGATCAGGCACCGACACACAAATCCAGTGCAGCCCGGATTCCATTATTGTATTCTCGTTTGTGATATCGCCGGGTAAATCAAGCTCAACAATTCCGGGTGTAATAAAATTCTGCGTACCATCGGCCAGAACACGGTCTGGAGAGAGTCGTTTCCAAGTGTTGTTGCTGAGGTAATGCCAGTTCACCTGACTTTGTTTTTGTTCGGGATGCAGCGATTCTTCAGAGATCTGAAAAAACAAGGTGAGCGGTTGAGGCGGCGAGAAATTGCGAAGGCCGATAAAGAGATAACCTTCATCGGTATAAACCGGCAGCAGCCGCGCCTGATGCAGCCGTGTACCGCTCTGATATTTTTCGGTGCCGAACGGATAATGGCGGTAGAGATGAATAAGCGGTTCGTTGTTTTCACCTACAGCTTTTGATGCATCAAAACTTGCTTTGTAGTTCATCGTAACCGCGCTTATTTGCGGCACATGCGGCGGCGAAGGCAGCGGAAGCGGTTTCTTTTTAAAACCGCTACGCATCATGGTATCGGTAAGTAATGCCGGATATTCGGAAGCGCCGAAACCACCTGCCGGTGCAGTTAATTCGATGCGCAAAAAACTGTTTTGTGTTTCGGGCAAAAATTGCAGTTCGGCAACAGGGGTTTCCCAAGTAGCGCGCTGCCCGAGCTGACGAAGGTCGATTGCCGAAATATGTGTTTCGGGCTGCACCGGAATGCCGCGCTCGGGATGGTCGGCCGGTGCATTTTGGAAGAGCTGTATTTGCTGCTGTTCGGCTGGCTGAGGCAGAAACCATCCGTTCTGCAAAAGCGAAATTCCGGCACGGAAAGATTCGTTGGTGATGTTGCCGCTGTATGCACTGTAATGTGCGCCAAATCCGTTTGCCGGCAAATCATACCACCTGATGTTGATGCTCAGTTCCGTGAGGTGTTTGGTAAATGCCTCACTATTGCCGATAAGCAGATACGTTCCCAAACCCGGCTGTGCACCGAATGGCTGAAACGGTTTATCGGTTGCCAGCGGTCCGGAGTTGTTGTACAAACTGAGTTTGCGCACATCCGAAACAACGGTGTCAATTTTTATATTGTTTACCGGCATTCCGCTCAGCAGCGAGTAGGCATACACCGGCGCATCTTCGCTGTTGAGCAGCAGTCGCAGCACCGGCCACTCTTCACTGTATTCGGCACCGTGCAGGGCAGGGTTTGCAGCTGTTACGGCGCTGTCGGTTAAGCCCAGACTGAAACGCAGCACAAGTTCATTGGTGTTCTGATCGAATGTAAATGAGTAGCGCGGAATGGCAATCCAGCCTTCAGGTCCGGTAATGGCAATGTTGAAAGCTTTGTGCATGAGATAAAACTCTGCACCGGTTTCGTTATTTGAAAACTGCTGCTTTGCCTCTGCAATAATTGTATGCAAACGTCTCAGTTCGCGGCTTCCGGCATCGGGAAAAAAAGTTATGGTTACATCGCGCTTTCCTTCGGCCAGAAACAATGCCGGCGAAGCTATCGAAAAGCCGAGACGGGCATGCTGCATGGTACTTTCTGCATTCGATAAATAATGCTGATCTGTTCCTGTTAAACTCCACCAATCAATTGGCTCACCGTTGCAGGCGCGGGTTGGATCTGCAGAACTGTAAATGCTTTTCACCATCGGCACAGAAGTAGTGCCGGCCCAGGTCACAATATCAGGATTACGGCTTACGTAAAGTGTGCGCAGTACCTCAATTTCTGTTTTGTTGATCGAAAGCTCTTTCTCTGTTTCGTAAAACTGCAATTGTCCGTTTGCATCCTTTCCTGCTTCAAGCAATGTACCGGCCGGAAGCAGAGAAATGGTTTCGCCTTCGCCTAAAGTAAACGTAACGAAAGTATAATCGGGCGTATAACTTAAAGCTGTGTTTTTGAGAATGTCTTTGTAGTAATAATCAAGATGCCGCCGGGTAAATGTGTTGAGCTGGTCTCTCGACTTTTCAATCATTTTCAGAAAAGCGAGGAAGAGCGAAATATCGGGTCTGTTGCTGCTGTGCGAGAGCAGAATAGCATCGAAATTGTTACGTGTGTATTCAACAAGATAAGTAACCGCTTGAAAAAAATCATGATAGGTACGGCGCAAAGCCTGCACCAATGTTTCGAGCGCATTGCCGCCTGCCGCATGCTGCATAAGGTCTGCGGGAGGAGTAAACGTTCCTTCAATTATCCACAGTTCATTAAAATGACTGAGGTTTACTTCAAGTTTATTCGGAAAAGCGCCGCTCGAATTTACTCTATAGCTGATATAATTGAGCAGATAAAGCGGCCTCCTGAGACGGCCTGAAATCTGGTTTGAGAACTCTTTCTGCACATTTCCGTATTCGCCTTTAGAAAGATGCACATACCAGTGATTGATACGCAAGGCAAGCATAAGATTGAAATTAAACATCTTTGTTATTATTTCAATCTTTATACTCTCGCGGTCACTGCGCCTGAATGCATCAAACAATTCGCTGAAATCAGCATCCAGCGATTTTAAATCGGTAGAAGCTATTCCGGCAAGTAAAACAGGTTCACTTTTCCCGAAAAAATTATGCCAGGTGCCTTGTATCTGATTATCGGTATTGAAGAAATTGATGTAACCGGAAAGCGCACCGGTAAGCATCAGATCATCAAGCATAGTGCGTTCATCAACCGGCACGGCAGCAGGATCCAGCAGCGCTGATGCCCGGTTGTGCCGGGTAAGCGCTGCAAGGAAATATTTCCTGTATGCACTGTGCTGATCTGAACTCATACTCAGGCTTTGGAATTAGTAAGAAATTCGGAAGGTATGTTTGTGCCCTCGCGGAGGTAAAACGGATAAACCATATTACTGCGCGAATTGGTAATACGAATTGTATAATCAAGTTTTATTCGCAACAATCCCGATTCGTTGTCGGAGCGCTCGACCGTTATTTCATTCAATATAATTCGGGGTTCGTATTGCAAAATGGCGACTCTTATTATCTCGCGCAATTCATTTATAAAAGTGTGGTTAACCGTCTCAAACACTTTTTTGCGTATTCCGCAGCCAAACATTGGAAACAGCACACGTTCGCCGGGAGCCGAAGAAAGTATGATCTGAAGGCTTTCCCAGATGTCCTGCTCATCGCTCACCATCACAATACGTCCCATGTCATAACTGAATTCGGGCGGGAAACTCCAGCCCGAACCGAGAAACGAATCTTTGTGCTTCTTACTCATTGCTTTTTGTTTTATCCGCCAATCATAACTGTAGGCAAACCCAATACTATTGATCCGCCATGAGCAGTGGTATCACCCATACGCGCTGCTGGTTTTCCGCCAATCATAACCGTAGCTGATCCTTTCACAATAGAATCGGGCGGACCAACGCATACGCACATATCACCCATAACAGCGGCGGGCATACCACCAATTAAAACGGTTGGAGCTCCCGGCCCTGTTATAGGCCCGCCCACATGCGGAATTGGTGAGGGAAATGCAGGAGTCTGCATCGGACAGGTGTGCATATCGGTTAAACGTGCTGCTGGCGGCATGATTAGTTTTTTTGAAATCAGTTAATCATTACAATTGCACCTTTTACAACAGTTTGTGCACCCGACGATAATTCTGCCTGTGCATTGCCTGATGCTTTGAGTTGTGCCTGTGCTGAAATCTTTGCATTGATACCCGAGAGTTCAACATCACCGCCGGATGCGGCTATCGAAATTTTTTGTGTGGCCGAAATCGAGACATTCCCCTTTGCGCTGATCTTCACATCTTTCGCACTGTCGATTGTAATTCCGCCCGATTCCATTTTTATACTGTTGTTGTTCTGATCGGTGATGGTTATTGATTTTGCATCATCACTGAACACCATTTTGTTATTGCCGGGTGTTGTGATCGTGAGTATCTTTTTATCGTCGTCGATCTCAATTTTGAGTTTCGATTTACTGACGATAGCTTTAAATGTATTTTTTTTATCGGGCGTATATGGAGCTGCATTTTTGGCACTGTGTACCATTCCCAGAATAACCGGAGCACGCGGATCATCGTCAAAAAATCCAACTACAACTTCGTCATTCACTTCGGGATAAAAATAGGCTCCGGCGGTGTTGGTTGCATAAAACGTAGCCATGCGTGCCCAAACAGCTTGCCCGTCGTTGGCCATGAGCGGGAGTTTTATGTTTACCCGAAAACCGTTTGCCGGATCTTCATCAATTTGTTTTACAATGCCTACCTGCAAACCATGCACCGGCGGAATAATGCCTTGTGCGGGTGGTGCAGTAATCATATTTTTTTCGGCAAACCAAGTCGGATCCATTCCAAAATCGGCTTCCGTAAACCAGTCGCCATTTTCAATAGTATGAGTAACCGCACGGATGTAAAGATCGCCGGTGTAGCGCGCGCCTACTCCGTCAACGGTGATCAGCTTATCGGGTTTTGCAAGTGCGCTGCCCTGAAAGCGTATCGTACCTTTCAGCCTCGACATCCACGATTTCATTTGCTGTGCTTTTGCCCAAACGGTAAGTTCATCTTGCGGCAATTCGGCGGCCGACTGCAAGCCGAACTTGCTCAAACCGATGACTGATGAAAGTGTACTTGATGTGATATTGCCTTGTGCATTAACAGAAGGATTAGCACCATCGGCAGTTACGAGTTTTTGCTGCGCCGGATCCCACGAAGCAGCCGAAACTGCTGAGTACTGATCGATGGCTTCGAGCTGAGCCTGCATATCCAGCAAGGAATCGCCGTAAGAAACCTTGAGCACAGCTGTTTCGCTTACACCAGGCGGCTTTACAGACACTGTACCGTCGTCAACTGCTACAATCATTCCGTTTGCTTCGGCACGGGCAATCATAAAATCCCAGTCGGTACTGTAATACTGATAGATTTGTGCCTGATTAACTGTTGTAGCTGTAACACTTGCCGTTGCTCCGCTGTTGCCAATAAGTTTGCTGATCAGGTCGCTGTCTTTTACAGGTGAGTTGCCGCTGTTGAAGTAAAGATTTTTGCGGCCAACTGTCATTTTAACTGCTTTGTCTTTGCAGATCACTTCGATGAGTGAATCGCTGATGCTGATGTTGAGCGCCTGCTGTACAATTATTCCACTGAAGATTTGTGTTTCAGTAGAATTGTAACCTGCGGTAATTACAACATTTTTGCCCGGTACAAGCATAGTACCGTCGCTGATCGGAAAAGCTTCGTCGGAAGGAGATCCGTCGCGCACAACAAAAGTTGCCTGTGAAATACGGTTCAGCTCTTTGGTAACATTAACCGACACAACCTGATAAGTATCCGGCAAAGCAGTTCCTTCTACCTTAATGGTAAATGTAACAAGTGTGGTTGATGACGAAAGCGGTGAAGGTGCGGGCATAACTCAGACATTTTCGATTGGTGGAAATTCAATACGCATACCGGGTTTTATAGCGGTGAAATGATCGAGTTCATTGATGCGTGCAACTTCAGTATAAAGCGATGCATCTCCATAAATGGCGTAACACATCAGCGGTAAAGTATCACCTTCGCGCACAACACGCAGGTGAGTCATATCAGGCGACATCCGATCATCTTCGCGGGCAATGGTAGCAGGATCTTTTGTTTCTTCAAAGGCGACAGAAACTTTTGCCCGCAGTGCTTGTCCTTGCGGACTGAACAGCGAATAAACGACACTCAGCGATGTGAGTACGCCTTTAAAAATAAATGTGCCCCAGCTTAATTGAACATAGTTGGGACGGTGAATAGAACCGTTATAATCGTAAGTGATTTTGCGGAAAGCAGCAATCTGGTCATACACATCGCCGGTGCTTCCCGGAATTACACCTGTTGTATCAAACACAATATCAAACGAAACTTTTTCGGGATCAACACCGATATATTTTAGTGTGTTGGCACCAGTTCCGGGTACGGGTTCTTTGGTATGTTTAATACCATAGTTGTAAGTAATTTTTTCAGGATTAACCATAACGGTATATTCACCGGCACTTGACGAAAAAGCGGCATCTGTATATGCCGTTATTTTCATAGGTGTGAGTGTACCCGCCGATATACCTGAAAGGAGCGACATAGTTTAACGTGTTGCGCGTTTATTCAGTTTAGCCATTATCTGTTTGGTGCATTCTTCAATAATTTTGCGCCTGAACTGTTCTTCATTTTTTACCGGACTGGTTTGTTGTCCCTGAGCCGTAATATTGGCGCGAATCACTATTTCCCGAATTTCTATCGACATCTCAGTTAGTTTATCAGACGAAATAATTGTAAGCAAACTCCAATGTTTCGATGGCAATTTTATTGTCCATCGAATCAAGAGCATCAAGCGTCCATTTCACCGGCCACGCGCCGATAAATGTCCAAGTCATAACCGGCATTCCTTCAGCATCAAGCATCATTACCATTAAATCCTGCGTAGTGATGCTGGTTACCAATCCTGATTTGAGTGTTTGTTCGCACCAAAGCGCAAGCGTGGAGCCGGAAGTGACCAGCCCGCGTTTCAAAACAAGATTATCAAACGATGCACGGGTGGGGGCCTTGTATTTAAACCGGTTCTCCCCACCCATTACAATGTCTTCGGTATCCATATGAGCTGATATGCCTGATACTTCTTTGAATCTTGCATCAATAGTACTCGGCATGCCCAATATCGAAACGGAGAAATAAAACGCCGGTGGCGGATAGTATTCTTCCGAAAGCATTTGTGCGTCGTTTATAATTTGTATTCAGTAACAAACCTCAGTACCCGTTATGCGTTGGCAATGGTAATGCCTTCGTGAACGATCTCAATGGTTTCGATGGCCACTTCGTTGCCGTCAGACTTGAGGTCGGTTCCGGTAACTTTCTTCGGCCAGGCATTTGCAAGTGTCCAGGTCATGGTTGGGTTCCCTTGCTCATCGAGAAGTTTAACGGTAACCGGAACACGTTTAATGGTATTCATCTTAATCTGCGAATACCAATCCCAGAACTTGTTGTCTTTAACAAAAATGCCCTTCTTCATGGTTACGGTTCCGTTTTTCACAATTCCCGGCATTTTGATGGTTGAGAATTGCGGATTGTTACCGTGACGATATTCGATTTCCTGAGTTTCGGATTCGAGTCCGCTTACTTCCTGAAATGCGAGGTTTTGCTGATCGCCCCAATCAACTGAAAAGTAAAACTTCGGTAAGGGCCATACAGCATCTTGAGCTTCTCCTGCCATGTTATTATGGTTTTTAGAGGTGGTTAATCAATTAGTTTGTTTGGTAAGCTTCATAAAAAGCATTACGATTTCTGCATTTGTTGCTGGAAGGTGATTACGATGAATTCGGCCGGACGAACGATTGCAACTTTAACAGATACATTCATAATTCCGTCGAGAATTTCTTCGGCAGTCATTGTAGCACCAAGTCCAACCTGCACATCATAAGCTTCGTCGGGCTTGGCACCTACCAGTGCTCCGTCTTTCCATTTTGATGTGAGGTAGTTGTTAATCATGCTTTTTACGGCAACCCATGTATTGGCATTGTTCGGCTCAAACACATAGGCTTTGCAAGCTGCTTTAATCGACTGCTCAAGCATAATCATTGTACGGCGAACGTTGATGTAACGCCAGTCCTGACTGTTGCCGTCGAGTGTGCGAGCACCCCAAACCAATGTTCCTTCGCCAATGAATGAGCGGATAGCATTGATTGATTTGCCCTGAAGCGTAACGTTGAGGTCTTCCTGATCTTCGCTGGTGAGATTAACAGCAGGCGAAATCACAGACGCAACAGCAACGTTTGCCGGTGCTTTCCATACACCACGGTTGTTATCAACGCGGGCATAAATACCAGCCATTGCAGCACTGGGCGGGAGAAGATTGAGGCGTTTACGAAGTTCGCCCATCAAACTCACATAAATCGGACTAACGACCTGAAGTGTGTTATGCAGCACAGTAATGTCTTTCGGCTTCTGATCGGCAGCGGTAATTTTAGCGACCTCTATTTTAAATTCAGCAGCTTTAGCAGCACTGATTTTTTTGTCAGTCACATTACCGTCGATCTCCGCATTAATCATTGTAACCAGATCACCACCGTTTTCAACATTGGTATAGTTTACATCAGACGGGCCAACAATTGAGGCAAAAACCCAAGGGTAATAAGCAGCACCGTATTTAAGAAAATCGCTGCCAACACCGAGGCGGAATACATTTACCGGATCTGTAGCTGTGTAGTCGCGGGCAATCCAGCCATTCTGCACATCTAAAATGGCAAAGCGGCTCTGCATACGTCCTCCGCAATGGTCAATCATCTTGCCCTGAAAGGTATAGATACCTGAATCCTGAATGGCCATGAGGTCGGGCACAACAACCATAGTTGGTTCCTGTTCGCGCACAAGAGTTTCGAGACCGGCTTCAAAATCTTTTACTTCAATTGTTGAATCCGTTCCGGGAGTATCTTGAAACTCACCCACTGAAACAATGTAGCACGGCCCGCCTCCGTTGTCGAAAAACATTCGGATGCAGCGGTAGAGCAGGAATTTTCCTTTGTCCTGTGCAATTTTGTAGCCGCTGCCGCCAAGCACAGTATCTGCTTTGGTTTTATCGGCCTCTGCGGTTACATTGAATGTGTAATCAGGACCATCACCAAAATGCTGATGAAAATCGGCAAGTGAGCTAATGCGGAACGGTTGCATGTGCAGTGATTTCGTGCCGTTGAGTGCAAACTTCGTGTAACCGATGAATGCAGGCACTGCGGTGGGCACTTCCACCACCGAGTTGGGAAAGGCGTTTTTCTCGACAATATAAACGCCGGGTGTTCTTAAAGCTGTGGCCATAGCATTTGTGTTTGTTGTGTATAGGTGTTGATTTAGAGATTGATTATTATTTCAGAATAAAAATTGGTATCGCTTTGCTGTAAAAGTTCAGGAACTGCATGCGGCAAACGTTCTATAACCGGAGTGCCTGCACTGACATCCGGAACACAGTTTTTGCGCAACTGAAAACTCGCCGTTTGCTTATCGCTGAAGCGGATGGGCGCGGGCGAAGTAAATGCCAGCGCTTTGCTTCCGCTGATGAGTGTAACCTGTTCAGGACCTGTAAAAAATAAGGTGCGTTTCATATCGGTTACAGCAAGCGAAGTGTAATCATCAAGATTGCGCCCGGTGATTACGTATTTCCATAAAACACTGCGGGCAGCAAAACGAATTGTATAAGTAATTCCGGTCGGAACTGCATTTGCATCGAGGTAATTTTGTCCGCCGGTAAGTGTTGAATCGTACCAGATTTCGGCAACACCTTTCACGTTCATTCCCATCGGCGGAGTTCCGATGTAAAAAGGTGCACTAACTTCGCCGCCTGTTTCGGAAGTACACCAGCCTTCATCACCGATAACTAATCGTGGATATGTTTTAGGCGGTGTTGCAGTTGCTTTTGTAATTATGCTACCGGCAGCATCGCGCAAAACCACATCGCCTTCATTGGGTGTGTCAAAAACCGGTTGTGCAACCGGAAGCGGCAGTATATCGGCAGCGCCAGCAGTTGTGGTTGTATGCAGTAAAAAGTTATTAGCCGCAGTGCTGTTTCGGTTGCTGAAAAACAATAATTTTTTCCCGGCAGTTTCGGGCAGGTCAGTATAATTTGCAAAGAACTGATC
>JBKDHA010000172.1:0-4504 GCA_046335555.1 Bacteroidota bacterium
CGATAAACAAAAAGAAGAGGAACAAAAAGTAACAGCTGAGGCAAAGAAACAAACTGAACAAACCACCGTCCCTGAAAAACAATCAACAGAAACAACGAATCAGGTAAAAGGAAGTGAAGCCTTGGTTCCACCTGTTGAAGACGATCCAGGTCCGGAAGGTGTGAAGGAGGATTACGAGAATCCGCCGGCAGTGAAAGAAATTGAACTGAAAGATGCGCAAGATGAAGCTGGTGAAGCGATTGAAGCTGACGAAACAACCAATAATAACCTTACCGGATTAGTAATTACAGCACAGCAATTCCGCGATAAAGGCAAGGAAGCTACAGACAGAGCTAAAGAGCTAACCACTCAGCGACTGAGTTTAGAAAGCGATGTAAAGAAATTAGAAAACAAAGTTGCCGGTTCAGAGAAAAGCTTAGGTACAGCCGAAAAAAACACAACGCAGCGCGAGAAAAATTTGCAAACGATGAATGCTCCGCTGGCCGAATCAATTAAGCGTGAAAAAGCAGTTAGCGGATCAGTTGGTTTACATATCAGTACCTATAAAGAAAACAAAGATGAAGCCGAGGAAATGCACAAAGAATCGGCGAATATGCTTGAAGGGTCAAACGAACACAAAGATCCTGAAGATGAAGATTCGGGAATGCTGAGTGAAAAGTATGAAGAACTGAGTTCGGGTTCTTCTACAATGGCCGATGCAATGAGTGGTGGCGGAGAAATGGCTAACCAACTGAAAGCAGATGCAGAAACCGCTAAACTGAAAAATGCGCAAACCGGAAAAGATATACAGGCAACACAGCAAAAGCTTGGTCAGTCGAAACAAAAACTTAGTCAGGAGAAAACCCGCAACGATAAGGCAAAGAAAGAACTGACTGCAACACGCAGCAAGCTGGAGAAAAACAAAAAAGAGGAGCAGAAGCTGACTAAAGAAGGTATGGACCTGATGAAGACTTCGTTCGATATTGAGAACGAAACGCATCGGGCACAATACTTCTATTATAAAAATATGAGCCGCGTTTCCTCGCGTGAAAACCTGCTCAACGAAGAGGCCAAACAATTTGAAGCCTGTCTGCTCAATCAGGAAGGTACAGACGGATTGCTGTTTAACTATGTAAAATTAGAAACAGAAGAAGAACGAACTGCTTTTGTTGACAGCCTGAGTCCAGAACAGCGCACCGAACTGCAGATTGCACTTGAAGCCTTTATGGCGAACTACGATGCGTGGGTAGCGGCCAATCAGGAGCAACTTATGCTCAAAGCCGAAGAAAAGCGCCTTACACAAATAGATGCACACAATACTACACGCACAAACGCCCTCAAGAAACCTCTCCAACGCGTAACCGACAACCTGAGCAAGGTTGACAAAATCGGTTTGTTCTGGAGTTCGCTCACGCAGGGCATGGATGCGATCTGGAAATCGATCACCAACATCACCTGGGCTGACGTAGGCAATTTTGCATTGGCCATGGTGAACCCGGTAGAGTTATACAACACCATTTCGGGCGCAGTAAAAGGCATCTGGACTGAGCTGAGCGACTGGGGCGGATTTGAGAAAGATCCGGTGGGCATGATCCTGAAGAAAGGTTCGAATGTAGGCGTGCAGTTGCTTACAATTTGCGGTGTGATTACGGGTCTGCTTTTTGTGCTGAGTGTAGCGGCATCGATAGGTTCGTTCTTTACGGCAGGAGCATTGATTCCACTTGCAACGTGGCTGTGGGGCGCAACGGCTACAATGGGTACAGTAACCTTCTGGGTAGGTGTTGTAACGGCAGCATTGAGTGTACTCTCAGGTATAAAGAATGCGTATGAAATGCACACAGCAAAAACTGCAGAAGTGCTTTTCCAGAACAATGCCGAACTGAAGAAAGATGCAGGAAATACTGCCATTTCAATACTTGGCATTGTAGGAGGTAAAGGTCAGGTAACGGGAGCAAAGAAAATGCTCGATATGCTTCAGCAATATCCCAAGACCTTTGCCAAGCGTATGTTTATAGAGCTGAAGAAAAACTTCATGCGTAAGCTGACGTGGGCACCGCGCACTGTTGCGGCCATGTTTAAGAAGGATACATGGAAGAATTTGTATGCAAGTTTGCGGAAGTATCTCTCACGCAATACCGATGAGTTTACAAAAGAAAAACCGAACCGTGATTTGAAGAATGATCCGGTTAAGGAGAATGTGAATGATAAAAAGACGGGAACTAATGAGAAGCGTGAGAAGCCGGATAAACTAAAAAAAGAGCCGAGTGCTGATGAGAAGAAAGCATCGGAGAATTAAAAAAGCATGAGAATGATATTAATGATGCGGAGAAGAAGAAGCTGAAGAAGGATGCGGATGAGGATGTTCCTGATGGGCCGGATAGTGATAGTAAGCGGCGGGCGTTGTTTATGGCGAAGGTGATAACGGAGGCGAATGATAAGGTTGATACGCCTGTGGCTGGGTTGTTGGCGGAGTTGGCTCCGTTGAGCGCGATGAAGGGTGTTCCTCCGTTTAAGGCAACTGCTAAGGGGAATGGTGTTTATGATATTTGGATGAATCCACCGGTGAAGGATGGTTATACGGAGGAGGATGGACCAATTTATCGAGGAGGCGGTGAAATCTCTATGTCTGATGCAGATATTAGAAATTCTGTTGACAAAAAAGGATTTATGAAAAGAAAGGGAGTTTCATTAAATTTGGACAAAGATGATAAATGGGTTCAACTCAAAGGTGGAGCATTTGAAGTAGATATTTCTTCAATTCCTGATGAATTAGAAATTATTCGTACTTCTGGAACACATTATGAAATTGTACCAAAAATAGCAGGTGTTATGCCTGTTCAGAAGTATCAAGAATTAATTAGTAAAATCGTTCTAAAACCATTTAATACAATCAGATGAGTTATAAACTGATATATACATTAGGAAGAGAAGTTGATTCTGAGTATCAAATGAAGGGCTCCAGAGGTGATTTGCTTTTGCAAGATGAAAGAGGTAATTACTACGAAATTAATTACATAACAATTGAGAGATTAAGCTATGCAATTAATGAGTTGAATCCTTGTTACTTTGAAAGTAATTTAGTTGTTGTATTGAACTTGGATTTTGAATTAATTATCAATTCTATAAAATCATTAATTCAGCAAGACTTTATTCACTCTAATTGGATTCCACTCAGTCAAGACATAGTCGAAAAAATATATTTTCCGAAAGAAAAATGGCTGATTTATGAACTCGACAATTCAATTTAATTGAATATTGTTCTGAGATTATTTCAGCTCTAATAGCTGATATTTGATTGGACTGAAACATCAGCTGGTTTGATTCACTAGCCCAGACCGCACGGAAAGCCCGCAGGTATCGAATACTTTAGTTAGATATAAAAACTTCCGAGGACTTGGAGAAAGGGCTGGAGCCAAGCGGTAATTTATTGCGCATTACTTTCGCTCCAACTCATTTTAATTTCAATCCATTTCGATTATAAATATTAGTCGATTGTAGCATCCGTAAATTCTACGATACACAGCAAAGCAATTACCCGGGGAAAAGGTAGCTGTGCTGTGTGCGCTGTTTTTTAGTATTGAAAAAAATGTATTGAATTGTATTGCTTATGGAACCCGTTCATCAGCCAGTACCGACATCGGGAAATGGGCCATTGCCTTTTTCACCTGCCTTGAGCAATGCGCAGGAGCAGGAAGGTGATGCGTCTGCAAATTTTTCGCCGATGGGTAAAAGTCCGCAGCAGTTGGTTCGTCGCGTTCAGTAGCAGATGCAGCGCGGCCAGAAACTGAGTGCGCAGGAAATGAACTGGGCGTTTTCGCATGGCGGTTTTTACTTTCATCAGCAGGCGGGTTTGCACAACCGCAGGCTGCGGATGCGAGAGGAAGCAGATGCGAAGAAGCAGGGCGTTGTGACGGAAAGTAATGACAATGCTGAACAGAAAGTTTCGGGAACGGGGGTAACGGAAGGTGCGACTAAAGACGGGAAGTTGGTGCAGGATGCGAATGTGCAGAACCTGAATGTGCAGCAAACAAATGTTCTGAGCGATAATGTGCAAAATCTGAATGTCCAGGGTAATAATGCACAAAACAGTAATGCACAAACAGAAACTGTTTCTGCAAATGTAAAGCAGGAATCATCAACTAATGAGCCGGTTTTAACGAATGCTGAACGCAATGAGGCAGTAAAAGAGAACGGTCAGGTTGTGAATGCCGATGCGACGCAGAATGCTGTTGAGCAGCCGGGAGTAGGTGTGGTGCAGCCGAAGGTTGAGGATGTTGGGGAGGAGAAGAAGCGGAAGGAAACACAGGTTAAACAAGCTGCAAACCAAATTAAGGAAAACGAAAAAACGGAAGCACTGCACAGCGAGCAGTCAACAACAATTACACCCGATAAACAAAAAGAAGAGGAACAAAAAGTAACAGCTGAGGCAAAGAAACAAACTGAACAAACCACCGTCCCTGAAAAACAATCAACAGAAACAACGAATCAGGTAAAAGGAAGTGAAGCCTTGGTTCCACCTGTTGAA
>JBKDHA010000173.1:0-11174 GCA_046335555.1 Bacteroidota bacterium
TTCTGATCCCGTTTTTCTTAACAATTGGACTACCACAAAAAAAGCACTTTTTTTATTCATAGCTTTTGATTTGCCTCAAAGCTATGTCAGTTGTGGGTTACAAGGGTTTGTAGCCTCCAAAATGTCCATTAAGCCTATTAATTCATCGGCACAGCGGGTGAAATTAAATGAACATATATTTGCCGGCAGTGCTGGCGGCTTTCTGAGAAGTGCACTCTGGGGACCATCCCGAAGTTTATATTTTGCAGCTCAGACCGATTATCAGTGGCGGTTTTCAGACCGATTTTCGATTGGTGCTGTAGGCAGTTTTGGTTATTACAAAATGGAATCGCAAGGTATTAGTCACATAGGTGCTTTTGTTGCTCCCGAAGGGCGTTTTTGGTTTCCAACAAAAAGCAGCAGATTCAGTCCATTTCTGTTTGCCAACTACGGCTTACAAACCGGTTTTACCAATTACAATATTGGAAATGCAACAGGCGTGTCTGGAGCCGGTGGTGCCGGTTAGGGCATAATAGGTTGGATCAATCCGCGTTGGGGCATTCAGGCAAAGTATAATATTGTTACTGTTGAAAGAGATAATGTAGTTCTCAATCCGAGACCTTCCAATATTCAGTTCGGGGTTGTATTTAAGCCCGGTGCAAAGAAAAAGGAAGATAAAAAAACTGACAAAGAATAATGCACACGAAAAATCAGATCACTCTATAACTTGTTTGTAATTTCCAATTTGAACTCATCTCAAAATTGTTTTTCGAGATTTTTCCAAGTATTTTTTGATATGGCGAATATCATTTCGCAGCTCATAGTTGTGGATTCTGGGCAAGAAAGGATGTGAAGTCAGATCAAAAAAAGACGCCGTGAAAAATCCGGAAGTATAATTTTGAGATGAGTTCTTATTAATTTTAATACTATGAATTGGAAATTACTTCTCGTATTCAGCTTCTGCTTTGTTCTTGCAGATACAACGCTGAATGCACAAACCTGCGGAATTGCACAGCAACTGAATGCTTCGCAGCAGCTTGCTTTAGATACGTATGCTGTACTGCTTGACACAGCCATGAAGCATGAAGACCTGAATGATATTCAGCAGCGTTGCGCACAAATTGAAACTTTACTTGGAAGTGAGGCCGGTATTCCCGAAACGGCAGAAACCTATTTTACGCTAACGCCAAACACGCTCTGGCTCGATTACAATACAACACTGCTCACCGAGCGCTACCTTATTGCGCAGGACAGCATGGTTTATGTTGATTTGTGGAAAGTAGGTAAAGGTATGCTCCCGCCCGCCTATCAGCCGCATTCGGTTCCGCTGCGGGCAAGTGCTGAAATTGCTGCGGGCTTGCTAAAAATTGCTTTTCATGAAGCCGATCCGGCGCGAAGTATCGCTTATAAAAACTGGGCTTTGCGCGCACTAGATAGTTTAAAAACAATGCAACTGAGCAGCGGAGCTTTTCCGTTTCCCGATCTCCGGCCTTACAATGATCCCGTGTTTGGCCCAATCATTCAGAACTACCTCAACTCGCTTGGCAACGATTCTGTACTTGTGCTGCAAAACGGTTGGATCATTGACGATTCGGGAACCGGCGAATTTAAATTTGATGCCGGAGTTATTGCCAACGCATTCTACGAAGCATGGATACTTACCGGTGATACATCTTATCAATCGGTTTGCATCCGTACCGCTAATTACCTGCGTACAACAACGCTCAACATCAATTTTAACTACAACAGCTTTTCTGTTCTCGGCCTCACACGCGCCTGGCAAATTACCGGAGATACCAGCTACCACAACCGTGCATTGCTCAATCTCGAATACGGTATGCTGCCCGCACAACTTAGCTCAGGACGCTGGATGGACGGGCATAATGCACGTTCTGTATATCATGCAATCATGATCTACAATACCATTCCTCTGCTGCTGAGTACACCACAAAATCATCCGAAATATTCTGTTGTTGTTCAACTCGTGAAACGTGCCGTGCAGAATATGAACACCTACAGCTATACCTGCGAATCAGCAACCGGTTTCCGATGGCTTATTGCTGCTCAAAACATCCCGGCCGGTATTTTTACAACCGCCACAGCCGACAGCTTAAGTGATTATCTCGGCCGTCATTCGCAACAAATGCCTATCAATGGCCGATATACCGATATTCCAACATTGGGTGATTATTTGAGATGGATGAATGTGGTTGCCGGCCAAAATCAATCAGACGAAACACCTGCTGAATCAATATCCGTTTATCCTAATCCTGCTAATACTAGCGTTTCTGTAAGAATTGATTTGTTCAAAAATTCTTTGATTAGTATTGCGCTGTATGATATCAGTGGTAAACAGATTTCCATAACAAAGAATCAAAGTATGAATGCCGGCAGCAATACAATTGAAATTGACACACAATTTATGGAGCCGGGATATTATCTGTTGACCATTAATTCAGATACATCGGCACAAACAATTCCGCTGATTAAACAGTAAATCTGAAAATGAAATAATCCCTTCAACAGCAATGTTGGAGGAATTTTTAGTTACTGACGATAAAAGGAAGACAGGTTTTGCTGCCTTCTGAAAGCAGCATCAAAACATAACTGCCGCTCGTGAGTGCTTGATCTGTAACAGGCAAGTATTTTTTTCCCGGCATGAGTGCCGGATATGTTTTAGAGGCAATAATACGACCTGTAAAATCAACAACCTGAACTTCCAAAGTTGCTGAAGTTGAAAGCTCAATACCGATCTGCGATTGTTCTGTTACAGGTTGCGGGAAAACGGAGATAATGCCAAATAGCGAAACAATATCAGGATCAACGCCAGTTAACTGATGAATAACACCAACAGCATCTAAATCAAAACCACTGCCGATGAAAGGTGTACTCCACGGATCATTAATCGGATTTCCGTTGCTGTCGTAAGTTGCATACTGCGACTGAATGCTTCCCACTACATCTATAACGCGAACATGCGTAATTGCATTTACATCAAGTCCCTGCTGGTTTTCAAGCTCATCAAGATCAAAAGGTGTTCCGTAAAGTGCTTCGTATTTTCCGGCAAGGTTATTCAGCTTAGTTGCATCCAGCAAGCCGAAACTCGCAACCTGTGAAGTATCCTGTGTGTTTGACGTAGCCGGAAACCGAAAGAAATTTACTCCGTCTGAACTTACTTCAACAAACGCAAGCTCAAGAAAAAGTCCGTCGAACGAATTTTCAAAAACGGCAAAATCCCAACCGGGGCCATTCGTAATTGGCTGTGCAAATGTAAGTGTAGCAATTCCTCCGTCGCCGAGACTTACAATGCCGTTGCTGCCAGCTATTCCCAATGCCATTGAGCTGTCGCCGGAAACGGCATAGCCAAGTGATGTGTTTGAAACATCCTGATAGCCGCGTACTATTGTGCAGCCGGTTGCCCAGGAAGTAAATAACGAACTGTCTTTATAAATAGCAGATGTGCCCGGAACGCCTGCCGGTGGCTCAAACTGAGCTTTAAGGCTGAAAGTAGTCAGCAAAAAACAAACTGAAAGAATTACATACTTTTTCATCAATACCAAACTATTGAACCTGATATAATTCCTGCTCTAACCGATTGAAGTTCTGCTCCTGCTGCCGAATATCTGTACACCCGGCTGCGCTGCACATAATCAATAGCATCAGCTGCAATTACATCGCCGGAAGGTAAAACAGAAACAGTATAAAAATTACGATTTCCGCTTGTAATAAAGGCTTGCAGGGGCAACTGCTGATCGGTTATATTCATACGTAATATATCAGTTTGAATATAATACAACTGATCGCGCTGCTGATTTGTACACAGTCCTTTTACACCTGAACCGGCTGCAATAGTCCAGCTTTGTTCAACCTGATGCGAGGCAGGATTAATCCGAAACAAACCACCCGGTAATGTACCCTGCCAGTTGCCCGAACACAGTACCCAAATTTTGTTGTTTGCATCAAGCACAAGACTGCTGCCGCCTTTTGCCAGCGGAATACTATCGGTAAGCTGATCGGTTTGCGGGTTGATAATGTAGAGCTTATCGGTTTCGGTGTTGGTAACAAAAACTTCTCCGTTGTGCATCAGCAATTGTTCCGTTTTTCCGTTCAACTGAATGCTTCCGGTAATTGTATTTGTGCTGAGATCTACAACAGAAATGGCATTGGCATACAAATCGGTAACATAGGCTTTAGTATTGTTTACCGGCAACAGATAACGGGGAGAAGTAAATCCGTTAATGACAGCCGTGCTTTTGAAATCCGGTAAATTAACCACTTCAATTTTTCCTGAATTATTCACCACAACATAAGCGCGGTTACCAACAATGGTCATGCTGTGACAAACATCGCCAAGCGGGCGTTGGTTGGCGGGCTGAAATAAATCGCCTGATGCAATTGTATCGCCGGGTTTCCAATAATACACGGCAGCATTACCAAACTGAAAATTGCCTTCTGCGGTAATAAACATGCCTTGTCCCGGCTGTATGCCTCCGGCCGGTGCCGGAACAGGTTCGGGAAGCGGATCTTCTTTGCAACTGAAAACGAGCAGCAGCAGCAAAAAAGTAATGCATTGAGGCAATTTATTCATCAGAACAAAGATAATTTTAAAAAGGGCTCCGGTAAAGCACTACCCCTGCGTTGTGCTTCCCGGTTGGCCCCATCCCCTCCCGGGGAAAAACGGTATTTATTGTTTAATAATTTGTTGAACGTGTGTTGTATTGCCTTCGTTTACTGAAAGCACATACATACCAGAAACTAAAAACGAAAGATCAATTGTTTGCTGTGTGCCCGAAAGTTGCTGTGCGAAAACAACACGACCAGCAGCATCACTTATTGAAATTGTTCCTGCATCATTGCTGCTGCGGGCAATTGTTATCTGTTGAGCAAAGGGATTCGGCCAAACATTGATTACGGTTTGTGTTGTTTCTGCAATGCTTTGCGGAACATCGAGTGTGGTGAAATTGTCAATGCAATAAAATGTAGGCGTGTTGATTCCAAACGAACCAACATCGCTCGAAAGCACTTCAATTTCAATACTGTCGCAATTGCCCAGTGAACTGAGGTCAACCCAAGTCCAATTGCGCACAATGTAATCTTGCGCATTATTAGTAAAACGGTAATCGGCAAGGTAAAACTCAACACTATCAGCAGAAAGTTGTCCGTTATAATACTTGCGCACTAAAATCTTAAACCAATCGGGATCATTACCGCTCGGACCTCCAAACTGTTTACCAAAAGCATCGCCAAAGGTCATGCTGTTGTAAGCAAATGCAGAGTTGGTAACATACATCCCGCTCACCACGCCGCCAGCGGCTGTAGCCGTGAGACGAATAATACTGAACTGCTGACCAACAAAATAGTTAGGAGACTGATATCCGCTGCCTGCTGCACTTGTGTAAAGCTGTGCGCTGCTGCTGGCAACAATATCGCTGTCGGTGCGATTTGAAACAGCCCATCCGCTGCTCCAGTATGCAAATGCCGAATCATAAGTATTGGGGAAATAAGCATTACCAGAGCTAACGCCTCCAGTCTGATCGCTTCCGTTCCAATACGATTCATTGGCAAGTGTAATGGTCTCTGCGGTTGAAATTGTTTGGGCTGAAAGTGAAACGGATAACGCAATTCCGCAAACAGCAAAAATTGATTTCATGTAATCGTTTTTCATTGAATTATTTACATTGATTAATGACTTGATTTAGAAATAAAATCGATCCGGAGACCGATTTGGATTGAACGAAGCTGAACAGGACGCAGCGCTACAGCCTCCCAAACTTCGTTGTATAAATTATTGATGCGAATAAAACTCTCGGCAGAAAATGTTTTTCTGTTAAAACGTGCACCTGCTGTTAACTGTGCAAGTTGATACGCAGGCAGGTATGTTGTGTGATCGGTTGAGGTGAAACGGTATGACGTAAATTGATGCGTGTAGGTGAGATAAATATTTTTCCGGCGAATACTCAATACTCCGAAAGCACGATGCGCCGGTGTATATATCAATTGCTTGCCAACCGAGTTATCATTCGGATGCAGCGAACGAAGACTAACAGAACGCACATAATCGTAACCGGAATTAAAACTGAAATTAAATTTCCGGAAGCTGTATGCTGCATCAAGTCTCACTTCGCCTCCTCTGTTCCACACTTCAAGCACATTGCGCGGCGACCACACATTGCCTTGCGGTACCCACTGAATCCAGTCGGTAACCAAGCGTGCAAAACCTGTAAACGCATAACCTAAATTGAAAGCGCCGGAGTGCACTACAGAACGCAAAGTACCTTCGGCATTCCAGCTTTTTTCGGGGCGCAGATCTGGATTTCCGCCGGGCTGCCAGTATAAATCATTAAAGGTTGGCAAGCGGTAGTTGCGAGATACATTACCCAACAGTGAAAACATTTTGCTGAGCATAAATTCAGCGCCCAAACTGCCAACAGGCTGAATCAATTTTCCGTTTACCTGTTCCGTGCGAAACTGCGCGGCAATTCTCCAGTTTCTGAAACGTGTTACTTCGGTAAGCAAAAAAATACTGGTGCGGTTTTGACTTCGTTTGCTTAAAAATCGTGTTACTTCTGTCTGCGCAAATGTGTTGTTAATTCCGGCATTAAAACTCAATCCTTTTTCGCCCGTCCATTTCCACTCTGTTTCGGTGATTTGTGTAAATGCCAGTGTATGCGAAACCGAATCGCTGATGTAGCCGCTCGTGTAAATTAATTCATCGCGAATAAAAGCTGCGCGCGAGTTACTAAGTAGTTTTCCGCCGCGCATTGAACTCAAATGCGTTATCAGAAAGCGCGCACTTCGGTCGTACTGATTGGAAAAGCTTTCGGTTTGCAGAAGCGTTGGCGGTAAATCGCGGTTGTTTTCCTGCAGCCAAACGTGTGCTCCGAAACGCTGATTACTGCTGCGTTTCGGAATCCAAGCGAGGTCGGCAGTTGCGGCTTGCATAAATGTTCCGGCGTGACTGAGTTTTTGCTCAGGAGAGCTCGGCAGCGTGTAATTGGTATAAGGAAAATTGTTGACCACACGCTGCCGCACACCGCGCACCGAAACAGCACTATTCGTGCGCTGCGCGAGTACCTGCACAGCCTGACCATTTTCGCCGAAACTTCCAATTTGTGCAGCAGTGCGAATACCGAAAAGTTTTTCGCCCGGATGCACACTGCTGCTGAGCAGCACTGCGCCACCAATTGCCCCGCTGCCCCAGGCCGCCGAAGTGCTGCCGGGTTGTACGGTAAGTTTATCGAACAGGAAAACCGGCAGCAGTGCAAAATCGTTTTGTCCGTTGCTGCTGCTTTGCAAATTAATGCCGTTCCAGATTACAGGAGTTTGTGAAGCACTTGCGCCGCGTATTCCGATGCTGGCTAATCCGCCGCCGCCATACGATTTGAGGTAAACACCATTTCGCGGCAGTAAGTCGGCAAGTGTAAGCTGAGCCGATTGTGCAAGCAACAACGAGTCGGGCGTATCTGTCCGTAACCCCGTTGCCGCCGCAGCGCCGCGCAGGGCCACTACCTCCGCAGCAGGAAGCCGCAACGTGTCCTGAGCCTGCAATGCTGTATAACAGCAGCAGACCACTATCACCCCAAACAGGTATGTGCGCAAACGTTTCTTCATCGTAGCCCGTGATCTGTTCCCGGATCAGGTTGCAACGGCTGCGAAAAAAAAGCGCACAGGAAAAAACGAAAGAATACCAAATCGTTCAACCCGCGCAGCCCTGTTCCCGGAGCAGCTGATGGTTAATTTGGCTATGGCAGGTCTTCTGACTTGTTCCCTCCCGGGCGCCTTCCCGGTTGTGTTGCAACCAGTGGCATGCGGATGCCCGGAATCTTAACGGAACTTACAGCAGCGGGTACTGTTCAGGTTTTACACCTGATTCCCTTTTCGTTTCAATGCTCCTGCCCGGAGCATGAAAACCGTAACCGCTGCAAATGTAAAAAGTTTTTTGAGTTTTTACTTGTTGTGTTTTTTTTGTGGGTGTTTGTTGGATGCGTTTCTTGGATGCGTTTCTTGGATGTTTTTCTTGGATGTTTTTCTTGGATGTTTTTCTTGGATGCGTTTCTTGGATGTTTTTCTTGTTGTGTTGTGCTTTGTGCTTTTACTTTGTGCTTTTACTTTGTGCTTGGCTTTGTGCTTTTACTTTGTGCTTCAACATCCCGCCGGATGTTGATACAATGCAAAAGAGCTGAAGCGTTTGCTTCAGCTCTTTTTGTTTTTTGAAAAAGGGCAGACCAGTAAGCCGGGTTCTGTTTGCAAAGCCAACGAGTGGTTTTGCTTTCCGTCATTTCTCTAGGCCGTCTGTTGCCAGACGGCTCAAGCAACCTACCCGCAGCAGCCTACCGAAGTAGATAAAGCGGGCCGCTTTGTCTGCTGCTTATTTGGTTTTTCAACACCTGGGGTTTACCCCGCGCAACTGTCGCCAGTTGCGGCGTGCGCTCTTACCGCACGTTTTCACCCTTACCTAACCGCGAGCGGTTGGGCGGTTTAGTTTTCTGCGGCACTTTCCGTAACTCCGGCTTTTACCCCGAAGCCCCTTCCCGTTAGGAAGCAGGTTGCCCTGTGTTGCCCGGACTTTCCTCCCTCTCTCTGCAAGCAGAGAAACAGCGACGGAACAGTCTGCCGGTACAAAGGTAGGAAACGGATGTGTTATACGGGTAGTTTGAAAAGGAGGTGGTTTGAATTTCTATCCGGAATTTCGACTTCGCTCAATTGTAGTGGAAACACAGTAGCAGCAAAAACAGCTACAAACTTCAAACCTTCAAGGTCTTCGAGACCTTGAAGGTTTAGCTACTAATTTATTTTGCTGCTACTGTGTTGCAGCGGAAAGCCCGAGCCAAGCGGTATTTTTTGCTCTGTGGTTTCGCTTCAATTTTTTACTGCCTTGCCTCTTGCCAGCAGTTTATTATTTTCAGTAATGGCGTAGAGATAAAGGCCCTGTGTTTCGGGAAGCGCTATGTATTCGGTTTCGGAACTGAGCTGCTGGGTGTAAACTGTTCGGCCGGCAAGGTCAAACAATGTAACTACACGGCCCGGTGCAAAGGTGTTCTGACGCACGGCCAGTTCTATGCCGTTGCTGTAGATGCTTCCGAATTCGGCATTCATTTCGGGCAGTGATGTGGGCGCCGGATTTATTTGCGAAGGATATGATTGCGCCTGCACAACTGCTTTGGATGTTGTTTCCTGCAAAATAACAAACGTGTTGATGCGCGAGAAATTCCAGACCTGGTTGGCGGGCGATGAAAACGTGTAAACAACAGAATCGCCTACATTGGCAGGAAGTGTAACTGCTAAGCCTGTAACACCTGTCATTGCTTTGCGAAACACATCGTAGTGTTCACTTTCTCCATTAGGCGCATTGTAGAATACAGTGTCTTCGGCAAGCGCCACATACAACTGTAAATTGCCGAGATTGTGCGCGGCTTCTGTTTTTAAAATAATTGTGGCGCGGATGGAGTCGTTTGCAAACTTGGTTTGCTCAATGCGAATACTGGCTGGCGAAGTTTGTCCGGCAAAAGGTGTGAACATTGCAGCTGCACTGTAGTTTGCCGAAGGCGCTATAGTTGTTCCCTGTATCACTAGACGCGGCGTTGAACCGTAAATGCTGTAATAATTGGTGCGCCCGTCGTTACCGGCAATATTATGCTGATTGAGCACACAACTGCTGTAAGGTGAGCTGGGGTGAACAGAAAGATGAATAGTGTTGGGCTGATTGCTGTAATTAGTGTAAAAACCCGGATTGCGCGATGCACAAACACTGCAAAGTGTATTGGTAAAATGCTCAACCACTACTTTGCGGGGAACCTGAGCCTGCAGTTGTGCTGCGGAAAACAGCAACGCGGGTATAAGAAGATGTTTTTTCATTTTTTTCGGATGAATGATGATGAACAGAAAGTGCTATCCATATTTACATACGCAAAAAATGCGGCCGCAGATTTCGGGTTAACAAAAAAATCAGCCGTAAATCACCACTTCAGTAGCACCAAAACCGTAGCGCTGATAAGATGCATCGTGGAACCGGATGCCTTTGTAAGTGCCTAGCACACGGCGGATTTCGGTTTTGAGCCTTCCGTTGCCCACGCCGTGAATAAATACTATGCGCTGCAGGTGCGAAGCCATTGCCTCATCTAATTCCTGCTGCATGCGCCGCAACTGAACATCAAGCAGTTGCCCGTTGGTCATGCCGTTCCAGTTATCGAGAAGTTCTTCGATGTGCAAATCAACTTCTTTTTCGAGCTGCTGATTTTTTAATGCGGGTTTCGATTGCTGTCCGCGCTGCTGGCGTTGTTCCTGCGTAGTGAGCATATCGCGCAGTGCGGACTGAGTAAGAAATGGCTTTTGTTCTTCGGGCTCGGCGGCTTTTTCGTAAAGCGCCACCAACTCGGCCACAAAGGCTTTTTTACCAACCAATATATGCTCGCCGTAGGTGCTGTCTTTAAAAAACTTTGTGCCTTTCAGCTTGAGCAAATCCGAAACCGGAGCGCGGTGTTCATAAGCATCATCACTGTAAAAAAGCACATCGGTTTTTATTGTTCCCCAATTGTCGATGTCTTGCGGTGTTAACGTATCTACTTCCATTTGCCGCCCCGGTCCTAGCATACCGGCCTGAATGCAGGTCCACAAGCCTCCGTCTTTGAGCGAAAGGGTGTAATAAATATCGTATGTGCTTTGATTGAGCAGCACAAGATCAATCTTGCCTGCCGATGGAAATGCCTGATGTTGTGGAATGAAAGCCAGATAAATTCCATCAGGGTAACGATTGTTAACCACCGCCGCTGAAACAGGAACAGCACTGTGCTGAACAGTTTGCTGTGCCGTTCGCACCGGCTCAGGAGCTTCAATAGGATTAACAGGTACAAGCTGATTAAGCGGGTACGGATACTCAAAACCGTCTTCAATTTCCACCATTGCCATGCCTTCACCCAGCAAACGGTTTATAACTCCCTGCCCCTTTTCATTCAGGAAACGAACACGATCACCTTTTCGTAATTGCATGCGACAAAGGTAAGCAGATCGACAGAAGTGAAAAACAGTATTCTTTAACACTACTGTCCGGGATAATTCCCAATAGAGATATTTCCGATTCAGAATGGTTGATTTCATTGGATTTCTCCTTTGCATTTCAAAAGCAAGCCCGCTTCAATCTGAAAAGATCAGGAGTTGATTGGTAAACAATTCTTCTTGCCAGTCTTTTTCGGGGTTTT
>JBKDHA010000174.1:0-8105 GCA_046335555.1 Bacteroidota bacterium
GGATTACTGTTGGAACTTCTTCCGAAAACAGATTGCTGATTTCAGCATTACAAGAATTATGAAAATGAGGAATCAGAGAAAACGTATTCTGTTTATTGATCGCGATGGTACGCTGATTAAAGAGCCTCCTGTTGATTTTCAGATCGACAGTTTTGAGAAACTCGAATTTCTTCCCGGCATATTTACATGGCTCGGAAAGATTGCGCGTGAGCTTGATTTTGAGTTGGTAATGGTTACCAATCAGGATGGTCTTGGTACGGCTTCGTTTCCGGAAGGAACATTTTGGCCGGTACATAATTTCATGATGAAGTCGTTAATCAGTGAAGGCATTCATTTCAGAAGTATACATATTGATGTGAGTTTTGCACACGAAGGAAAAACAACACGAAAGCCAGGAACCGGAATGCTGATTGATTATATGAACGGAGATTTCGATCTCGAAAACTCGTTTGTAATTGGCGATAGAATTACAGATGTTCTGCTGGCAAAAAATCTCGGTGCAAAATCAATCTTCATTCGCAATTACGATTCATCCGAAGGTTATGAAAAAGAAATTGCCCTTGAAACCAGCGACTGGCAAACTATTTACGAGTATCTGCGTATGCCTGATCGTAAGGTTGTGCATACACGAAAAACAAATGAAACGGATATACAGATTGAATTAAACCTCGACGGGATCGGTAATTCAAAACTTGTAACGGGCATCGGTTTTTTTGATCACATGCTCGAACAACTTGCCCGCCACGGACAAATTGATTTGCAGATTGAGACAAAAGGCGATTTGCACATTGACGAACATCACACCATTGAGGATACTGCAATTGCTCTCGGCGAAGCTGTATTGAAGGCACTCGGCGACAAGCGCGGAATTGAACGCTATGCTGCTGAACGTTTGTTGCCGATGGATGATTGTTTAGCGCAAGTTGCAATTGACTTTGGCGGACGGCCGTGGATTGTTTGGGAAGCGGAATTCAAACGCGAGAAAGTGGGTGATTTTCCAACCGAATTGTTTTTTCACTTCTTCAAATCGTTTTCTGATGCTGCAAAATGTAACCTGAACATCAAAGCCGAAGGACAAAACGAGCATCATAAAATAGAAGTCATTTTTAAAGCGTTTGCCAAATCAATTCGTGATGCGGTGAAACGAAATCCGGAGAACAGACAATTGCCGAGCACCAAAGGCTTATTATAAACAAAACAATGGAACGTATTCTTGTTTTCGATAATTACGACTCATTTACATGGAATTTGGTTCACCTCATTGAGTGTGTAACTGAAATTCCGGTTGATGTATTCAGGAATGATGAAATAGAATTGGATGCAGTTGCTGCATACACGCACATCGTTTTGTCGCCGGGGCCGGGCATTCCGGAGGAGGCCGGATTATTGCTTCCGTTGATTCGCCGCTATGCAGCAGAGAAAAAAATATTAGGTGTTTGTCTCGGCCATCAGGCTATTGCAGAAGCAATGGGCGGATCAATTTATAATTCGCAGGAAGTGTTTCATGGAGTTGCAATGCCTGTTTTTACTGAATCTGAAGCAGGATTTTTGTTTGATGATTTACCCCGTCAGTTTAATGTTGGCCGTTATCATTCATGGCTTGTTGATGAACTTAATTTACCTGATTCATTAGCTGTTACAGCCCGCGACAGTGATGGACGTATAATGGCATTACAACATAAAATATATCCTGTGGCCGGAGTTCAGTTTCATCCGGAGTCGATTTTGTCGGAATACGGAAAAGAGTTGCTCACCAATTTTTTTAAACGAAAATGAATGTTGTTTTGATTGATTATGGTGCAGGAAATGTGCGTTCCGTAATTTTTGCATTGCGTCGTTTGGGTATCGAAGCAAAGTTGAGCGGCGACAGTGCGGAGATTATTGCTGCGGATAAAATTATTTTTCCCGGAGTAGGTGAAGCTTCATCGGCAATGCAGGTTATGAAAGATCGTCAGCTTGATCTGCTCATTCCGCAACTCAAACAGCCTGTGCTCGGTATTTGTTTGGGTATGCAATTGCTTTGCAGGCATTCGGAAGAAGGAAATACAAACGGGCTTAATGTTTTCCCTGCACAGGTGAAACGTTTTATGCCCGAATCAAAAGACGCTTTTCAGAAAGTTCCGCACATGGGCTGGAATGCACTTGGCGATGTGCAAGGGAAACTGTTTGAAGGAATCTCGGCAGATGCATCTGTTTACTTTGTGCATAGTTATTATGCCGAGCTGATATCCGATACAACTGCCACTTCCGATTATAACACTACATTCAGTGCAGCACTTTGCCGCGATAATTTTTATGCAGTTCAGTTTCACCCTGAGAAAAGCGGAAAGACCGGCGAACGTATTCTCGAAAACTTTTTGAAACTGTGAACATCATCCCGGCAATAGATCTTATCGGCGGAAAATGTGTGCGCCTAGAACAGGGCGATTATGCAAAGCAAACTACCTACAGCAGCGATCCGCTTTCGGTTGCACAAGAGTTTGAAGCTGCTGGTGTAACACGTTTGCACCTTGTAGATTTAGATGGTGCAAAGGCTGGCAAGTTGGTTAACCTCAATATTCTTGAACAACTTGCAGCTAACACATCTTTGCAAATTGATTTTGGCGGCGGAGTGAAAACTGCCGAAGATGTGCAACATATTATTAATGCAGGAGCAAAGTATGTTGCACTGGGTAGCATTGCTGTGAAAAGCCCGGAATTACTTCATCAGTGGATTACTGATTTCGGAGCAGCACGTTTTTTTATTGGTGCCGATGTTCGCGGAACAAAACTGGCTGTTAACGGCTGGCTGGAACAAACCGATATTGAGATCGTTCCTTTTCTGAATCAATATATCGGTTTAGGAGTGCGGCAGTTTTTTTGCACCGATATTTCGCGTGATGGTTTGCTTGCCGGACCTTCAACAGAGTTGTATAAAGACTTGCTTGCACAATGCAGCGGATTGCAACTTACAGCAAGCGGAGGTGTTTCATCGCTCAGCGATTTGGATGAACTTGCTGAGGCAGGATGCGTTGCGGTCATTGTTGGAAAAGCAATTTACGAAGAACGCATTTCGCTAAAACAACTTTCGGAATTCATCATCCGGCAAAAAAATAATCATGCTTAGCAAACGAATTATTCCTTGTTTGGATATAAAAGATGGCCGCACGGTAAAAGGTGTAAACTTTGAAGGCCTCCGCGATGCCGGTGATGCCGTTGAACTTGCCGTCCGCTATTGCGATGAAGGCGCTGATGAGTTAGTGCTGCTTGATATTACAGCTACTCACGAAAAAAGAAAGACTATCGCCAATTTTGTCAGCAATGTTGCACAGCGAATCAATATTCCATTTACAGTGGGTGGCGGAATTACTTCGGCCGATGATGTTGCTGTGCTTCTCGATAACGGAGCTGATAAAGTTTCAATCAACTCTGCTGCTTACCGTAATCCTGAGCTTATTACACAACTGGCAAAACGTTTCGGGAGTCAATGTGTTGTGCTTGCTGTTGATGCAAAACGCTGCGATGATGGAATAATCCGCGTTTTCCTCAGTGGTGGAAGAGAACAAACCGAAACCGATGCATTGACATGGATTGAAGAGGCTGTTAACCGCGGAGCAGGAGAAATTCTGCTTACTTCAATGGATCACGACGGAACAAAATCGGGTTTTGCCGTTGAGCTTACAAAGCTTGTTTCGGAGCGTGTTAAAGTTCCTGTTATTGCATCAGGCGGGGCAGGAAAGGCAGAACATTTTCATGATGTATTTGCGAATGGAAAAGCTGATGCTGCTTTGGCCGCCAGTTTGTTTCATTTTGGCGAATTATCAATTCCTGAATTGAAACAGTTTTTGTTCTCAAAAAACATTCCGGTCAGACTTTAGCAATTAATTCAACAGTTATTTATCTCAAAAAAATTCAACTATGAATCCTGATTTTTCTATATCTGCTGATGGTTTGCTGCCTGTTGTTGTTCAGGACAGTGCAACTAAAACGATGTTGATGCTGGGATATATGAACGATGAGGCATTCAGAATTACAAAAGAAACCAGCCGCGTTACTTTCTGGAGTCGTTCAAGAAATGCACTCTGGACAAAAGGGGAAACGAGCGGGAATTATCTTAACGTTAAGGAAATGCATCTTGATTGTGATGCTGATGCAATTTTGATCAAAGCACAACCTGAAGGCCCTGTTTGTCATACGGGAGCATCAACCTGCTGGAATGAGAAAAATGAAGGTGAATTTATCTTTGAGCTTGAAAAAATCATTCACGCACGAAAAAAGGAATCGCCCGAAAACTCATATACGGCGCAGCTTTTTGCCAAAGGGATAAATAAAATTGCACAGAAAGTAGGGGAAGAGGCAGTTGAACTTGTCATAGAGGCAAAAGATGAGAACCGTAACCTTTTTCTCGGTGAAGCGGCCGATTTGCTGTACCATTATTTGGTGCTGCTGGCGGCTAAAGACTTTAGTTTGGCCGATGTTCAGGCCGAACTGCGCAGTCGGCATGCATGAGTTAGCGTTTCGAAATAAACTTTATGTCCACTTCCCCTGTTTTATATACCGCTTACCGCCTTATGTGAACGTTTGGCCTTTTTGAATGATGCTGTAATGTTTACTTTTGATAGCTTTGCATCCGTTAATAAAAACATATTCGATACACTACAATAAATCAAACCCAATTCCACACTATACAGAAAAGTATGACAATGAGTTTGCAACGATGGTTAACCGCAATAGCACTGCTGATAAGTACAGGCATTGCTGCACAAAATGCAACGGTAAGCGGAGAAGTAAAGGATGCTATTACCGGCGAATCACTTATTGGAGTTGTTGTGGGTGTTGCCGGAAAGCCAAATCTGGGCGCAGTTACCAATGCCTACGGTTTTTATTCGCTCACAGCTCCTAAAGGTGAAATTGCCGTTGTGGCGCGCTATCTGGGCTACGAAAGTGATACGCAGCGCATCAATTTAACTGCCAACCAGAAAATCAATTTTAATCTACGGCCTGTTGGACAACAGTTGAAGACCGTTGAGATTTCTGATACCAAGGAGAATGACAATCTTACCCGGCCAACAATGGGTACCACCAAACTCGATATGAAAGAGATTTCGGTGATTCCGGTGTTATTTGGCGAAAAAGATATTCTTAAAACGATACAGTTGCTGCCCGGTGTTAAATCGGCCGGCGAAGGTAATTCGGGATTTTATGTACGCGGCGGCGGTGCCGATCAGAACCTGATTTTGCTTGATGAGGCCACCGTTTACAATGCTTCGCATCTGCTCGGTTTTTTCTCGACGTTTAATTCCGATGCGATTAAAGATGTAACACTCTATAAAGGCGGTATGCCTGCCGAGTATGGCGGTCGTCTTGCAAGCGTGCTTGATGTACGTATGCGCGATGGCAGTGATAAACGTTTTGGTGTTGAAGGCGGACTGGGTGCAATTTCATCTCGCCTCACTATCGACGGGCCGATTGTAAAGGAAAAAGGATCGTTTATTGTGTCTGGTCGCCGCACGTATGCTGATATGTTTCTCAAACTATCAAACGACACTTCGCTCAATTCCAGCCGCCTTTATTTTTATGATCTGAATGCAAAGCTCAATTATCGTCTCGGCGAAAACGACCGCATTTTCCTGAGTGGTTATTTTGGCCGCGATAATTTTGGATTCTCAAATGTATTTGGTTTCGACTGGGGCAATGCTACCGGCACACTTCGCTGGAATCACTTATTCAGTGAAAAAATATTCTCCAACACCTCACTCATTTTCAGTAATTACGATTACGCAATTAATTTCGGATCGGGTGATGATAAAATCGGAATTTCGTCGGGTGTAAAAGACTGGAACTTTAAACAGGATTTTCACTTCTTCCCGCGCACCGGCATCGCTTTGAAAGCCGGAGTGAATGTTAATTATCACACTTTCCTTCCCGGAAAAGTTGTGGCCGGTGATGCCAGTTCATTTACACCTACAGAGTTTGATTTGCAGTATGCACTTGAATCGGCAGTTTACGTGCAAAACGATCACCAGATTAATCCTCGTCTGGCAATGAGTTACGGCATTCGTCTTTCAATGTTTAATGTACTTGGTAATGGAAATGTTTACACCTACGATGCTGAAGGAAATGTGGCAGACACAACTAATTACAGGAAAGGTGAAATAGTAAAAACATATTATGGTTTTGAGCCGCGTTTTTCAATGAGTTATTTGCTGAACGAAAAAAACTCAGTTAAGTTTTCATACAATCGTTCGCAGCAATACATTCACCTGCTCTCCAATTCAACTACAACAACACCTACCGATCTTTGGATTCCGAGCAGCAGCAATGTAAAGCCGCAAACCGGCGATCAGATTGCTGCCGGATGGTTTATGAATTTCAAAGAGAATACGTATGAGTTCTCGTCTGAATTGTATTACAAAACACTGATCAACCAGATCGACTACCGCAACGGTGCAGAACTCGTACTCAATGAAACTGTTGAAGGCGAATTGCTGAGCGGCAAAGGTCGTGCGTATGGTGTTGAACTTTTGCTGCGCAAGCGCAAAGGGAAATTTACAGGCTGGGTAGCTTATACACTTTCACGTACAGAGCGCAAGTTTACACAAGTTAATGACGATACCTGGTTTCCGGCACGTCAGGATCGTACACATGATATTTCTGTAGTTGGTGTTTATCAGCTCGGTGCAAAATGGACATTCTCTGCAGCCTTCGTTTTTTATACAGGCAATGCTGTAACATTCCCCAGCGGCCGCTACACGGTTGATGGTCTTACAGTGCCTTATTACACGGAGCGAAATGCCTACCGTATGCCCAATTATCATCGCCTTGATCTGGGTGCAACATATTATCCGCAGAAGAAAAAGAAGCGCTGGGAGCGTTACGAAAGCAGTTGGAATTTCTCGGTGTACAATGCGTATGGTCGCGAGAATGCTTACACCATTTCATTCAGACAGAATGCTGATGATCCTTCAATAACTGAAGCTGTGCAGCTTTCACTGTTCCGCTGGATTCCTTCTGTTACCTACAACTTTAAATTCTGAGTACAATGAAACGTATATCCATTCTCATACTTATTGCTTCAGCACTTGTATTTGGCTCGTGCCAGAAAGTTATTGATATTGATCTCAACAGTTCTGATCCGAAATTAGTGATCGAATGTTTGATGATTGACTCGGCTACATCATACACAGTTAAGCTAACACGAACTGTTGATTATTTCAACGGCGGCACAGTCCCTCAGGTTTCGGGAGCACAGGTAGTGATCAGCGATGATGCCGGAAACACTGAAACGCTGACCGAAGCACAACCCGGAGTTTATGTTACTGCAACCACTCAAGGCATTCCGGGTCGAACATATTCGCTCAGCGTTACAGTTGACGGAAAAACTTACTCCGCACAATCTAAAATGCCGAACGAAGTACCGATTGACACTGCTTATGCGGAGTATATTCCCCCGCTGTTTGGCGGAACTGGCGGATATGTAGTAACAGGTGCAGTGCAGGATCCGGCCAACGAAGCCAACTATTACCGTCAGCGTTTGTTTTTCAATGGCGTGCAGCAGGACACAGCCGGGACATTTTTCCTTGCCGATGATCGTTTGAGTAACGGGCAGTATCTTGTATTCCCGCTATTCCCGGCATTTGCTGAGCTTGGCGATTCGGTAGAAATTGAAATGTATTTATACGATAAGCCCGCTTACGATTATTTCATTACATTATCTGAACTTGTTCAGCAGGGCGGGCCAACATCAGCCTCGCCGGGCAATCCGGTTACCATGATAAGCGGCGGTGCCATGGGATATTTTGTAGCAGCACCTGTGGTGAGAGCATCGTTTGTAGTGCAATAGGGTAAGTAAGAAATTTGAAGCGCCGCATTTCAACGCTGTTAATGAGTTGAGATGCGGCGCTTGTTTATTTTCAGGCAGAGTTATGTGTTCATGAAAACCTACTGCCAAGGCGTGTAATTTTCAGTCTGAATATTTCAAACAAAGGAGTAATGGACATTTTGGAGGCTGAAAAAAGGACAACCGTCTCTAATGGACATTTTGGAGGCTGTTTTTTTTGAGGTTATCGTTATCCATTTTGTTTATAGACTTTCCTTTGTACAACCTATTTAAACGGAAGCGTGCT
>JBKDHA010000175.1:0-31431 GCA_046335555.1 Bacteroidota bacterium
AGAGTGCAAATGCGGAGTGATCCATTTCGGCAATATTTTCTATCGCTGTTATCATTTCTGATTTTGCTTCCAGCGAAATATCAAAGCCGGCTTTTTGTGCTTCGAGGTTTCTCCATGGTGTGCGGTCGGAAATAATTGCGGGGCATCCTGCTGTTAAGGCTTCGAGAATAACGTGGCCGAAATTTTCGCCGCGGGTGGGTAGAAATAATGCGTGTGCTTGTGCGAACTTTCCGGGCAACTCATCAGGCGCAACCGGTGCGTTGAAACGAACTGTAATGTTGGTAGGCAACTCTGCTGCAATTTTGCGGCATTCTTCTGAATAAGCCTCGCTGTAAACAGGGCCGTAAATATCAAACTCAACAGTACTTTTTACACCGGCCAATATTCGCAGCGCAAAATCAATGTTTTTTTCGGGGGCAATTCGTGCAACGCAAATTAGCTTGAGGCTTCCCGGCGATTTTTCTTTATTGGCCGGTAAAACAGAATTTCGTGCCGAAAGATTGGCGGCTTCTTTTACAGCTACATTGCCCAGTATAGCCTTGATGTGTTCGGTTTCATGCGCTCCTGTTGAGTGAAACACGATGTTTTTGTATAGCCTTGTCAGTTTGGCCATACGCAGAAACAGTTTCTTCTTAAACGCTTTTATCGCCATTGCCGACGGAGCAAGCATACCTCGCGCGGCAACAACAATGCGAACTTCGGACTTTAGCTTTTTGCATAATCGCAATGGCTCAATCGAAAACCAGCGCGAATAAATGCCGTTGATATAGGCTACATCGAAATCAGTTTCAGCAATAAGTTTACTCAGCGTTTCGCGATTAAGCTGATCTTCGCTGATGTAAAAAACGGATGATCCATCTTCGCGCTGCGTCCAGGTATTGGGCGAAATACCCGGATAGGCTTGTGTTTCGCAGTAATCTGTAATCCGGGTTACTATTTGAAATGAAATCTCGTTTCCCTGAAGCTGTGTAACCAAATTAGCGCACGACTGCACAGGTCCGCCGGCTTTGAATCCCGGCCGGTACCAGTCAATAAACAGCAATACGCGAACCGGTTTCATAGCTCCACATTATTTTTATTCAGCCAATGGCCGAGTACAACTAACGGCCAAACCCGTGACCAGCTTACATTCGGATCGCCATTTTGAAATTGTTTCCACAACTGCAGTACACCATTTTTATTGAACGGTTCGTGTGCAGCAAGCGAAAGAAGATGGGTTTCACAAAATGTTTTCAGCTCGTTTTTCATCCACGATTCCCAGGGCAGTGTAAAGCCCATTTTGGGACGATGAACAATTTCGGGCGGCAGCAAATCGCCGAGCGCATCAACAAGCAGTTTCTTTGGTGTATGCGGATATTTGTACTTGTCGGGAATCGAAAGCGCGTATTCAGCAAGCGTGTAATCCATAAACGGCACGCGCAGTTCGAGTCCGTGCGCCATGCTCATCTGATCGCTGTCGCGCAGCAAAATATGCTGCATATACGTACTCATCTCGGCAACAGAAACACGGCTCAGCAGGAAGTTATTTCCCGAAAATTCAGGAAACATTTTCGTCTGTTCTGCAAACGGATTGTTAACCGGAAAAGCATCGCCGCCAATCAGTTTTAGCTGATGCGGAAGTAAAAGCAAACGGGAAAGCGGATAAGCAGATTCAAAACCAATATGCTGAAGCCGCAACACTTCGGCCATTTTTGACGAAGCAACACCCGGCTTTATTTTTTCGAGTGCATTGCCGCCAAAACTGCGGATGAATTTTGGAACAGCATTCAACCAGCGTTTGTTTTCGAGGGCTGCCATTCGCGCAAAAACAGCATACCCGGCAAACAATTCATCGCCGCCAAGTCCGGTGAGTGCCATCGTAATTCCCGCAGCCCGCGTGGCTTTCGACACAACCCAAGTGTTGGGACCGTCGCCGCCCGGATGATCCATTGCAGCAACAGCCGAAGGAAGATCGTGCAAAAAATCTTCGGGCGTGAGTTTTATTTCGTGATGCTCGGTTTTGAATTTATCGGCAATGAGTTTGGCGTATTTTGCCTCGCTGAATTCCGATTCATCAAACGTAACTGAAAACGTTTTTACGGGCTTTGCAGCTACTTCACTCATCAGGCCAACAATTGCCGAGGAATCAATACCGCCAGAGAGGAACGCACCAAAAGGCACATCGGCTACAAGGCGGCGTTCAACGGCATCGCGCAGCAACTGCCTGATTGTTTTATGAATTTCCGGAAGCGACTGCTGTGCAGTTTCCGTTTTAAAATTACCGGGCAGTTTCCACCATACTTTTTCTTCAACGCTGTTTGCTGTAATGCTCAGGTAATGCCCGGCCTGCAGCAGTTTCACATCTTCAACAATTGTATTGGGTGCGTGAACGGTTTGCCAGCGCAGGTATTCGCCAACAGCAGCTTTTGAAGCACGGCGCGGCATGAGTTCGGAGGCCAGCACAGCGCGGATTTCGGATGCGAAAACTACAGTGCTTCCGCTATGCCAGTAATAAAGCGGTTTTATTCCTAGCCGGTCGCGCACAATCCAGAGTTCGCCGGTTTGCTTATCGAAAAGCGCAAAAGCAAACATGCCGTTGAACTGCTCGATACAGGCTTTGCCCCAGGTGTGATAAGCAGCCAGTATAACTTCTGTATCAGATGAGGTGCGGAAATTCCAGTTGGTGAGTTGGGCACGAATCTCGCGGAAATTGTAGATTTCGCCGTTAAATACTATGCTGTAGCGACCATCTTCACTCAGCATGGGTTGATGTCCGCCGGGCGAAAGATCAATAATGGCTAGTCTTCGGTGGCCGAGAACAACGTTTTCAGCTTCAAAGAATCCTCCGTCATCAGGCCCGCGATGGGCGAGAGCGGCATTCATGGCTTCGGCTCTTGCGCGTGTTGCGTGAGCTTTGTTGTTGCTGAATATACCGGTGATGCCGCACATAAACTTAGTTGCCGTTTAACGTGATAAAGCTGCGAAGTGTTTCTGTCCAAATTTTCGGGGTAATCGACTGCGCTTTTTCGGCACTGTGTTTTCCCATATTCAGCAACTCATCATTACTCAATTTTGTAATGCTGAGCAGTAATTCAAACAAAGCATCTTCATTTCCGGCATCGTAAAGATAGCCGTTGATGCCGTTGCTCACGAAAGCGGAAGCAGCACCAACCTCGCGGCTGCAGATAAGCGGAAAGCCTGCGGCCGCAAATTCGTGCAGCACAACGCCCCAGGGCTCTGTGCGACTGGGCATAACGAATACGCCGGTTTGCCGCATCAGTTCGCCAAGCTCCGAAGGCTGCACAAAGCCAAGATGTTTAATGCCTTCGTGCTTAACGGGAACAAGATCGCCGGTACCGGCACACCAAAGTTCCCAGTTGCAGCCGGTTTCACGGAGTCTGATAAATGCGCGCCATAATTCAGGCAGACCTTTGAAATCATAGTAACGCCCGGTGTAGATAAAACGCTTGGGAAAGGCTACTGCTTTTTCTGCTGCGTGAGCATCAGCATATCCGGAAAACTGCGGCACATCGGCCGAATAGAAACCGGTGCGGATAGTTGCTTCGCTAAAACCGAGTTTCAGCGCAAATTCGCGTTGCGAAACGCCGGGAACCCAAACGCGGTTAAAGGTGCGTTTTAGTGTAAATGGTGCTGCAAGCCTTGCTAATTGTTGCTTTGAGCTTGCTGTCCATTTATTATCCATCGCTAAAATGACCGGAATCCGGCTTCGCCATTTTTTGCATACTGCTGTATAGCCTTTGTCAATCCATCCCGAACAAACAATTGCATCGGGCGAAATTTTTTGTGCTAATGATTGCAATTGTTCATCAGAAAAATCTTTTCGCGAATAAACATTCAGTCGTTCACCAAAATCGAAATCGAAAGGTGCTTCCTGATTCACCGGCCAGCGAACGAGATGCACATCAGCGCCCGATGCGGTAAGTGCGCGCATACAGGCGAGTGTATAACCGGCTATTTCGGTATATAAAAACAATACTTTCATTACCCTTCAGATAGTTTCAAATCAGCAATGACTGTATCGTTTTTATTATCGCTTTCGGGTAATGCTGAGTAATTTAAAATAGTAAGAATCAGCATTAACTGAATAGTAAACGGATTAAGTGATGCCGTTAGCCATGATTCAAAGAACGCCGAAAATAATATCGCATACAAGGCTGGTATTGCATAGCGGTTGTTTTGCGTAGTATTCCAGAAAGAAACAATAATTCCGCGCAGAAAGAATACAAGCCCAAACAAACCTGTATCTAACCAGAATGTGATGTATGAATTATGCGCATTGCCCTGGTGTCCCTGCATGGAAAGCATATTGTAATATTTCCGGTACAGATAATCTGTATAACCGATGCCTTTGCCGAATCCGATATTTTCCTGAATCTGCTGCCAGCCAAAAGCCCAGGCCACAGTTCTGCCCGAAGCATTTTCAAGTGTTTCAAGCCTGAACTGATCTTCAAGACCGAAAGACGTAACTAAGCTTAAGAGATTTATCTGAATAAAACTGTATGAAGCAGCTATGATTATAAAGAAAACAAATCCGGCAAGAGATGATATCCGATAAAAATAACCGAAAGAGAGAAACAGGATGATCGCAAAAAGTGAATTACGTGAGCCGCAACTCAGCAGAGAACCGATAATTATTGTGTAGATGATGATCCGTTCCCAGCGACCAAAAATATTGGGCCAGTTGGTTTCTGCAATCCTGAAAAAGATAAAAAACATAAGTGTAAAAAGCCCCATTCCATTCGGATTGCCAAGAATACCGGTGTAGCGACCTTCCAGAAAAACCTGTTCGGGGGAAATATATCTTAATATAAATCCGGTAAGAAGAAGCAGTGTCACCCACCAAACCAAAGTTTCAATAAGTGCTGTTCCGTCTTTTTTCCAGGCGAGGAAAAAATAATTAGGAACTGTTACAATAATCAGAAAATAAGAAAGTGTTTTTTGAATAGCTGTTAAATAATCATCGCTGAAAAACACACAGAACAATGCAACAGCAAAGAATGGCCAGAATTTCTGTACCGTTCTTTCAAAAGGGATGTCTTTTCGCGGAATTACAAATAGTCCTAATCCCAGCAGCAGTATATAGATGTTTTTTATATTCTGAAAAGCTGATAGCGAGAGGTTACGGCTGTCTGAAAGAATCAGCGTTAAGAAGAAGCAAAGTAACAGTTCAGTATAAAATCCGCGCAGCATCATAAGTAACGCCAGCCCCGGAATAATTGCAAATGCAGCCGGACCTCCATACACACCTGCACCCCAGACCAGCAGGCTGGCCAGAATAAGTGTCTGTCGGCTGATTACAAATGTTTTCATAATTGCTTACGAAAATAATCATGAATACATTCGGCTACAAAATCCTGCTCTTCATCGCTCATACCGAAATAAATCGGAAGCCGCACTAATGTTTGCTCAAACCGTTCGGCATTGTGCAGCGCAGCGCCGGTGTAATGCTTTGCAAAAAACGGACTGCGGTGCAAACACAGATAATGAAACGCTGCATAAATTCCTTTGCTGCGTAAATGTGCAATCAGCGCATCGCGTTCTGAAATGCTGTTGCAGCAGATGTAGTAAATATTGCCGTTTACATCAGCATAATCAGGAACAGCGGGAAGCACAATTTTATTTGAAAGCGCCGAAAGCAGCGTAGTGTAGCGGTTCCAGCGGCTAATACGGTTGTGCTGGATGGTGTCGAACTGTTCGAGTTGTGCAAACAGGAATGCGGAAATAATATCAGACGGCAGAAAGGATGAGCCGGGTTCAAGCCATTCGTACTTTGCTGCTTCGCCACGGAAGAAAGCACTGCGGTTAGTGCCTTTTTCGCGGATAATTTCGGCACGTTCGGCAAGCGAAGCATCGTTCACCGAAAGCATTCCGCCTTCGCCGGCAATTATGTTTTTGGTTTCGTGAAACGAAAAAGCACCGAGTACGCCTATCGTACCGAGCCGCTGTATACCCCGGTACATTGAGCCAATGGCTTGCGCCGCATCTTCGATAACCGGAATGCCGTGTTTGGCAGAAAGCTGCATTACAGCATCCATATTGCAGCTCATGCCGGCATAGTGCACAACTACAATGGCGCGGGTTCGGGGCGTAATGAGTGCTTCAATTTTCGCCGCGTCGATATTCGGATGCTCCGCCGAACTGTCGGCAAAAACAGGCGCTGCGCCGCGGAGGATAAATGCGTTTGCAGTAGAAACAAACGTGTAGGTGGGCAAAATAACTTCATCGCCGGGGCCGATGTTGAGCAGGAGGGCAGCCAGTTCCAGTGCATCGGTGCAGGAAGTGGTGAGCAGGGGCTGCCGCATTCCGAAATTTTGCATGAACCAATTCCGGCAGCGTGCGGTAAACATTCCGTCGCCCGCAATTTTACCGCTCAGCACGGCTTCGCGGATGTAATCCGTTTCACGGCCGGTAAGAAAGGGCTTGTTGAGCGGTATGTTCATTGGTTTGTTCATGCGCTGATGATACGGCTGATTTCGGCTGCGGTTTGTTCGGCAATTTTGGGCCAGAGAAAATGTTCGCTCACCAATGCAAGTGCATTTTTGCGCAGCACATCAACTTCGGCGGCTGGCATATTCATCAGTTCGCGAATTGCTTTGTTGAGTTCTGCCACACTGCCCGGCGCAATAAGTTTTCCGGTGCTGCTGCTAACGAGAGCTGAAGTTGCGCCGGTATCGGTGCCAATTACTGCGCAACCCGAGGCCATGGCTTCAAGAATAACATTCGGCATTCCTTCGGCGTGACTCGGACAAACCAGCACTTCCGAATTGCGGAGAATTTCGCGCAGTTTTTTACTGTCGGTAATGCTGCCGTGCCAGAATATGCGGGTGTCTTTAATTTTCTTTTTATCAGGCACCGGTCCGATAAAGTGAAACTCAAAACCGGCTGTAAGGTTGCGCCGAAGTTCGGTCAGCACCTTTACCAATTCTTCAATGCCTTTGCGGCGTTCGTAACGGCCCACAAACACAAACTTCCGCACATTATTCGCTGGCTTTATTTTATCAGTAATCCATTCGGGCGAAATGCCGGAAGGTATTTCAATAATCCGTTTACCGGAAACGCCGAGACTTTTAATAATCGGGGTTATCTTTCCGCCGTAAGAGAAAAGATAATCGGCCTTATTTACATTATACTTAACCGGAGTTTGCAGCAGAAACTTTGCCTGAACGAATGAAAGAAATGAAGGCTGACGCTGAAACATTTCGTATCCGTGAAAATTAACGCCAACAGGCGCACAGCGGAATCCTTTTTCTTTTTTCTGATGCAAGAGTTCCCAGCCCGCAAATCCTTTGGCAATAATAAAATCAACATCGCTGCTGTTTTCTTTAAAGGATTTGAATACACGCCGCGAGTATTCGTAAGACTCTCGAATGTAATGCCCCGGACTTTTGCCTTTGGTCGGAAATTTTACTTCATAAGCGCGAATGTACATGCGCTCTTCAGGCGTAAACACATCAAGTTTTGAACTATCGAGACTGCTTTGGTTCATGTGATAAAGTTCCACATGATGGCCTTGCTGCGCCAGGTATTTGCAGAGGTAAAACGAATGGCGTTGCATTCCTCCAACCACATACGGGAAAATTCCATCGGTAAGCAGCGCTATTTTCATGCAAGCAGATCGGTATAAGCAGCAATGTATGTTTCTTTTGTGAAATGCAGGCGGGCAAGCTCCTGCATATTTTTCCGTGTTTCAATTTGCAGTTGAGCAGGAGCGGGCAGGGGCGTATTTCCGGCAACAATGCCGCAGTTGTGTTTTTGCACAAATGCAGTTGTATCGCCGAGATGATCGGAAATAATAACCTGTAATCCTGCGGCTAAGTATTCTGCAAATTTCACCGGCGAAGCAACGCGGTTAGTCACCGTGTCTTCGCGAAGCATCCAGCCCCAGTCGGCTGCGGTGAGCGCGCTGCCTACTTCTTCGGGTGGCAGCCAGCGTTGGTGCACGCGTTTCGGGAAGGCTTTGAGCGGTGCAAATGTACCGGGCACAGTTTTTATGAGCAGCAGCAGATGCAGTTTTTCATCGGCTTCAAGCAAGGGCAGCATGCGCGTTCCGAAATCATCAAGCGATTGCCAGCCGGCTGCAGAGCCCGAATAAACAACCACACAGGCATCAGCCGGAATGCCGAGTGAGGCACGGGCTTCGGTTACTGCGCGTTCAGTAATTGGTGTAAAGGTTGTGCTGCTGTTGAGTGTGCAGGGAATTACGCGGTGCGCTTGGCCGGTGTAGCCAAATTTATCGCGCCAGTAATTCACCAATGCTTCCGAAACCGCCAGACGCTTATCGCTGTGCAGCACGCAGTCGCGCTCAATGGCAGGAATTTCGCGTTTCACGGCTTCGTCAGGAATTACATTGTATTCCTGCAGTTCGGCAACATAAGCACCGCGCCCGTCGAAAATCACTTTCTTCAGTACACCTTTTTTGCGGGCGCGCAGCGCAAGTGCTGTTGCAAAAGGTCCGCGGGCCATACACTCGGTTTGACCGGTAAACCGGCATACTAACCTGAATGCAAAACCGTTGAGCTTCCAGTTTTTCGCCTTCGGCACCATTGGCAGCACAATTGCATCAGGAAGTTTGGATTTTATTTTTTGCCGGGCTTCACCAAAGCCGCGCAGCGAAACAAATGCTACCAACCGCAGTTTTTCCGGGGTATGTTTATTTACAAACCGGCAAACATCAATCACCTGTCCGGCATAAATACCCGAAGGCGCATCGTTGAAGGTGAGGTAAAGCATTGTGGCGGTTGGCGCGGTTTTCAGGAAACGAAGATAACAACCGCGCGGCATTCTGCCATCAAAAAACAAAACACCCGGAACAGTATTCGGTTCCGGGTGTTCTGGCAACAGTTAAATCAATTAGAACTCATCTCAAAATTGTTTTTCGAGATTTTTCCAAGTATTTTTTGATATGGCGAATATCATTTCGCAGCGCATAGTTGTGGACTCTGGGCAAGAAAGGATGTGAAGCCAGATCAAAAAAGACGCCGTGGAAAATCCGGAAGGATAATTTTGAGATGAGTTCTAGTTAGGCTGGCATTCATTGTTGTAAGCCGGCGGTGTGTAATCGTCGGTAAACAACTGATGTCCGCAACCGGCATTGGAAGCCGAAGTATTCAGCGAATTCATTATTGTATTAATAAGAATTGGACTGCTGTGCGTAAAGTAGTTGCCGTCGCCGATAAGCTGTCCTCCGGTTAACGGATTGGGTTGGAATTCAATATCAATGGTTTTGAACCAGGATGTTGCAAATGTATTGCGTCCCGCTTTTTCGCCTTGCTGCTCGGTTCCGAGAACACCATTCATACCGTTGCTGTACAAGCCAACCATTTTGTAATTGTACAGGTAGTTGTTGGCAATGTAGGGCAGGGCTGTTGCACTTTCTTTTTCCTGCACCATGTCAAGCATCGAAAGAGCAGTATCGGCACCCAATATGCAGTTTGAAGTAATACGGTGCTGCGCATCGTTATTTCCCGGCTGATTGTCGGTATAGCGGATGCCGGTTGTACGTTGCATCTCAGTGCCTTCGAGTGTAATCTGATTACAGGAAACACTGTTGCCTTTACCGTTGCTCAACGCAATTCCTGCCCTAACTGCGTATTCAATAGTATTTGATACAATACGGCTTTCACTGTTATCGCTGAAATTAATTGCAATATGATAGCCGCGGATATGGTTACCCCAAAGCTGAACAGCTGCCGATTTTGTAGTTTCGATAGCAATTGTTTGAGCTCTTTCCTGTAAAGCAGGGCGCAGGTTTTGTAAGCTATTGCCAAACACACGCACGTTTTTTGATTCATATATATATATTGACCAGAAAACACTTGCAGCTGGTGAATTCGGCAACTGACGCGAAATGATTACAGAATTGTCTTCGAGTAAAACATTGTTTGTTCCTGAGACTAGAATACTCAAGTTTTGATCAATGAAGGTATTCCCAACAATCCGACCACCTTCGCCGCCAATTCTAACAATTCCGTTCATTCTTTCGGTTGTATTTACCGATATAAAATTGTTTAGCGAAATGGCTCCGGTGTTTGTTGCTCCCGCCAATGATATACCGGTATAACCTCTTGCTCTTTCGCACCAGGTTATGCTCATATTGTCAATTCGGAAAGTATTGCCGGTAATGTTGCCCGCAATTGTAGTTCCGTTTGAACGTATGCCCATATCACAATTGAGGAAGGAATTATCTTCGACACGAATATGACTCGTGAATTCTGGCAATACACTCGTGAAGGCTAATGCCCAGTTTGCATTTTTAAAAATACAGTTACTGATTACGCCTGTTGCGTTGCCAGCAAATTCGAAGCCACGCCACGAAGCAAACGGATTGCAAGCACGGAATGTAGAATTGTTTGCCCGCACGCGTGCATTGTTTTGAAACACAATACGGGCACAGTTGCCAAACACTACATCGGCTTGTGTAATGTCGAGCGTAACATTGGCATTTACAGTAATCGTAACGTTATCGGGGATGTAGATTTTCCCACCCCAGCTGCGGCTTGTTGTCACATTTTGCTGCGCTGTGGTTGTAAAGCGGGTATAACCGCTGTTTACTTCCGAAGCCTGACAGCAACTCACAAGTGTATTCTGAATGGTTGCAGTTGTAGTGCGCACACATCTTTCAGGCGTGGTAGCTGTAACGGTGTACGTTCCGGCGGGGAGATTGCTGATTGTGTTAGCACCAACTACCGCCTGCACTACAAGTGGAGTATATGTTACAACAGTTCCTGCCGGTAGTGATGTTCCATTGAAATTGATTGCTCCGTCTCGCGCGCCGTTGCATGAAGGAGCAACGGTTGTAGCGGTTATTTTAAAATCAACGTTTGGAATTTCGACTTTTACGTCTTCCTTACAACCGTTTTGGTCGGTCACAACCATTGTGTAAGTATTTGCAGCAAGTTGCGAGACTCTGATTTGACTTGTTGAAGAACTTACCGGAGCATTTGGGAATCCAGTAACACTAAAATTGGGTGTGCCTCCGGTTACGTTGAGTACAACACTTCCCGTACTTGAACTCGAGCTGCATCCTGCTGGAACAACTTCTTGAGTAACAGTTAATGAACTTCCGGCAGACGCTAAAATTGTTGCAGTTACCTCAGCTATACATCCCGATGCATCGGTTACGGAAACAGTATAAGTCCCCGGAGCCAGCGATGTGAAATTGAATCTACCCGTAGTACTTGTTTGTGCCGAAGGCAGCGTAAACGAGTAGGGCGGTGTACCTCCGGTAACGGTTGCTGAAATGCTGCCTTTAGTTTCACCGCAGCCCGGACTAACTACGGTTGTTGCAAGTTGCAATCGGTTTAGTGTAACTGTTGTGCTGCAGGTTACAAAGTTTCCGCAGACGTTGGTTATCGTTGCCCAGTAAGTCCCCGATGCAAAAACGGTACGGGTTTGACTGGTGGTGCTGTTATCCCAGAGCCAGCTTGCTGCGGGACCTGCATCAAGTGTTGTTCCGTTAAAGTTTTCGCAGGCTCTGATAGTTGCAGGCAATGTACATACCGGCGTTCCTGCTGTTTGTCCGTTTACCGTTACCGAAGCAGTACTTGTGCAACCGGCAGCATCTGTAGCTGTTACTGAAAAAGTAACCGGTGTGCTTCCTGCTGCAAGATTCGGATTGATGCTGCTTGCGGTTGAACTATTACTCCAGAGATATGATGCAAAACCGGAAGTAGCGTTAAGTGTTACAGCACCCGGCAAACAGATATTGGGATTTGCAGGTGTAATAGCCACCTGATTAGCTGCTGCAGAAACGCGGATTGTAACATCATTCACATCAGTTCCGCAGCGCGTAGTATAGCTGAGCCGCAATACAATTGAACCTGCTCCGGTTGGGCGTACATCAACATCGGCAGCGGTTGCGCTACCAACAATTTGCCCCGGACCAGAAACTATTGACCATGCGTAGGTTGGATTGGCGCAATTGCGTGGACCTGTGTAACGCAGTGTTTGTCCTGTGCCGCATATAGTGGTTACACCGCTTATCAATGCGCGGCCTTGTACGTATGAGGAACTAACTACGTTGGGCATTCCGTAAATAGCAGCTGTGGAAATAGCCAAACCCTGTTGCAAGTTGCCGCACCCAATACCAATTATATCAGGGAAACGGATTATTCCGATATGGGTATAGTCAAGCCCCCTGTAGTATAACCTCATATCTGGGGCAATTTGAATACCTCCGGCATTCGCTGGGATTGTCATTATAAATGGATTCACTCCTACTGCTAGCGGAGAATTCAAATCGATTTGACTTAACCTGCTGCTTGATGAATTTGGATGAACAACATATAATATCCTGCCATTTGGTGAAAACTCAAGCGCCATAGGTCTTGATAAAGGTGAGGTTACATCAGTTGCTGAAGCCAACGAGTAATTGGCAAAAGTTGAAGTAATTTGTCCAGTGGAATTATTAAAATTATAAACTACAAGGCCATTATTAAAATGAGAACTTAGCGCTAGGTATCTTCCATCCGCACTAAATCTCATGTGCGATATCGAATTGGGTGATGTGAAATTAATTCCAGATTGATAAGTAGTTATGTTGAGGTCAGTAAGAGTCGGGAACACAGGTGTATTTTGATTAATTCCAAAAATTACAATATTTTTAGTTTGTAAAACAGGAAGTTGTAATGGATCGGGTTCCAACGTTGATATCCAATAACCGGTACCATCACAATTCAATGTAGCATTAAGGCATTCGGGACCACGACCACTAACAATAGTTCTCGGTCCCTGAAAATTGGAAACGACACCATTAATGCAGGTAAATGAAAATAAATTCACACCAATTCCATCGTCTGTAGATCCGCTTACAAAGGCAAAATATACATTAGGATTAACTAGTTGGTTTGGGTGTGGTAGCAATAATACGGATTGGCTACTTGACCATAAATTTGGGAAACCGGCAAACAGTGTCTGTGCAACAGCACCGTTACTTGGGTTATTTAAAGCTCGGCCATTATGACTTGCGATTAAGGTATTTCCACTAACTCTATCTGTAATTGAAGCGTTTCCTTCATTAAAAACAACCCCATTCATTCCTCCAATATTCCAGCTATATCCCGCAGGTGCCGGAGTAACCGCAGGTGGGTTAAACCGCAACTCTTCGCCATTAGGGAAATGCCAGCGGCTGAATTCGGGTTGTGCTACGCCACACATGCCTACGTTTATAGCAAGAGAAAATGTATTGGTACAAGCATTGCCGCCAAACGAAGCCTCCGCCTGAAGTGTAATTGTATAACGTCCTGCAGTGGGAAACAACAGCGCATTGCCTGCACCTAATGTAACGGGAACACCATCGCGCAGCCAAGTGTAGATTACTCCAGCCGGATTATCCGTGCTCGTGTTGGTAAACGTTACTGATGCGCCGGGAAGTACTTGCGTTGACGATGCGGTGAAGGCAACATCGAGCGGACATACCACATTTACAGTTTGTGTAAGCAAAGCCGAACAGTTAGCGGCATTGGTGTTGCCAACCCTTACGCCAACAGTTTGTGTGCCTATTGCTGTAAACGTAAGCGAGAGCTGATTGGCGTTCGATGTTTGAAGTTGATTATTTATAAACCACTGATAGTTTGCTGTGCCGCTGAGTGTAGCATTGGCACGAAATGTAAATGTGCTTCCAAGATTATACGAAGCGGGCAACGGAGCACCGGCTGCATCGGTAATGGTTAAATTGGTTACAGCATTTGCAGGCGAACACAAACAGTTTAATGCAGCCAGCGAATTAACACGTCCGCTGCCCAACTGTCCGTTAAAATTACTGTTGCCGGTGAGCTGATATACATTATTAGCTGTACTCAGCACACAATTAATAATCTGATCGGCAGTTGATGTCGGACTGTAAGAGCGGGTTAAGCCCATAACACCGGCAACAAGCGGACAAGCCATTGAAGTGCCGTCTTTGAATGCATAGTCATTATTAGGAACTGTGCTGTAAATGCTGCTTCCGGGCGCCATAATATCAATCCATGAACCATAGCAAGAAAAAGACGAGCGCACATCATTTTGATCAGATGAAGCTACGGCAATTACCAGGCTGTTCATTGGATGCGGAATTCCGGGAAAAAGTGGGTTGGGTGTAAATGCACTGGCCGAACCATAAGCTGCCGGATAACTAAATACATCATCATTACGGTTACCGGCTGCAGCAACAAGGATAATACCCAATGAGCGGGCACGGGCAATAATTTCATAACTCAATTGAGTAGGAACCGTTGTTCCCCACGACATTGAAATGACTTGCGCACCCGCTGCTATTGCATACGTAACGCCCTCGTAAGGGCTGTTCATTGCTGATGGGTTCAATGTATTGTCATTGGTGCATTTTACAGCAATAAAAGAACAGCTGTTGCCTGATGATGCAATTCCGATTGCATTGTTTGTACTGGCTGCTGCTATACCGGCGCAGTGTGTGCCGTGTGCAAATACGTTTGAATTGGCCCGTGCAGAGGGTGGCAGCGGATCTGCATCGTTGTCGGCAACATCAAAGCCGTGAATATCATCAATGTAACCGTTGTTGTCGTCGTCAACGCCCGGAGTTCCGTTCTGTTCGGCAATGTTTGTCCACACATTCCCAATCAAATCAGGATGTGTAAACTGTACAGCATCATCAACAATAGCAATTCGTGTTGCCTGTGTTCCCTGATGCGTTACAAATGCCCCATACGATTGTATAAGTGCAAGCGAGTATTGCGAGGGATTTGCACCCGGCTGTACTGCAGGATCGTTGGGAAGTCCGGGAGCCTGAAAGCTTTTGATTATTGGAAGTTTCTCAGCCAGTTCAACTATTTTAAGTGTTGAAAGCGCCTTAATAAACTCATCAACTTTGGCTGTGTTTGAAAAATACACTTTGTACCATCGGTCGAACCGCGAAGTTTTAAGCGCCAGATAAGGCCGTTCGACCCGATAAACCATGTATTGTTTAAATACTTTTGTCAGCGGCCCGTCGCCGGTCGATTCAGGACTGCGTAGAATTAAGTTACTTTCGTCCTTAATTTTTAGGTGAATTACACCATCAACATACTTTTTGTCGATGGTTTGTCCCTTTAAAATAGGGATTTGCGTCAGCATAAACAATATGCAGAGCAAAGCAGAGCGGAGTAAACTCCGTTTGACAGATGAAAACATGATGTGTAGGGTATAAGGGTTGTTACTGGGTGCAAGTATAAAAAGCTGCTAACTAAAATTCGGATGCCAGTTTTTGAAAGCACTTTTTGGCAGCACAACACTGAACTGATTTTAACTCACTTACTAAGTCGATTTCATCAATTTAAAAAAGCAACAGGGTAATATAAACGTCAAGGAAATTGACTCAGTAAAAAAGAGCAGAATTGAGCCAAACTCATTTTTCGTGATGTGAAATGCGTTTATTGATTCGCAAAAAACAATTCATGCGGTAAAACATCTTGTTGTGTTTGTGAAAAGCAACAGGATAGTTAAGTTGTTAACAGCTCTGATTTACATAATAAGTTTTAGGCATTCCTGGGCATTAAAAAAAGGCATCCGGTTAGTGAATGCCCTTTTTCTGTAAATGAATTTTGCATCAGATCATGCGATTCAACACTTCAAAAATCCGTTCTGTTGCTTTTCCGTCCCAAAGCGGGGGAATTTCTCCGCGTTTAAATTTGCCGTTATCGATGTCGGCAATGCGGTCGGCAATAACTTCAAGGTCAAAAGGCAGGAGTTCGTTTGAGCCGAGGGTAACAGTAATCGGCCGCTCGGTATTGGGGCGGAGTGTAAGACACGGCACTTGCAGGAATGTTGATTCTTCCTGTATGCCGCCGCTGTCGGTGAGAATGAAGTTGCAGGTTTTTACCAATTTCTGAAATGCAAAGTAGTCGAGCGGCTCTGTAAGCAACAGTCCGTCAAGCTTTGTAAATTCGCTTTCTAATCCGGCTTCGCGCATGTTTTTTACGGTGCGCGGGTGGATGGGGAAAACTACACGCCGCTTTGCTGTTACATACCTCAGCAGACTGAGAAGTTTGCGCAGCCCTTCGGGAGTATCAACTGTAGCCGGGCGGTGCATGGTCATGAGCACAAATTCGCCGGGCTTTGTGCCCAGTTTTTCGAGAATGGGTGAGGCATCAATTTCGGCTGCAAATTTCACCATCGTATCAATCATGGTGTTGCCCACAAAATGGATGCGTGATGCTGGCTTTCCTTCTTTTGCCAGATGATCGAGCCCGCTTTGTTCGGTTACAAACAGCATATCCGAAAGCTCGTCGGCCAAAAGGCGGTTAAATTCCTCAGGCATGGTGCGGTCGAAACTACGGAGCCCGCTTTCGATATGCGCGAGCGGAATCCCCATTTTGTTTGCAGTAATTGCAGTAGCCAGAGTACTGTTTACATCGCCCGGAACCATAATCAGCGAAGGCTTTTCGGCCAAAATCACCTTTTCGAGCCGCAGCATAATTTCGGCCATCTGCGTGTTGGGTGATGCCTGCGGAATGTCTAAGAAAATATCGGGCACAAGTCCAAACTGCCGGAAAAACACATCAGCCATTTTCTCATCGAAATGCTGGCCGGTGTGCACAATCTTCAGCGTAAACTGCGGATAACGTGCCGCCACTTCGCGAAAACGGGTAACTTTTATAAAGTTGGGGCGGGTGCCCACTACAACGAGAATTGTTTTTTGCACTGCTGCTGGCGAATAGTGTGGAGGGTAAAGATAACAATGTTTGGAAAGCGGCATCTTTTTATGCAGCAGTTTAGACCGTGTTTTACTTTTAGTATTTTTGTCGAAACCTCATTACTAACCTCGGTATGAAAATTAATTATCTCATTGCTTTCAGTATATTTTTCTGCTCATTTCAATTGAGTGCACATGTTGTAAAAGACTCTTCGTTTAACAACGGGAACATTTGCTGGAAAGGTGAAAAAGAAAATGGGAAAAAAAACGGCGAGTGGATAGCTACCGATTGCGAAACCGGGATTAAGAAAATATCAACGTTTTATTTGGCGGGGAAAAAAGAAGGCACTGAAACACATTATCAGCTAAACGGGAAGCTTCAGTCTATATATACCTATGCTCAAGATAAAATAAATGGCCGGATTATACATTTTACACCCGTTACTGCCGATACATTAGCAGTAATTAATTATAATAACGATGCACCAGAAGGGGAATGGAGATTTTTTAATTGGAGGGGAAAACAAATTGAAACAATTTACATCAAAAACAATCAGATTGAAACTGGCTCCCCTTTTGCAAAATTTACTCGTATCAAACTACCTCCTACAGATTATCAAAAATACTTAAATATTGCACAAAAATATATTGGAATATATTACGTTAATCAAATTGATTTCCCTTCAGCAGTAAATGATACATCAACTACTGATACATCTAAGGTTTATTTTACATCAGAAATTACCGATTCATCTGCTAAATTACCTGAATATCTTGGAGGAGAAACTGAAATGATGAAACTTCTTCAAAATAATGTTATATACCCAATTTCTGCTAAAGAGACAGGAAGAAAGGGTACTATTTACATTACTTTTATTATTAATAAAGACGGGACTATTTCTAACGAAGAAATAGTTCATACCAGTAGCGGAATTGAAAAAAAAGTACCGGAGTTGGCAGGAGAGGCAATACGTATTGTGACTTTATTTCCTCCATACACACCAGCATCAATTAACGGTAATCCAATTAAAGTACGAATCTTACTCCCAATAAAATTTATATTGAAGTAGATCTATTTGCATGTTAATTTGACTCTCTTCACTCCGCATGCACCGCCAACAGCGGAACATAACCTAAACATTTTTTCGATATTTGTTATCTGTTAAAACAACTAACCTCATCATGAAAAAAATACTTCTCGCATACTGTTACATTTGCTTCTTTGCCTTACAGTTAAATGCACAAACACCTAAGGATTCGACGTTTACCGACGGAAACATTTGCTGGAAGGGCAAAGTAGTTAAAGGTAAAATGACAGGCGAATGGGTTGGTAAATTTTGCAATGCTGATAAAATTGCCGGTAAAGTAAACTACCTGAATGGTCTGAAAGATGGTACCGAAACCAGATTTCAGAAAAACGGAAAACTACAATCCATTTATCAATACAAAGCCGGGCTACTTAATGGCTCTGCAATACACTTTACGCAAGCTAATGCTGATACACTCGGCATTATTCAGTATTCCAATAATTTACCTGACGGGAATTGGTTGCTTTACAACTGGCGGGGCGTGTTAATGGAAACTATTAATTGGAAAAATGGAATACCTGATCAAACTCATCGGTATAATTCATTCATCAAAATCGATATTCCACCGATTGAATATGATTATTACATTGATGCATGCCGAAAATACATTGGTATCTACTATGAGAATATTGGCGCATTTAAATCACCTTCAACTGTTGATACAACTTTAGGGAAATTTCAAACTCCACCTGCATCACCACCACCGCCACGAGAGTATAAAAACACGCTTTGCTTTGCAGAAAAAATGCCTGAATTCCCCGGCGGAGAAGGAGGATTACAAATTTTCCTTCAAAATAACGTCAGATATCCAATGTCAGCAAGAGATGCCGGTAAACAAGGTACTGTCTATATTACATTTGAGGTAAATAAAGACGGATCACTTTCAAATGAGAAAATTTCGAAGTCAGTTCCGGAGGTACCGGAATTTTCGGGTGAAGCACTCCGCTTAATCAGCCTTATGCCTAACTGGAGTACTGGTAGCATGGAGGGTAAACCAATTACTGTAAGCATGAGTTTACCTGTGCGTTTTGTGCTGAAATAACTTTGTAGCAACTTGAATTCAAAACAATAAAAGACGAATCATTTTGTTATTTCTATATTCAGTCAATAACTAGCTTCAAGATGCTAAACATTGCCCGATTTGCATTTTGTGCATTATTATGTGTAACTGATGTCAATAGTTATTGGCAACCGGTAAATCCTTCTGCAGAAATATGTTTGGCAACGAATAATGTAACTGATAAGATCACCGTACATGCGGAATCAGTTGATACTGTTGAATTGGGTACTCGTCAAAATCCGCTCAGTTTTGCAGAAGAAATGCCTTCGTTTCCCGGCAGAGAATCTGCTTTTTTGAATTATTTATCACGCAACCTTCGTTATCCTGATTCTGTATCAACAACAGGCTCACTTCAAACAGTAATAATCGAATTTACTGTAGATGTTGATGGAACAATCGCAGATATCGTTGTTAAAAGGGGCGATGGTTCTGAATTAGTTGATCAGGAAGTTATCCGCGCCATCCAATCAATGCCGAAGTGGATTCCCGGCAAAATGAATGGCAGAAATGTGGCTGTACGAATGAGGCTCCCGATTCGGATTTGTTTAAAATGATTTGTTGGTTGTTTTGTCCCGTTTATTTTTTTTACTCCGCATGAACCGCCATCAGCGGAACATGACTCTTAAAAGCCATTTCAGCCGTATGCGATTCGCGCACAAGTCGTGTGAGCCAGTTGTGTTTACGCGGCATCATGACCAACCAGCCAGCTTGTTCGGCATCAACAAATGCATTGAGAGCGGTTGCAAGATCTTCGCTGTGCAGCGTGTGCCAACTGTGCGGGATGCTGTGCAGTTTTAATTCGAGTTTTAGCTTTTCTGCTAACTCGCCAGCCATTTCTGCTTGTTCGGGATTATCTTTTATGTGGAGCAAAAGCAGGTGCGCGCCAAACATACTCCGCAATTCAAGCACCGGTTTCAGCACAGTTGTATCTGCCAGAAAGCCGAAATCGCAGGCCACAACAATTTTTTCGGGCAGCATAAATTTTTGTTCGGAATCAATGCTCAGCACCGGGCAATCAAGTTGCTGAATCAGAGCAGTGGTAACACTGCCCAACAAACGCCTGCGTACAAAGCCGCCACCCTGCATTCCGGCTATCACAAGATCTGCCTTTTCGTCGTTTACAGCAGCTGTAATTTCATCAACAGCAAGTCCGCAGCGTACCAGCGAAGTAATTTTCAGCGCATCATGGTATTTGCCTTGTAACCGGTCTTCTTCCTTTTTCAGGTGTTTGATGTTGCTTTCTTCAAGTTCGGAAAGGGAGGGCAGGGCAAGCGGAAACTCTGATGCCGGAACCGGAATATGAAACACATGAAGCAGCACAAGCCTTGCTCCGCTGCGGTAAGCTAATTCGGCGGCATAATCAACAGCGGCTGTTGCTGCGGGCGAAAAATCGGTTGGTGCAAGTAGTGTTTTCATGGCTTTGTGTTTTTTCTTTCCTGCAATGTACGCCAATGAGCTGCCGCATTAACATGATATTCATCAGCGCGGTTACTGATCTCCGGCAGTTTAAAATACATTCGTGTGAGTTCACATTACACACCCGCTGAAATGCTTGTAAAACAGGGCAATCACTTCTTTTAGTTCACCATTGAAATACTGATATAATAGAATATTAATCGCATTGATTTCAGCCGTTGAAAACGGTGGCTGTAAGTTTGTAACGCACTGATAAAAATCAGATCAGACATGAAAGCAAAATTCAAATCAATACCTATGCTGTTTACGCTGCTTTTTGCGGCGGCAACACTTTCGGCGCAAGTTAATTTATCATCAGGACTTGTAGCGTATTATCCGTTCGATAATTCTGTGGCCGATTTCAGTGGCAACAATAACAACGGTACAGCCTACAATAACACCTGGTATATTCCAGACCGCAACGGTAATCCCTTCGGGGCAATAAGTTTTGGCGGTTATTCGAGTCAGGGGCGCATACAGGTTAACAACAGTCCAACACTTCAGTTTACAACTGCGGCCACTTTTTCGTGCTGGTTTCGCGTCAGCAGTGATGTTGCTTCAAACGGGTTCGGGAATCCGGTTGCCGGCGGCAATCATTGTTTGTATGCCAAAGACGGCGATGCCGGCGGTGGATTATTTGCGTATGCCAGTCTTTCAGGCAGCAATCTTACCACAAGTGTAGGCAATGTAAGCATGCCTTCAATTGTAGCAGTTACACCAGCATATACGGTCAACAATTGGCTGCATTACTGCTACGTTATGGATGCCACCGAACAGCGCATGTACATAAACGGTGTGCTGGTAGCTACTGTTGCCGGAGCGCCCAACTTTGGCACAATGAATAATCGTCCGCTTATGTTTGGTCGTTTTTTTACCAACTGGTATGCCTTAAACGGAGCTCTTGATGATTTCCGTGTTTACAATAGTGCAATAAATCAGCAGGAAATTACGGCGCTGGCTCAGCCTGTACCGGCTACAATTGCCATAACCAGTGTTTCGCCCTCAACACTCTGTGCCGGCGATTCGCTTTCGGTAAATTACAGTGTAACGGGTTCTCTTTTTGCCGGTAATGCTTTCACACTTGAATTATCGGATCTGGCGGGTACATTTAACTCGGCCGCCGAACTGGGCAGTGTAAACAGTCAGAACACTTCCGGGCAATTGCGCTTTCGCATTCCGGCCGGTGTGCCTTCCGGAACACAATACCGCGTTCGTTTGCGAAGCAGTATGCCTTTGGCAACAGGCGCAGCTTCGGCAAGTACATTAGCCGTAAACGGAACAATTGGCAATGTAGCGCCTCCGGCCAATTACCGTTATGCAGGATCGCTTGGCGACAGGCATTTTTATTATTTCTATTCAGGTACTCAAACCTGGCCCAATGCACAGGCGGCATGCTCCGCGCTGGGCGGCCATTTGGTTGTAATACCTGATGCAACCACCAACGCTTACCTTACCCGAAACCTGAATGGCGGTATTAGCTTAATTGGTTTTACAGATCAGGTAACAGAGGGTAATTTCCAATGGGTAAACGGCATCCCTGTTACGTACACCAACTGGAATGCGGGAGAGCCAAATAATACAGGTAATGAAGATTTCGGCAGCATGAACTCCGCCGGTTTCTGGAATGATATTAACGGTTCTGCAGCAATGAACTATTATCTGGAACTGCGGCCTATTGCTTCTCCTGCTCAACTTTGTGCAGGCAGCACACTTTCGCTGACATCTATGGGGGTGCTTGGTGCAACTTATTCGTGGAGCGGGCCCAATGGTTTTACGGCTGCTGTTCAAAACCCGCAAATTACTTCGGCTACCGTTGCTGCTTCCGGAACTTATACGCTTACCATTTCTGTAAATGGTTGCAGCAGCACGTTTACCACCACAACCACCGTATTGCCGCAACCGCTCAACATTGGTCAAACGCAAACACTTGCTTCGTCGCTCAACACTGGTTTAGTAGCGCATTATCCCATGAACGGTAATGCCAATGATGTAAGCGGCAACAACTACAACGGTACTATTTTCGGTGCTACTGCTGCCGCCGACCGTTTCGGCAATCCAAACAGCGCACTGAGTTTCGACGGGGTCAATGACTACATAGATTTACCCGACGCAACGTATTTTAACGGAAGTGAGTTTACGATCAGTTGCTGGTTTTATGCACGCAGCTACAATAACTGGTCGCGTATCATCGACTTTTCAAACGGAGCACCATCAGATAATATTTTACTTGGACTTACCAACGGAACATCAGGCCGACAAGCGCTTGTGGTAAATGTTGGAACTACAAATGGGCCAACGGTAACCGTACCAGCATCTCCCGCCATCAATCGCTGGCAGCACATTACAGCCACATGGAGCAACGGCACGGCAATTTTGTATCTCAATGGCGTGCAGGTGGCCAGCGGCGCTGTATCAACTCCTGCCAATGTGGTGCGTACTATCAATTACATTGGCCGTTCGCCCTGGGTTGCTGATGCGTATGCTAATGCCGTGTATGATGATTTGCGCATTTACAATCGTTCACTCACAGCAGGTGAAGTGCAGCAGCTTACCGGTGAGCAGCCCTTTGCACTGGCCTATCAAACTAATCCGGCAAGCACATGTACGAACACAGCAGCGCAAATTATCCTGCTTAATTCGCAGCCCGGCATTTCGTATCAGTTGCAGCTTTTACCTGCGGCTACGAATGTGGGCGCTGCACAAAGCGGCAACGGCGATAGTTTGTTTTTCACTACCGGCACAATAACAGCCGCGTCAAGTTTTCAGATCATTGCAACCAATCCGGCCACCGGATGTGCTTCAACGCTTGCGCCGGTGCAGGTTTCGCTGCTCAATGCATCGTTCACTCCAACCGGAATTGGTGCTTCGCGGTGTGAACCGGGTTCAGTAACACTTTCGGCTTCGGGCGCGGGCGTGGGTTCGGTGTATCGCTGGTATGCAGATGCTTCGGGCGGACCGGTGCTGTTTACCGGACAAAATTTTGCAACACCAACAGTTTCTGTAACCACTGTATTTTATGTTTCCATCTTTAACGGTACTTGCGAAAGCGGACGAACCGCAGTTACTGCAACCGTTAATTATGCCACAGCACCGGCTGTTGATTTATACAGCGGAGAAATTATGCGCCTCAATTTTGTAAACGGAGGCAATACCGATTCGAGCGGGGCAGGAAATCCGATGTTTATTTACGGAACAGGCAGCGCTGCAACCGACAGGTTTAATACAGCAAACAATGCTTATCAGACCAGTAACGGCGGGTTTCTGTATATGAACAATGCTACAAATTCGGAATACAATGCACTTACAAATCAGGTCACAATATCAATGTGGGTAAAGCAGCAACCCGGAAACTGGGGATTCTACAGTCCGCTGCTGAACAAGTGGAGCGGTTTTGCAGGTGGCTTGTATGTTGCAGTTGACAATTACTGGAACCCGGCCAGCCAGCAGCAGGAAAACCGCGTGCGCTGGAGAGTATCATCGGGCAATGCCATTAACAGTAATGCTGATGTTCCGTTTAATGTTTGGCACCACATTGTTTGCGTGTACAGCGGCAATCAGTTGCGTATTTATCAGAATGGCGTGCTTACCGCCACTGGAACTGATCCTAACGGCATTACCAACAATACGGTTGATGTAAAGTTCGGCAGTCAGAGCGATGGAAATGGAAATGCAACGTGGCTGGGCGCATTTGACGATGTAATTGTTTACAACCGTGCGCTCAACAACGATGAAATCATGACCATCTTTAATGAAGGCAGTGTAGCTTTTACCAACGATCCGCTTTGCGAAGGCAGTACGCTTCAGCTTTCTTCGCCTGTAATTGCAGGTGCTGCTTACCAGTGGAGCGGGCCAAATAGTTATACCGCTACACAAGCTGTTCCGGCTCCGCTAACCAATGTAACTGTGGCAAATAGCGGTATATATTCGCTTGTTATTACCAATCCGAATGGTTGTGTTTCTTCGCCGCAATTGCAGCAGGTGGTTGTAAATCCGCTCCCCGGTGCAGCAATTGTGCAAGCCGATACGGTTTGCGGCAGCGGCAATGCAACGCTTACAGCTACAGGGGGAAGCAGCTATGCTTGGTACAACTCGCCCAGCAGCACAACAGTGCTCGACAGCGATTCGAGTTTTACCATCAGCAACATTACAGCTACCGATACATTTTATGTGGCGCTGATTAGTGCTGCCGGTTGTGCTGGTCCGCGCACGCCTGTTGTGGCTGTGTTCAATCAGCCGGTGCAGACTTCTTTAATTACCAGTGGCAGCAGTGTTTGCAGTAATCTTACAACTGCTGCTGTTATTGTACAGCTTTCGCAGGTTGGTGTGAGCTATCAGGCTTTTGCAGGTTCACAGGCTGTTGGTAATGCCGCAGCCGGAACAGGAGGGAACCTGCAGCTTAACATTCCGCTTGCGCAGTTGGTTGCCGGCAACAATACACTAACCATTCAGGCTACACAGCCGGGCTGCGGTGCAGTACTGCTAACCGATACAGCAACAGTAAATGTTCTTGTTCCGGCTATTCCGCAAGTCACAGCTTCAGGCAGCTTAACGTTTTGCACCGGCGATTCGGTTGTGCTCAGTGCAGGCAGCGGAAGTTCATATTTGTGGAGCAACGGTGCAACTACTGCTTCCATAACCGTATCGCAAAGCGGTAACTACGGTGTAACAGTAACCGATGGCGCGGGTTGTCCGGCTGCATCAGCACAAGTTACGGTTGCTGTGTTAGCTCCGCCGGTTGCAACACTTACGGCATCAGGCCCGCTCAGCTTTTGTCAGGGCGGAAATGTTACACTTACCGCTTCAGGTGGCGGCAGTTACCTCTGGAATACAGGCGCAACTTCATCAAGCATACTTGTAAATACTTCCGGTAACTTCTCTGTTGTGGTTTCAAATTCGGTTTGCAGCGATACTTCTGCTACAGTAATCACGGTTATGAATATGCTGCCGCAGGTTACACTGAGTTTACCACAGGATACTTTCTGCATCAGTTCAAATGCGTTTGCGCTGAGCGGAGGTTCACCGGCTGGCGGAACATGGAGCGGAAATGGCGTATCAGCCGGTAATTTTGATCCTGCTGCAGCCGGAATCGGATTCAGCACGGTACTTTATATCTGGACGGATTCGCTGGGCTGTTCAAACTCAGCTTCTCAACAGGTTTATGTTGATGTATGTACTGATGCTGAAGAAACTGTGCTGCAAAGCTTTGGTGTATATCCAAATCCTGCCGATGAAAACATTACAATAACAACTGCCGGCAATACGCTGCAATATTTCGAGTTGCTTGATTTAAGTGGAAAGCAGGTGGCTCTGTTTACAGTAAATGGCAGACTAACGGCTGATGTGAGTCAGTTTGCAGCAGGAGTTTATTTCCTGCGAAATACAACAGCAGCAATGCCTCCGGTAAAAATAGTTTTACATTAATCGAAGTATAATGAAAGCGGCTGATTCAACTATGAGTCAGCCGCTTTTTTATACCTGTTATTTTTTGGGCGAAAAATATTTAAGCTGTGCATACAATGTATTTAGTGTATGCGATCTGCTGGCATCTGTTACATTTTCTATTAATCCCGAAATCTTTTTTCGCAACATTTCTTCTGTTTCTATTGTCCAGCCGCTGCGCAGGGCATCAAACAAATCATTGTAAATGCTAAATCCGTAAGCTGTAAAGGATTTCCTCACTTCCTGCGTATTTGCTTCGCGCAATCCGGCGGCTCTGTTGCCAAACTGTACTTTTGCGATTACATCCATCATCTGATAAAGAGGATAACGGGGATCACCGATTTCCTTCATTTGCTTGAGGTATTCAGTTGTTTTTCTGAAAATCAATTGCGAATTATCAGGTAGCAGGTGTGGCCATGCAAACTGATACACTTCCTGCCGCCCAAACCAAACATTCATCTGCCGGTCGCGAATGCCTTGTTCCCGATAAAACTCCATCAGCTTGTTGCAAGTTTCCAGCGCCTCTTTGTATCGACCTGTAGCCAGCGAAAAATTGATGAGGTTGGTAAACAATGCATCACTTCGCCGGTTTCGGAGTTCGGGCGTGTTCTCCATCAGTTGGATAACTGATGTGTGCAGCTGATAAGCTTCTTCGGTGTTATTTATCCGATATGCGAATGACGATTGCGCCAGTAAAAGCTGGAAGTGAATAACAGCAGTAGCTCCCGATTCATACAATCCGGCCGGCATTCCCGGATGCTTTTCAAGCAGTTTATTGCAGCGCCGCAAATGGAGATGGACATCGCCGGTCACATTTTCGCGATACATTGATGTAAAGTAGTAGCGCGTAAAATGATAGTAAAATCGCAGCCGGGGATAGTCTGGATTTGCAGCTGCAAGTTTTTGAAGCTTCAGGTAAAGTTTATCAATAAAAGCATAGTCTGTGATTTGTACGAGTTCATGAATTTTCCTGTAAATCATCCGCATTTCCAGCAATGCAGCATGCGCTTTGTTTACAAGTTCCCAATCGGCAAACAGCTTTTCAAATTCATCTTTTCGGTTAAGCGACTGCGCGATGAATATTTTATGCTGAAAAATTTCAGGAAGCAATTCTATAATTTGATCTTTATAGCATGCACTGTGCAAACGTTCAATACGCTTTGCCGCTTGCATATACGATCCGTCGGCTATAAGTTTTCGGCACCTGATCAATTCTGTTTCAAGCGGCAAAGGATCAACCCCGATACTTGTATGCTGGATTGCCGCCGAACCTTTTTCGAGTGTTTCTGCAAGTTTTTTTCTGAGTTTGAAAAAGCGATTGCGTAATATGCCAAACTCTTCTTTTGCTCCTTTATACACCCATACAACCGATTCATAGGTATTCAGGAACTTCTTTTCATTTTTCTCTACAAGATCAATCAGCCGCAGCATTTTGGGCGAGTCGGCAAAACTTTGTTTCAGTTTTGCTTTTTCGAGCGCAGAAAGTTTGCGGTATGCATCCAGAATAAACTGATTCATCGTTTACAGTATTCGGCAATGAAGATCAGCAAAAAGGCTGCCTCAACAGCAGCCTTTTCGTTTTTTTAATTCAATGTTTATTGCTTTACCAGTTTTACTGTCTGTACTCGCTGTCCATTCTGCCATACCTCGGCAAAGTAAACGCCTGCCGAGAGTTGTGTCTCTGCAGTAAAACGATGCTGCTGCGGCTGGATGTCTGTGATTAAGCGTCCGCCAAGGTCAATAATACGGATTTGTAACTGTTCCGGAACAACTGTTTCGGGTAATTCAAATGTGAGTTGTGTGCTGAACGGATTCGGATAAACACTCAGCAAATTCAATTGTGTTTCTGCAATTCCGTTGGGCAATACAGTTACCGTTTGGAATGTCTGATCGCAGCCAACACAGTTGCAGGCAAGCAGTGTAACTGTGTAAACACCCGGAGCCGTGTAAATATGCGATGGATTTTGCAGCGCCGATGTAGGCGTGTTATCACCAAAATTCCATGTCCACTGTGTTGGAGAATTGGTGCTCAGATCAGTGAAATTTACCGGCAAGAGGTTTTGAGGCGCAACAGGGGCAAAGCTGAATGCCGGTGCCGGTGATACGCCAAGCGGTGTTGATGACCAGCTCAGCTGGAAGCCTGTATAAGTAACCGAAACATCGGAAGTGAATACAATGTAGAACGAGCCGGATGTAGATACAAACGTTGGATTTGTTGGCATCTGATCATCGAAGAAAACTATTGGTGCTGATGCGTTTGAACCATCGCGGATGGTCAGATAATCATAGTTCAGCTCAAGATCCAGCATATCAATGTTCAGCGTGAGATTGGTTCCGCATGCTGGTGTAATGAGGAAATAACAGTTTTGGTTATCTGAATAATCGCCATTCGGACCACCCGAATCATACAACAAACCTGCATTTGCAGTTAATGATTGCGACTGACAAATATTTTGTCCCTGAACAACATTAATGTATTGTACCTGAGTAAGACTGTCGTTACCAAATGAGTTGGCAACAACCAATTTTACGGGATAAACACCAGCCGTATTGTAGGTAATTGCGGAAGGATTTTGCAGCGTTGAAGTTGCCGGTGTTCCGCCTGTAAACGTCCAGTTCCAATTGGTAATGGCAAAGTTTGAGAGATCAGTGAAGTTAATAGAGTTACCAACCAGAATTGTGGTAATGTTAGATGTGAAATTACAAGTGGGCGCTTGTGTGTTGGCTACAAAATAAACCATGTAATCTTCGGCCTGTCCGCGCTGCAGCGATTGGCATGAAGAAGTAATCGCGCTTACATCTGAAAGCACACGCATACGCAGGCGAGTATTCAGTGTGGCCGAAATAGGTGTATTGATTGTGCCCTGATGGAGGTAAGCTGGTGATCCGGCCGGAGTACTGTAAGCCAATTCAGTTGTAGAGAACGCGCCGTCGTTATTGTAATCAATATATACAGCAACATATTCCGGCGCAACGCCGTTGGGATCTGTATTTATTGTAATCGGGTAAGTACCGCCGGCAATGAGCAGAGTAGAGTCGGAGCAGGTAAAATCGCTGAAACCAGCGGCAGCATTTGATGAAGTCCAGTTAATTGTATTAAGCTGCACTTGTGTAATTCCCTGATTGCAGCAATAGTTTACTGTGGCAGGCGTACAGGTTGCCGGAACGGGACCGGGAATGTTGTTGACGGTAACCGTTAGCGTAGTTGTATCAATTCCCGAGCAAAGCCCTGTTCCGGATGCTATTAGTGTTACCGTATAAGTTCCGGCAGCCGTGTAAGTATGTGTAGGCGAAGCCAGCGTTGATGCCGGGCTGCTGTCGCCAAAATCCCAGTTAAACACAGTGGCATTGCCCGAAGTATTGGTGAACGTAATATTTGCAGGAACAGAACAACTGATTGCCGGAGCAGCTACACCAGATGCAGAAACTACAAACGTATTTACACCGCCAACACCTACAGCATACCACGCATCTGAAGTTTCAATAACCTGAGGTGTGCAGGCTCCAAACAAATCTACCGCAGCCTGTTCGGCGCCGATGCGTGCATCCAGAAATGTAGAGTTTGGTGTAAGGTAAACAGTAAGGTTGCGGTAGGCAATATCAACAGCATCGCTCATGCCAATTGCAGTCACGTTAAAGTTATTGCCAAGATCATTGGTACCTGAACCGCCCTGACAAAGCAAATAAAACCAGTAGTTCTGAATGCCGCTGTCGTAGTGAACAATATCGCCGTTGTTGAAGAATGTTCCGCCGTAAGTATCGGCACACTGAAACTGATTCGGATTGGCCATATTTCGGAAAGGAGTTCCCGAGCTGTTCGGGCGAACAATCTGATCGCCGATAAACCACGAAGCCACGCTTGGGCTGTAGATAAAGCGAATAGCTGCCCCAAACACATCGCTAAAAGACTCGTTAAGTGCGCCTGATTCATTGGCATAAACCAATGCCGCCGAAAATTCTGTAACACCGTGTGCGTATTCGTGACCAACAATTTCGAGCGAGGTGAGCGGGAAATAATCTACGTTATCACCATCGCCGTAAGCCATGTTGGTTCCGTTCCAAAATGCATTCACATACATACCGTCGTGCACCTGTGAGAGTGCCGGCAACCCGGCATTATTTTGTCCTACACGGCCATAGCGTGAGTTGAAAAAATCGTAGGTTACTTCGGTTCCCCAGTGTGCATCGGTTGCAAATTCGTCTAAAGCGGCATTGGCTTGCCATAAATTATCGGCATCTGTTACTTCAACCGGTCCGGGTGCAAAAGTGTGAATGCCACCGCCGCGTCCGCTTTCGTAGAGGCGGTAATTGCCCGGGCTTACACTGTCGGTTGTAATGGTTTGTGTGCCGTTGTGGCCTGTTTGTGCTGTGCCTGTAACATCAATATGATACATGCGCAACTGTTTGGTCACTAAATTTCCGTTTGACGCATCAACAAACACCCAGTTGCGGCCAATGGGTTCGTGTGCAAAAACATCAATCCGCCAGGCAATTGTCCATTGTCCAACCTGATTGCGGCAAACGCGCAGTGCAGCCTCTTTGAGCACATCTTCGCGTTTGAGTTCTCCTGTTTCCCATTTGTATTTTGATGCGCCTGTATGCTGCACGGCTGCGGTTAATGCTTGCGTGCGTGTAAGCAATACCTGATTGGCTGCAGTAATATTCGAATAATATTCTCCATTGGCCGATACAATTGCTCCGTTTTTGGTGTGTACAAAATACACACCGCTTTCCACTTCAATATTATTATGGAGTTGACGATAACGATAATGCGTCATTCCTAATTTATCGGTTTCCTGAGCATACAGTTCAAACCGCGTTTCGTTACCTGTTTTCAGCAGTTGTTTCAGCCATAAATCATAACCTGCAGATGTAACAACAGGCTGCTGAAATACAGCAAAAGCAAGTGTCTGACGCACATCGTCAATTACAACTTTAGATGTGCCGGGAACAATTTTCTGCGCATCTTTTCCTGTAAAAATGGCTGCATCAGCCGACAGCAATGCACTTGACAGACAAGCGGTGAGTAATAACTTACGGAACATACGAATAGCAATTGGTTGAACAGTTTGGGAGAATATTTTAAATATAGTTAAAAAGCTTCGGGAAATGAATTTCCCGAAGCTCTCTGTTTGTAAGTTATTTAAAATGAAATTCCGACTGACGGCTCAATTTTGCAGACGAATCTGCTAAAGCCATTAATCATTTAAAATGTATGCACAATCCTCAACACCTGATTCAGTTCTGTGAGTTGAAGTATATAAACACCTTCAGGTAATGCGCTGAGATCAATATCTAACGAATTTCCGGTTGCCTGTTCTTCGCGGATCAAAAGACCGGAACTGCTGTATAAGCGCACGGTGGTCTGTTCGGGCAGATGGCGCAAATACAGTGTGCCGGAAGCGGGATTTGGGAAAACAGCTAATTCATATTCAAATGCTCCAACCCTTTGCGATGTATCCACCGGAACACGTTTCTTCAACTGTTGCGGTTCTTCGTTTGTAGGATTAGCCAGCCGCTGCGATGTATCTACAGGGACACGTTTGCGGGTTTGGATTAGATCAGCTCCGTAACAGCTTGATGAAGGCCTTGAACTTACGGCTTGCAGAGAATCAACAGCAAGTGCAATCGTATTTGTATTGCCGGTTATCAGCTTTTCGCTTTGCTGGGCCGATAACTCTCCGAAAACGAAGAGCAAAAAAAGGAATGCAAAACAGGTCTTGTTCATGGGTCGTGATTTTGAATGTAAACTTATTCAGAAC
>JBKDHA010000176.1:0-18480 GCA_046335555.1 Bacteroidota bacterium
GTGCTTACACCAAATTCGTATGTGCTGAGTCCCGACTGCCGGTTAACGGGAGGCATGGCCTTTTACATCTGGTCAAAGAATTTGCCCGACGGAGCATCAGCAGGAGAATTTGTACTCACGCTCGGCGGCTACAATACACGATTTAAAAAGCCCACCTATTTCCCTGATGAACCACGTCTCGGGTTCAGTTGGAATATGGGTGATGTAACCATAAAAGGCGGAGCATACTTTGCGCTCACACCATCGGCAATTATGGCCGGCGGCTCACTCGAAGCCGTTTACAAAACAGGCAATCTGAAAGCCTGGTTCAATGCCTGGGCCGATTTCCTAATCATGTGGAAGCCGTTCCATTTCTACATCACAGCAGGCGTTAATGTTGGTGCTTCTTACACAGTAACGTTTATCTGGAAAACTACTTTCAAAGTAGAACTGGGAGCGGAACTGGAACTTTGGGGACCATCAACCGCAGGCTCGGTAACCGTGAAATGGTGGGTGATTTCGTTCACCGTAAAGTTCGGCGATCAAAGTGTATCGAAGAACGGAGCAAAAATTATCGAGTGGCCGCAGTTTACCGATTACTTCCTGCCAAAAGATCAGGCACCGAATCCGCCGCCACAGCAAACACCCGAAGGCAATGCCGCACTTGCCCGCACTTACGCCGATCAGCCAGTAGTACAGCAGGTGTCGCACATCAAAGCGGTTACCGGATTGCTGCAGGAATTGGATGATAACGGCAGCACACTTTGGCAGGTAGCAGCAACTCAGTTTGTATTCAGCGTATCAACCATTGTTCCGCTAAATTACATCTGTTACAATCGCGACTCTGGCAACCGGCTTGCACAAAACGATGTTGCATTCGGAATTCGTCCGCTCGGCTCTGTAGTTTTCAGCAGTGCTGATGCTTCGAAGCAATCTACATTGTCGGTTACGATAAGCATGAACGGAGTGCCGTACAACAGTGCACAGTGGAATTTTATTTCTTCTGTAAACGGCGTAGCGTATTCACTCTGGGGAACAATTAACGACGGCAAATCGGCACCTGATTCTAAAATTATTCCGGGTGCACTTGTAGGACTTTCGGCTGTGCAGGCTGTACCGGCTCAGTTACCTGCAGGGCCGCCCATGTTCCCGGTGAGCAACTTTACACTTCAGCCGCTTCCGTATCGTGCACTCACGTTGTGGAATGATCCGTGGCTGCATCCTGCAGAACCCGCACAGCATTCTGATGAAGCCGTTACCATTATTGAGCAAACGGTAATGCAGCCCACAGTGCAGGCAACCCGTTTAGCAATTCTGGAAACCGTTCTCGCTATAGGAATCAATGTAGTAACCGATGGTCGTCTCGACATGATGGCGGCCTATGCATCGGCAGTATTTCAATCATCACCAATGCTCGGGACACTGGGCAGTATTGGTGAAGCACCCGCCGAAAATTCGGTTCAAACAGCGCGACGTTTTTCATTTACACGCACTACAACCAAATCACAATCATTGCTTGCCGATGAGCCTTCTGTAAGTTACCCGCTTGTGCGTGCTTACAGTTTGCAATACCCGAGTCCGGTGCTTCGCACCAGTGTGTTTATGGCTGCAACAGCAGAAGATGCCAAACATATGATTCCGGTAAAAGGAGCGATGTATAATTCGGATGTGTTTTCATCTGCTGTTGACAAAGCAATGCTTCGCGGCGTTACCCAAAATAGTTCGGAAAGCGATCTTACAGTAACACTTGTTCCGGGAGGTGCAGCAATTGTAGATCTTGACGGTGTTACACCAATGACGGTTCAAACAGCCGGAGTATTACCGGTATATACAGTTGAGTTTGATGAGCACAATCAGTTTATCGGCGGCACATTAATAGCTCCCGAAACATCATTCAATCTTGATCCGCTTTCGACACAAACATTATTCTACGGAGTAGATACAACAAACGTAACGCTTCCGTATGCGCTTGGTTGGCACACAACTTCGCAGCTTATTCAGATCAACCCGAATGCGCTTTCAGGAATAGGTGCTGTTGTTGTGCCTCAGTCGCCAACACTGATCCGTTCATCGCGTCGCTGGAAATCATACGGACTCATTGATGGTTCGCTGATGCAAGATCAGAACATTGTAGAAATGCCTGATGGACATAGCAACGGCTCAGTACTTACACTGTTCCCCACCAATGTTCAGACAGTAGCCGTTCTTTTCGTTCGCGAAGATTCTGCTGAAGAACCATCTGCTTCATTCATCACCGTTCGTGTGCGTTCGCATGAAGGCGAAACCATCACTTACGAAACGATCACTGCGGCTTCGTTTGTGCAAGGCTCCTATGAGTATGCTTCCATCTATGCACTTCCGGCTGCAACAGCAGATATCTACGAGATACAAGCTACAGCCGATAGCGGCTGGAAGATTACCGGTGTAATTGCACTTAACGAAACCACACAAGCGGTTACTGATAACTGGAAAGAAATTGTACTCAAACCGGCTGTTGCTGATAATGTTGACGCGATGAGCGAACAAAGCACTGTTTTGATTACACCTACAAGCACATTACTCACCCAATAAATTCCGTTATGAGAAACAGTGAATTCCTTCTCAGCTCTGCTAAAAATGATTTCCCGGAAAACGGAGAAATTCAGTTTTACGACTACTGTTCGCCGGCACTTATTTCGGGAGAGTATCTTATTTCTACCGAACAAAAAATAACCTGGACAGAACGGAATGTATCACAGTCCTACTCGGCAAGTCAGTCGTTTTTGGTCGACGGTCCACGCTTTTCGATAGACGGAGCTTTGGTGTACAGTGTTTTTCCGGCAGCAGCAGCTACAGGGCAATTCGAATCGATACTACCGAACATCGTTCTTACCCGAAAAACACTTCCTTGGGAACGCACCTGCAACGATCAGCCGCCTACAAATCCTCCCGTTCCGTGGCTCGGGCTGATGGTATTCAGCGAAGGAGAAGCAAGCGGAATTATCAGCACAACATTTGGCAATGTGGTGAATCCCGGCAATGGTATTTACGGCCCGCAAAATCTGAATGATGTAACAGCACTTCAATTGCAATCGCCGTGTATGGCTATTGATATTCCGGTAGCTACTTTCAATGCAATTGTTCCTTCTGAAGATGATCTTCGCTACCTCTCGCATGTGCGTGAAGTTGACATGGCTTACAAAGAATTGCGGTCGGATGTAGAAGAAGGCTGGTTCTCTGTGGTAATTGCCAATCGCTTTCCATCGCCGGGAAAACGAAATACCGTTTGTCTTGTTTCATTTGAAGGGTTTTACGATAACCTCTACGGAAAAACACCAGTACCAAATACTTACACCAGTGTGCGTATGGCAGTGCTGGCGAGTTGGAGTTTTACAGGTCTTGCCGCGCAGGATGAAAATTTCAGCACGCTTGTGCAGAATCTGAATTCATGTTCGCTTCGACTTCCCAATCAACCGGCGCAACAGGCTACAGAGGCCGAGCAATTGGTTGCTGCAGCATTTCATGATGGCTATAATGCCATGAATTACCTCACGCGATTTGGTGAAACAACAGCAGCCTGGTATCGCGGTCCGTTTACACCTGTTCAGTTATCGGCCATTGAGCAGGATCCGTTTTTCAGCGCAGAAGCCGGAATGATTTACGATCAGCAAACCGGTTTGTTTGATTTGTCTTATGCTGCTTCTTGGCAAATCGGGCGACTGCTTGCACTTGCCGACAAAGAGTTTGCGGTTACGCTTATGAACTGGCGCAGATCACAGAAAGTGGAAGCACAGATACAGCTCGAACATGCGCGCACAGCAGAACGATTGACAGGACTTGTAACATTTAACGCCAGCGATAATCAGAGAAGCCGAAGAACGGTAACTCAGCAGTTGCGCGAATTTATGACGGGTTCTTTCCCTCAGCTTGCCGCACCGAAAAGCAATGATCAAAAGCCGCTGATTCGTTCTGCTGATCCTACAGGCTTCGGCAACCGCATGAATCAGATGCCGGGCATGCTCACTCAACAGGAACTTATTGAGTTGCTTGAGCAAGGGCCGGCACTGCGTGAATCGCTCAAACAGTTTCTTACAAACAGGATGAAAGCTTAATCAGATCGTCATGCGTTCACTTCCCAATACAAGTCGGCACCTGCAGGAATTAAAAGCCAGCACTCAACAGCACATCACCAGGCTCAATGATGCAGCATTGGCAGACGATGAAAATCCGATGCCCGAATCCATTAAGCTCTGGCTGGCTCGCCTGGCATTGCTGTATGGAGTTCCGTTTGAGCATCTTGTTTCCAACAGCAGCATGCTTCCAACTGAGTCGATCCGTTTTTTCTATGTTGATCCGAACTGGACAAACGCCTTGCTTGACGGAGCATTGAGTGTAGGCACACAAACGGGTTCCGATTATGTGCTGCAAACAAATGTTGCGCCTTCGCTGCGTCGTGCAGTACAGGCTGAACAACGCTTGGTGCGCAGGCGGCTTGCATCGGCAGAACTGCCGGATGATGTTGAGGTAACAGGTGCTGTTTCCGGATTACTGCTGCGCTCGCAGTTGGTAAGCGGATGGCCGGGTTTACAAATTACACCTTACGCAGATCTTGATGGTGTAACTCCCATAGAGATTATGCGGATGGAACGGCTTTCTCCTGATGTAATGCTTTGCCTTTTTGCCGAAGTACCGGCAATGGTGGTGATTCGTGAACCGAAAGAAAATCTCTGCTTCGGTGTAACCGGCGGATTAGACGGAACAGGAATGCTGGCCCGCTATCTCGGTGCCAATGCCGAACAGGAGGCCGGGACTTACGTCCCAAACCAACCACAAAACTATGTGAAACCGGTGCTGCGTGATACTGAACGCGCCGTACTCGATGTTATTGCCACGCGTGACCTGTTCAAAAATGTATTGGTTTCACTCAATGCTTTGCGGCCGGGCACTACAACACTTGCGCCTGCCGACTTTGCAATACAGATGGTAAAAGTAGCGGAAGAACAATCCTTCCGAAATGATACAACTACAGGCGCGAACGATTGCACAGAAAATTCCTGATCTAAAAAAGTTGACGATGAACAGTACGACAACCGATTCAAGCCGCTGGGATGTTCCCCGCCTTCTCGTTCCGATTGATATTCAGGCATTGGTAGTGAGCAAAGCCGCTCAAAATTATTCCTGGGCATGGAACGCTTTGCAGTACAACAACACCGGGAAATTTCTGGATGTTGTTCCCTCCATGTTTGGCAATACAAAAACGCCCGGTACAGGAATCACTTTGCATTGGGGAATGCCCGACGGGCTTACGCAAGGTGTGCAGGATGAGTCGGGCAACATTGTGTATCCGTATGTTCCAAACAGATGGATGGTTACACGATTCTGGAACAACACGTCGAAATCGTGGGTTATTCAGAGCGATTACATTGATTCGAATAACGGCGCAAATTCATTTTTGAATCCAAACAGTACACAACCTCAGGCAACACGAATTGGTAAGGTTTGGGAGATACAGAACTGGCCCGGTGAAACCGGTGTTACTCAGCAAAACTTTTTACAGGCAGTAGGCCCGGGCACAACCACATTTACGGCTTATGTACCCGGAGTAAATGCAGTGTTCTCTTTCTACGACAGTATGAGTGATCTGCAGTCAACTACTGTTCCTGTTACCTACATGGTTGCCGGCTGGTATGGCAATCCGGATGATGATCCGATGCTTGGCACTGCGCTTTTTGGCACACAAGGTTTTCAAACAATTGATGAGTGGAAACTTGTCATGAATTCGCTAAAGTGGACAGTTGGTAACGATACCGATATTGAGCAAGCCATTAACGATTGGGAAGTTTGGGCAGCATCACAAGGAATTGTAGTTGATCCGAATAACGTTCGCGACATCGTTCCATCACAAACACTTTGCCAGGGCATGGTGTATAATGTGAATTGGACTGGTGTAAATGGTGCAGCACAAAGCGGTGTTCCGATATACTCTAAAGACACACCTGCCGATCAGTTGCCGATGGTGGCCATAGCCAATACCTCTGCCGATGCACTGGCTGCATTGGTGCAATATGAGCTTGATCTGAACGGAGGAACAGAAGGACTGCAAGCGGCTGAATTTCTGGAAGCATTCCAGTATCATCAGCTCAATACTTACGATGAAGCTGGCGGACAATCGAAACTGTACAGCGAAATCTTTAAAGCATGGTTTGGCTCGCAAGACGGGCAATCGGTTTGGCTTGTTCGTGATCCTGTGCATCCTGATCCGCCGCAGCTTGATGAAACCAGCAGCGCCGATTTGATTCTGCTCAACCAAAAAGCACTCGAACTCGACAATGCTGAACACCAACTTCAGGATTCGCGGCAGAATCTTTATCTGCTTTGGTGGCAGCAGCAAAAAGCAAATACCTACTGGCCGGGCACTTATCCTCCGGGCATCACTTCTGCCGAATGGACTGTAATTAAAAATAACATCGCGGCTGCTATGCCCGGCGCACAAGCTGCTGTTACAACGTGGGAACAAAGCGTTGCAGGTCTCAGTGCTGAAGTTGCAGATCTTGTTGCCAAACTTACTGCCGAGTTGTCTGCTCCGCTGGTGCTCGAAGAAAACAAAGGCGGACGCTACTGGCACGGCAATGATCCTGTTGTGCTTGTGTATGGTGCACACCGTTCCTACCGCCACGGCGAAGATGGACGTTTTGATCCGGATGGTTATTTGTTTACACGTTTCAGCGGACAAACTGTAACCGGCATTCAGGTTCAGATTCCGGGTTATCCGCCGCCGGAAGTGAATGCATCCAATGTTACCATTCCGATGATTAATGGAATGAGTTCGCTGTTTCCACCTGAACTCGATCCGCTTTGCATTGAAACATATTTCCTGAGCACCGTTAATGCGCAAGCAATTGCACAGGAAGCGGCTACACTGCTCAGTATTCCGTTCGATCCATCCTACACACAAATTGTAATTACACAACAAACCAGCGCGTGGAATGGTGAGATCTACAAACTCGATCCGCAAATGGTGGCCAGTGTTTCGGGCATTGTTGGTGTTGTTCCTGCACGCATAGCTGTAGAGCCGTGGGCTGCACCGTGGTCGCCGCTTTATCTCGCCTGGGAAATTACCTGGTACCCGTCTTACAGCGCGGCCTCTGATGCAATGCAGAATTGGAGTTTCGACAACACCAATTATGAATACCAGTGGAATACTGCTATTGATCCGAAAACAAATCCGCCGGTCACTTTCTCCGGAAACACGCTGCTTACGCCCAAAGGTACGTTTGCCATGAAAGCCGAACTGGAAGCGTATCTCGAAGAAACAGGAGAACAACCGGAGTTGCTTGATTTTCTGGAGAAGGTAAGCAACTGGGATTTCCTTTCACAATCAATCAGCGGTTTCAGCGATATGATGATGGGGCTTTCGGCCAATCAGCTCAATATACCAACTGAACCTACAAAATCTCTTGTTGCAGATCAGACACAACTCAGTCCGGTACCCGATCAACTCAACAGTTATTTCTACCCGGTACGCGGCGGACATTTTCAGATCAGTAAACTCTGGGTTGTTGACGATTTCGGTCAGGTATTTGATCCGATTGCAGCGCGCGGACAAACACCACAAGATTTTTATCCTGTAATCGGTACCGGAATGGTTACCGAAAATTATCCTTCGCTTGTTCAGCTTCCTCCGCGCATTACACAACCTTCGCGACTTAAATTCACTTACAGTAATTCGGGAGCAACGGATACAATTCTGGATGCCAATGGCGGAGAAAATCCGGTATGCGGATGGATCCTGCCCAATTATCTCGACAAAGGCGTAATGGTTTATTCGCAAGACGGAACGCTGCTTGGCGAATTGCTGCTTACAGGTACAACCGAAAACACATCGCTGCGCTTCGATTATGCTCCGGGAATTAATTATCCGGTAGGCACACAACTGGCCGATGTTGTTACGAACGAATATCTCCGCGGTTTTATAGAAGGACTTTTTGCGCAGACCGATCCCGCATCTTCATTCAAAGCACTGCTTGCAGTTATTGATGTAAGTCTCTGGACCATCAATCCGCTTGGAGGCCGCAACAACGAAATGACTTCGGTACTTATCGGACGGCCGCTGGCATTAGTGCGGGCATCTTTGGAATACAACATCATGGGCGGGCTTCAATATTCGCAGCAATGGGAAGATGCCGGCCTGTATGTTTCAGAAGACTACGGAAGCATTTCACTGCCGGTTCAGATTGGCAATTTGCTGAATCCGCAAGATGGTACAGTGGGTTATTTCAACGGCAACAACTTTAACAAATTCAGTACACTGGTTGCCGGTGAAGTAAAATCGGATCCCTACATCGTGAATGAAAATGTGCAGATGACGCTTACCGGTGCACAACAATTCATTACACTTCTTCTTGATCCGCGCGGACTCAATACTGCAATTTCAGGCGTTCTTCCGCTCAACACAATTGTGCTTCCTTCGGTATTTGTTGAAGCTCCGATGTCGAACATCGAAGTCACATTCAGAACCGGCCCGCTGCTTGTTGATCCGCAGCAACTGCGAATGCCATTGCCAACAGAAATAAACGGAGCATGGTCGTGGATTCAGCACAGCGGTGTTACAACTTGGGAAACCATTGGCGAAATCGCACAAGCCAATCAGCAATCACGATTCCCCGATAGGCTTACCCTGCGCGATGGCTGGCTGCAGCTATCGGGATTATATGATTCGGAAACAACAGAACAATCCTAACCTGCAAGTTGTATGAAAAAAGAAAGAATCAGCAAAGTAATTGCAGATGCCGATAATCAGGCAACACTGCTTACTTATTTCGTCACTCCGCTTTCGGTGTATTACACGCGTGATATCAATAATCCGAGTGTAGTTCAGTTTGCAATCAGTGCTACAAATCCGGGAGAGAATGATGTTACTGTTGAAGCCATTCAGGTGCGTATTGTTGTGCAAGCCGATGGAACAGATCCTGCAACTGCAATCACCAGTGATCCGTCAACAATAATTCCGGTATCACTGCAGCCCGATACCTGGGACTTTGTAAAATTTGATACGGGAATTTACATGGCATCACCACAGGGCTCCGGAATTATTCCCGCAGGCGGTTCGCTCACATTTTTGTTGCAAAGTATTATTGTTAATGATACAGCAGGAACTACAAACCTTGCTGTAGTAGAAAAAAACAGCAGCGGTTTCCCTGAAGTAAATTTCCCAATCGCCAAAATCAAATCGGCACTCAATATCGATTCATTTGCCGCCAATCCGGTAATTGTTTCTCCCGGCGGTGCAACCACACTTTCGTGGACAACCACCGCAGCCGCACAGGTAATGTTGCTCCCCGGAAATCCGCAGGGATTACAAACTAACGGCTCATACACAACGAATGTAAATGATACAACAGTTTATACATTAACAGCATACGGCGAGGGGCCAAACATTTCAAAACAAGTTACAGTTTCGGTAGCCCCTGTTATCATTACCAGTTTTACAGCATCCAGCTATCAGATCAATGCAGGTGATCCGGTAACACTGACATGGGAAACGGAGAATGCATCATCGTGTGCAATCAATCCGGGCTTTCCGGTTCTTCCGGTTACTGGCACACAACAAGTAAATCCTACTGTAACGACAGTATATACGCTCACGGCCTTCAGCCTTTCCGGAAAGTCGCAGAATACATCGATTACAGTGATGGTTAATCCGGTTTCTATCACCTCATTCACCGCTTATCCTGATTATGGCGTACCATTTGGCTCGGTTGTCACCCTAACATGGAATGTGATTTCGAGCACGGGCGTTACCATAACTCCTGGGGTTGGCAACGTAAACGGTTCGGGCTCCTCTGATGTGGCTCCCGCCACTAAAACGGCCTATACATTAACTGCACAGGGAACCGGAGGACCGGTTTCGGCGGCGGTTACGGTATTACCCATGCTTTCGGGATGGAATACACCAACCAATAACGGAGTTTGGAACGATTGGGGAAAACCTGTGCTGCTGAAAAAAGACAACTGCATGTGGCTGATGGCAATTGGCAATTCTTCTTATGTGTATTTCTCGAACGACGGTGTGGAATGGCAAATAAAGACAGGAGCATCGTGGACCAAACGCAGCAATGCCGGCGGAGCTGTTATGGGAGGACGCATATGGCTGATGGGGGGTAAACCCACTGCTGCCGGAACCGGACTCCTGAACGACGTATGGAGTTCTGAAGATGGAAAAAACTGGCAGCAAGTTACACAAGCAGCCGCATGGACTCCGCGCTGCGATTTTGGGTGCGTAGCATTCGGCGGCAAACTCTGGGTAATGGGCGGCGTTGATTTGGCGGGAAATCTGCTCAATGATATTTGGTCTTCTGCAGATGGAACAAACTGGGAACAAGTAAGTGCCAATGCCCCCTGGTCGCCGCGGTGTGCTTTTACGCTGATAGAATTCAACAACAGCATGTGTCTGATTTGCGGAAAAACCGGAACTCAGTCAGCAAGCAATCAGATCTGGATGAGTAATAACGGAACCACTTGGAATTCGCTGGACACGGCAGGACGGTTTATGTCGAGGTACAATCCGAATGCCTGTTCGATATCGGGTAAATTGTACATAGCCGGAGGCAACGGTTCAGACGGAGAAATCCTGAGAGACATGATGGTTTATACACCGCCGTCGGGTTGGTCTTCTTTGCCTGCCATTTCATCCATGCCCGAACAATGTGGCAGTGTAGAATACCAGAATGCACTCTGGCTGGTAGCTGGAAAAGCATCGACGGGAAATGTGAACAAATCAGTTCGCTACTATTTCCCAACTAATTAATGAAATTCTTTATCAAACATAAATCCTAAAAACAAGTTCCTATGGGAAATTACAATGACATTTACATGCGAGCCTATCTGGGCGATCCCGGAAATGTGCCACGCAGCACTGCGTATCCGCTTAGTGCGTCTCCCGACCTGATCCCTTATGGTGTATCGCCAGCCGATCCTGCAACGTTTTTGACTGACACGAGCTGGAACAAGGCTTACAGCACAACAATGGTGAAAAACGCAGACAACTACATGTACATGCGTGCTCAAAATCTGGCCACCACTCCGATCACAGGGACATTTTCGCTGTTCAGCACGAACAGTAATTTATTGCTTTGGCCTAGCACCTGGTCGCAGAATCAGTTACGCACGCAAAGCGGCGAACCTACCCAACAGGTGACCATCGCAGCAGGTCAGCGCGGTGTAGTTCCCTCGGCTTTTATATGGCACCCTACCACACTCGAGCATTATTGCCTCGTTGGCATGGTGGATACGCCTAGTCATCCGGCCACCATTCCTCCCGATGGCAGCATTACCAATTTCGCGTTGTGGATTGCCCAAAATGGAAACTTTGCCTGGCACAATTTGAGTGTAACCGATGTGGGGTCGCCAACCTGGTCGAAAACAATAAATTATATACAGGGCGATACGGCATATCTGGTCAAGTTCGAACTGGTTTGTAAAAATGTTCCGGTAGGAAGCATTGTTCGCCTCACTTGTGGTGCCGCCGGAATATCGCCTCCGCTTGATGTGCTCGGCACTGTAACCTCATCTACCAATTATATTATCGGTATGGAATGTGATGTAGATGCCGATTTTCAAGCTGAGATGAGTTATTCCTACACCGCCGTGAACGGGCAGCCACCTCCGGCAGGCTTCGAAATTACATTCCGCGCCAGTATTATGGAAAATGGCGAAGCCGTTCGCGAACTTTATCAGTACTGCAGCACACTCGAAGAATCAGGTATTCCTACACCCGAAGACTACCTCGAAAGAGCACAAGCCAATCGGAAATGGGACACCTTGCCATGGTCTGTACACGAATCGTATGCCGACTACCTGCTGCGCGAACACAAACAGGCAGGAACGTATCAAACTGGAAACAGTGTAGGCCCTCAGAAGCGATTTGTTGTGGGGTCAGATACAAGCTACGCACAAATAGTGTAATCCTCTAAAATCTGAAACATTATGAAAAAATATAATGATTTATACGTTCGTATGTCGCTCGATGATTCGGGCACAATTCCACGAACGATATTCGGCGGAACTTCTCCGGATGTTATTCCTTACGGAGATACGGAAGTAACCAACCCGTCTGTATTTTTTGCAGATAACTACAATCAAAATGTTGCCAAAGAATATGAAGTTGGTGCCAACAATTTGGTGTACGTACGTGTAAAAAATCTCGGACTGCAAGCAACTGGAGGTGAGGTTCGTTTGTACTATGCTCTGGATAGCCAATTGAATGATCCGGATACATGGAAAAATAACGTCATTTATACGCAAGCGGGAGATGAATCGGTGGTCATTGCCCCCGTGAAAGCCAATGCAATTGGTGTAACTGATATTCCTTTTGCGTGGAAACCCATGGAACAGGCGCCGGAAGGTAATTCCTACAATCTCATTGCACAGGTAATCACGGAAAAGCATCCGAATCCAATACCTGACTACATCAATTCCTTTTCGGAATACATCAGCGCAAATGGAGGCATGGGATGGCTCTTGCCCAAACCCAAACCAACTCCTCCGCAACACTTGTGGAGCACTACTACAGCTTACTCGCAGGGAGATACCGAACGCACAATGGGCTTTACGCTCGACTGTAAAAATATTGCTATCGGCAGTCTGGTTTCACTGCGCTGCGACACGGATCCTAACATTGCGATTGCGCCAACACAAGTCACCAAAAGCAGTTTCAGCGTTTCCACCGAAACATTGGTAGCAGCAGGATTCAAAGGTAATCTTACATTCTCTCTGGAGAACGTAACAAATCCACAGATGCAGGGATCTTATGTTAAGCTTTCCGTGTATTATCTTGAAGAGCAACCCTCAGGTCCGGCTAAACGCATTGTTGTTTTTACCGGTACAACCACTAACTAATCATTCACTTTACAGCCACCTGCAAAATGCAGGTGGCTGTTCTTAAATCAACAGTTATGAGTACTTGCAGAGATTGTTTTTACGAGCAGGGCAATGAAGGCTTCTTAGTAATGTTTCAATTGGTGTGTATAAATACACCTGTAGGAACGATTGTGTCGCTGACCAGTTCAAATCCGGAGGGATGCACCCCGCCAATCTACATCCCGCCCACAAAAGTGCTGAATTCCACTGGTTTCATCGTTGGTATGGAATCAGAGGTACAAGCAAATTACACATCTACACTTACCTACTGTTTTGAGTTGCCTCAGGGCGTTCCTCCTCCTGCCGGATTTTCAATTACAGTACAGGCCATGATACCTGTAAGTTCGGGAAAAATTTCAGGTTCAACCAGCGGAGTTAATGAATACCACCTTAAAGAATTGGCATCTGCAGGTAACTAAACACTTGCTGAATCTTAATAAAACTATCGTTCGTCTGCTTGTACGAACGATAGTTTTACCACAGGAGCTACCGCATCAAAACTAAACCATCTGCCATGAAAAAGAACAATCGCATTTATTCCTTGCTTCTCTCCATGCTGTTTGTAATACAGCTCTTTGCCGACCGACTTACAATTCACCATATTGGTGTAGGGCAAGGCGACGCCACATTGATTGTAGCCGAGCAGGCGGATCTCAGCAACCCGCCCAACATCATTTATACAACAATTCTTATTGATGCGGGGAATAGTTCGGGAAAAGGTAAAGCGGTGTTCAGTTATATGCAAGAAATGATCGGCGGTTTAAAACATCTCAATTACGTAATCACCTCTCATCTCCACAGTGATCATATTGGAGGGATGCCCACCGTACTCTCACTGATGCATGAAAATGGATGGACAATTGATTATATCGCAGACCGTGGGGCTGTATCTATACCCACGCCAGATACCTGTTACACGGCCAACAGCAGCGATCCTTTCGTGTTTAATGACACAGTAGATCCTGTAAGTCTTCCCTTGAGTACTATTTATCAAAATTATCAGATAGCGGTAAATACATTTTACCCAGATCGACGATTCAATATACCTCCCGGATTTGATCTTTTTCGACAACTAAAGCGTCCAATGACGATGAACATGTTAGCTATTGCATCCTGCAGTTCAGTATTGAATACATATGGTAGCTTTCTTTACACGCCTTATACTTCTCATGATATGGATGAGAACGATTATTCGTATGTATTTCTGCTCACGTTTCAGGGTTATCATTATTTCACAGGCGGTGATGTGGGCGGAGCATATCCTTACGAAGATCTAGAAACACCCATTGCTACTTACCTGAATACCTATCCAATCACAGGTTTCCATTGTTGCAGCTACAAAGCCAGTCACCATGGTAGCGCCAACAGTACAAATGCCACATTTTTGAATTGTATAAAACCTCAGCTCACTGTAATACCATCAGCACTCCGTTCATTTAACGGAACACAATTACCGGGACAAAGTACTGTAGAAGCATTGCTGGCTGCATCGAGTACAATATACTTCACCTATATTTATGTCACCTCGCCTTATTCAGGTGCGATATCTTCTTATAATGATGTTTATCTTCAACTAACAGATCCGGGGTACGGTAGCAATATTCCGATTACTGTTGGTCAGCGTCTGCGAAGTAAATCATCTCCTTATCAACCCACCGCTTTATTTACAACCGGAACATTTACATGTACATTGGCACATAATCCACCTACGAGCTCATTAAGCACTGCACAGGTTCAACTAACACCTGCTAAAAACAACGTCAGGTACTCATCACTTTCAGCGCGTAAAAGTCGTAAGTACATCCGTCTCGACCGGAAGGTTGAAGCGATAAGGCGTAAACAGCAAAAAATTATGGAACAGTAAAGCTTTTTTTGTTTGGTACTACTCGAAAAGGCTGTCTCAAAAAGAAGAGACAGCCTTTTTGTTTTTTTAGCGGGGGGCTGACTTCTTGGTACTGCGCTGCACTGCGATCGGGATCTGGCCTATAAATAAAAAAAGAGTCGCGAAAAGCAACTCTTTGACTTGTAGCGGGGGCCAGACTTCCACGCAGCTGCGTGCGTGGATAAACTTCTCGTCTGGCCTATAAATAAAAAAAGAGTCGCGAAAAGCGACTCTTGTCTTTGTAGGCCAGACCGGACAATTATCGAACTATTTTCTTGCAAATTTGAGTGCAATTACCTTATAATCAGAAAAATCCCGCATTGACAGTTTATCGTCAATGGGGGATTTTTTTTACTAAAGCTTAGGTGTCCGAGTATCTGATTACAGGAAAGGCTTCACAATTACCTGAAAATATATTAAATATATTTGAGTAATTCACTTGAAATTATGAAGCCTTCATATAATCAATTTATCTTTGAGACATTTGACCTTTAAAGTAATTATAGATGAACTCAAAAGTCAATTTTTTATTAGAAAGTGAGGTTAGTAAAGCATCGGCTGAAATGATAAAACCACTTCCAGTATTCTTCAAATTGGGTTCAAAATAATAGTTAAAAAACGCATATTTTTTTACAAAATTTAACTGACAACTTGTCGTCTTACTTATTTCATCCAAAAAGATTAAGCAGTAAGCTGTTCTTATTTCCTCTTTACACCTTTTATCTTTTGTAATTTTTAGATGTGCTTTTTGGAGAAAAACATACATATTACTTGTGTCTATATCACCGGTATAATGAATCAATTTTTCTAAATATGAAGTTAAATTAAATTTAGTACTTTCTAATATATTAGCCTCAGCTACCCAAAGACTGTAATTTATATCAAGTTCAATTGGAAATTTTTCATTTTTAATAAATTCCTGATAAGTCTCCTTATTGTGAATTAAAATTCCTTTTACATTGGGGCGAAAATCGTTTGATTTAATTATAATCATACTATCTAATTTATAGACAAACGCTCCGCTTTCAAGAATAGTATCCTCTGATTCGAAGTCTCGTTGATTTTCATCAAGAATCAAACTTAATTCCTGATTAGAAAGTATTTCATAGTCTGTTTTTGTTCCCATGATTGCTAAAATAATTAATGGATAAAGCAAAAGTTGACAGTGGTTTTTCATTGAATTAGATTTTTAATTTGACTTTACCCTTTTTATATTGTAAATAGTACGGCCTATGTTATCTTGAGCATAGTACATATGATAATGAATCAACTGTATTCCTTTTGCGGTAGCGTAAATATACATGCTTTCTGAAACGTAGGTATCAGCTGTTGTAATAATATATAAGTGCGGTCTAAAGTTTTTTAATCCTGTGCGGACTGGTAAAAACTCAGCAGAAAGATTATCAATATGACCTCTAATTTGTTGAGTATTAGATGACATATAAAGATCTCCATACTTAGCTTTGGCTTCAACCCAAGAAGAACCTTTGATATAATAAGGTGCCCCGTTTGACCTATATACTTTTTGATCTCCTATGAAATCTGGAACAGTAGGTCTGGTTGAATTAGAAATCTTAGTAGTATTAAATTTCATATTATGGAAAAAGCCAAGCGGATTTATTAATACTGTATATGTAATATCCTCAAAGATCTTACCTAATTCATTAGCATTACAAGGATTACAAAAGCCGCTTTTTTGTGAAATACTTATTAAATCTTTTTTATATAAAGGTTTAGGAGTTATACCCCAAGCCCCCGTAAAACCAAAATTTGAGGTATTTGAAAATTGGCTATCTGAATTTCCAAGATCAAATTTTTGTTCAACTATATTACCCTGATTTGGTTTAAGTTCAGAAGAGAATCCTAAACCTGAAGTATTGCTGTTATTATCTGCATTCTTAGTCGTATCAATACCCTCCCCATTTAAATCAACAAAACAAACTGGATTATTGGCAGCAAATACATAAGTACTTTGATTGATATATTTAGCTTCAAGCGGGTCAACACTCAAAAATCTACCAATATTGGAATCATAAAATCTTGCTCCAAAATAATCAAGTAAGGTCTCTTCGTCCCGTTCTTTTCCTGAGTATTGGTATCGTTCTTTCTGATTTACATATTCTCTTAATGTTTTTCCAAAAGCATAATAATCAATCACATTTTCTAAACTGTAAGATACTGCTCCAGTGGTACAAGATATTGAAGTACTATATACAACTCGTTTATTTCCAATATGGTCTACAATCTGGTAGTGCAGTTCACCACCGGATAACTTAGCGGCTCCTGTATAAAACTCCCAAGATCCTTGTAACCAATTATTATTTTGTTGTGTTAATACACCAACAATTGATCCCGAAACAGACTGCCAGTAAAATGTTTTCTCTCCGGTATTCAAATTCTCTTTTAGAATACGTTGGTCAATTACTGAATAAAGATTTTTCAATATTTCCCCATTGGTTGTAACTTCACTTATCAGATTTGCCCTGTCGATATGTGATATTGACAAATTTTGATAAGAATCATTACGAACACATCCATTAGCATCATACGTGAAATTTCGTAAGCCTATTGAATTACTATCTATTCGTATCAACTTACTTGTACCTGTCTGATAAATATAATCCCAGTTAGTTACCCAATTTGCAGGATTAGAAACGCTTGGATTATAATATGCGCCTCGTTTTAGGTTCAGTATGTTGCCCGCTTTATCATAAGTAAGACTTTCGTCACCATAAAGTCGTTTAGGTGTAGAAATTGCCGGATTGCCAGTCAACACATCAATAATGCTGGCATCAGCCTGAATGAGACGGTTAATTCCATCATATCTATATCCATAAATAGTAGCTCCATCGAACCCGGTCAGATTATTGATGGCTCGATCGGTTTTATAAACCGATTTTGTAGCATTAAGCAAACCATTCCAATTCTGATCAGCCTTAACACTATAAGAAGTATCCGCTAATTGCGGATGATTAGCATCGTAATAGAGTGATTCTTCATATAGGTGACTCTTAAAATTTACTAAGCGATCTCGATCATCATAATAATATTGCAAAGTATCTATTGCAATAACAGTATTGCATGTTGCCGCCTTATCGTAATATCTAATCTGTAAAACAAGGCTGAGTGCATCATCATACTTGTAATCAAGTAATTTAACTCCGTTTAGTGATAATTCTTTAACTCTATTCCTACCATCATACTCATAGGCATAGCTGAGTTCAGGTGTGCCATCTGCTCCCGCATCAACTATCTGATTCTTTATTGAACCCCTTAGATTAAAATTTATGTTCCGAATTAAGCCACAAATACCACGGTTTGCAGTAGTGATTCCTGTTTCACTAAACTGCATCATTTCATAAGCAAGTAACCCATCATTATTATATGAATAAAGATGATATTGAATTGGGTTTCCTGTTTTATCATAACTTATATCATAGCTAATTCTTGCAAGTAAGTTTGTTTGGGGTGCTGTATTTAGTATAGTTTGTAAATTTGGATGCAATGAGTTATTAACCAATGTTGCAGCCGAATTACTTACAGCAAAATCATACCCAAACTCTTTTTCTTTTTGTATAGGGATAATAAGAGAATACGGGTCTATGGGTTGGGGCAGACTGTTTGGTTGGTAACGCAAGTAGTTGAACGCAAAATCGCAAGAAGTAGCGTAAGAAAAAATAAGCGTCCCTGTATTATCGTTGATATTGGAATAATATAGTGCT
>JBKDHA010000177.1:0-11812 GCA_046335555.1 Bacteroidota bacterium
AATTGAAGCAAACGGTTCGGATCCCGACAATGACGGTGTAACCGGTACAGGCCCGATTACCGATGCAAACGGTGATGGACTTGCCGACAACCTCGGACCAAACGGCTTGCCGGGAGTTGATACCGACGGCGACGGACACCCCGACTTCCAGGATCTCGACAGTGATAACGACGGCATCAACGATCTCACCGAAAGCGGTGGCAACCAAATTGATGCCAACAGCGACGGCGTAGTTGACGGACCCGATACAGACGGCGACGGCTTGCCCGATAGCTCAGACAGCAGCAACGGCGGTTCACTTACAGGCAACCCGACTGATTTCGACGGCGACAACGTTCCTGACTACCGCGATCTTGATTCGGACAACGACGGTATTAACGACGTAGTTGAATCAGGCAACGGAGCACTGGATGCCAACAACGATGGTATTGTTGACGGCACAGATGCAGACAACGATGGTATTCTTGACCCGGTCGATGCCAACGACAGCACATTTGGTGATCCTGACACAACCGACACTCCGGGCGATTTCGACGGAGACGGTACACCGGATTACAATGACCTCGACAGCGATAACGACGGAATCAATGACATCACCGAAGCGAATCTCGACAACCTCGATACCAACAGCGACGGTGTAGTTGATGGTCCTGATACAGACGGCGACGGTATCAATGATCCGGCCGACGGCAGCAACGGAACATTCGGTGATGCAAACAGCCCGACAGTTCCTGATACCGACGGCGACGGAACACCGGATTACACCGATCTCGACAGCGACAACGACGGCATTAACGATGTAACCGAAGCAGGTCTCGACAGTCTCGATACCAACAGCGACGGTGTAGTTGACGGCCCCGATACAGACGGCGACGGTATTAACGACCCGGCTGATGCGAACGACGGTGTGTACGGCGATCCCGACACAACAGACATTCCGACCGATTTTGATGGTGACGGCGTTCCCGATTACCGCGATCTCGATAGCGACAATGACGGTATCAACGATGTAATTGAATCGGGCAACGCAAGTGCCGATTTGAACAACGATGGTCTTGTTGACGGAACAGATACAGACGGCGACGGTATTCTGGATGTTGTAGATGCCAACGATGGTGTTTACGGCGATCCTGACCTCACCGACACACCCGGCGATTTCGACGGCGACGGTACACCTGATTACAACGATCTTGACAGTGATAACGACGGCATCAACGACATTACCGAAGCAGGTCTCGACAACCTCGATACAAACAGCGACGGTGTAGTTGACGGCCCGGATACAGACGGCGACGGTATAAACGATCCGGCTGATGCTAATGACGGTGTTTACGGTGATCCCGACACGAACGACACTCCGACTGATTTCGACGGCGACGGCGTTCCGGATTACGTTGATCTCGACAGCGACAACGACGGTATCAACGACGTAGTTGAATCAGGTAATGCCTCAGCAGATCTCAACGGTGATGGTCTTGTTGACGGTGTAGATACAGATGGCGACGGAATTATAGACATTGTAGATGCCAGCAACGGCACTTACGGCGATCTTGATCCGAACGACACACCTGTTGATACAGACGGAGACGGAACACCTGATTACAACGATCTCGACAGCGATAACGACGGTATCAATGATGTAATTGAATCGGGTAACGGCGCACTCGACACAAACAACGATGGTGTGGTTGACGGCCCCGATACAGACGGCGACGGTATCAATGATCCGGTTGACGGAAACACAGGCGTATTTGGTGACACACCGGGCAACCCTGTAACCGACACCGACGGCGACGGCGTTCCTGACTACCTGGATCTTGATTCTGACAACGACGGCATCAATGATGTAGATGAAGGCGGAAACGGCGATCTCGACACCAACGATGATGGTGTGATTGACGGAGTTGACACTGACGGTGATGGTATTCTCGATCCGGTTGACGGAGCTACAGGTACATACGGAGACGTTCCGAATGGTCCGGATCCGGTTGACACCGATGGTGACGGAATTCCTGACTATCAGGATCTCGACAGCGACGGCGACGGCATCAACGATGTTATTGAAAACGGCAACGGTGATCTTGATGCTAACAACGATGGCGTGATTGACGGAGTTGACACCGACGGCGACGGCATTCTTGACCCGGTTGATGGAAACAACGGCACTTGGGGCGATGCACCAGGCACCGGTACACCGGTTCTTGACACCGATGGCGACGGAATTCCGAACTATCAGGACGATGACAGCGACGGCGACGGCTTTGCTGACGGCACCAACGGTGAAGTAACAGCAGAAGACTGCGACGGCGACGGAATATCAAACTACCTCGATCCAGATCCGTGTGACCTGATTGTTCCGGAAGGCTTCTCGCCGAACGGCGACGGTACCAACGATTTCTTTGAAATCAAGGGCATCACCGCATTCCCGAACAACAACGTACAGATCTTCAACCGCTGGGGTAACCTGATCTACGAAGGAAATGGTTACGACAACGCAGCTGTACGCTGGGATGGCACAAACACGTCAGACAGCATGAGTACCGGCGGCGGACTTGTTCCGGAAGCCACCTATTTCTACGTGATTGACCTGGGCGATGGAAATTCAGTCAAGAAGGGTTACATCTACGTGAAATATTAATCGAGGGGGAGGAAAGAAAAATGAACAGATCTCAAAAAATGATCGTCATGAAAAATATCATGTTGTATGCTGCGGCGGTGCTTGCACTGTTCAGCACTGCTGATCTGAAAGCACAGCAGGATCCGCAGTTCACACATTACATGTACAATACACTCAGTGTTAATCCTGCTTATGCGGGCAGCCGCGGCTCACTTAACGTGAGCGCGCTGCACCGCCAGCAGTGGATTGGCTTTGATGGTGCGCCAATGACACAAACCGTTTATGCACACATGCCCCTGCCCAACGAAAAAATGGGCGTGGGTTTATCGGTCATCAACGATAAAATTGGCCCGCTGAACCAAACGTTTATTTATGGTGATTACTCGTACACAGTACGTTTATCGAACACCATTAAACTTGCATTTGGTATCAAAGCCGGTCTCAATATGTTTCAGCCCAATATTGCCGGGCTGAGTACTATTGATGGTGGTGATGCTGCATTCGTAAACAGTTCACTTACCCGTTCGATAAAGCCCAACCTGGGTGCAGGTTTGTATCTGCATCACGAACGCTGGTACATCGGTGCAAGTTCGCCGCGTATGCTGGAAAACAAGTTTAACCTGAACGGAAGCGCTGCCAATGACACCAACACGGTGAAAGAAGCGCGTCACCTGTTCCTCATTGGTGGTCTTGTGTTCCCGATCAACAGCCAACTTAAACTTAAGCCTACAGCACAAGTGAAAATGGTTCGCAATGCACCACTTTCGGTTGATGCAACAGTTGAAGCACTCATTCGTGATCAATTCAATGTTGGCGTAGGTATGCGTTTGGGTGACAGCTTTTACGGGCTTGTAGGATATCAGTTCAGCGATCAGTTTAAAGCCGGTCTCTCGTATGATTACACACTTGGCCCGCTGCGAAACATCAATGGAAATACCGTTGAGATTTTCCTGAGCTACGATTTCTTCTTCCGCAACGACAAAATCCGTTCGCCCCGTTATTTCTGATTTTGCCAAACCGACAACAGTATCCGCTATGAAATATATCCTGACTCTGCTGCTCTTTGTTGTGGCAATGAATGTACAGGCACAAACACCCACCCAGCGCCGCGCCGACCGCTACTACGACCGGCTGGCCTATGCCCGGGCAATTCCGCTGTATGAAAAGCTGATGGCTTCGAATGCAGCCGACGACAAAACACTCATGCGTCTCGGCGATTGCTACCGCAACCTCGGCCGCTGGGGCAAAGCCGAAGAAATGTATGGCAAAGTAGCTAAAGGCGCAGCGCCTACAGCTGAAAGCTTCTACAACTACGCACAGGCTTTGCGTGCTAATGGGAAGTACGACGAAAGTCTCTCGTGGATGGATAAATTCCACGGCATACAGCAAGCCGACCGTCGCGGAACAGAACACGTTACACGCAGAGATTTCATACAGAAAATAAACGGACAGCCCGCTTACTTCGAACTGAAAACACTGGATGTAAACACCGCTCAGGCCGATTTTGGCACCAATTTCTACAAAGACAAGGTAGTTTTTGCATCGGCCCGCCGCAAACGTGCAGGTGTTGTAACAATACACGCCTGGAACAACAGTCCGTTCCTCGATCTGTTTGTAGCCGACCGCGATGCTGCCGACGGAAAATTGAACAATGCTGCATTACTGAGCCGCAAAACAAACACCCGCTACCACGAAGGCCCAGCCTGCTTTACGGCCGACGGAGCTACCATGTACTTTACGCGAAATAACTACTTCAATAAAGAGTATCGTAAAGACACTAAAGGCGTTAACAACCTGAAAATTTTCCGCGCAAAATGGAATGGCTCAGCTTGGCCCGAAGAAAATCTTCCCATTAACAGCGATGAATTTTCGGTTGGCCATCCTGCACTCAGCCCCGACGGAAAAACATTGTATTTCGTGAGCGATATGCCCGGCGGAATTGGCGGAACTGATTTGTACAAAGTAGCTGTTGGTGATGACGGAACAATTGGCACACCGCAGAACCTTGGCAACACCATCAACACCGAAGGCAATGAAATGTTTCCGTTTATCGACAAAGACGGCAACCTGTTTTTTGCCTCAAACGGCCATGTAGGAATGGGCGGCCTTGATATTAACTACGCACCAACTACAGCAGCCGGTTTCGGAAAAGTTGAAAACCTCGGATCTCCTGTTAATACTCCCGATGATGATTTTGCACTTGTGCTTGATGCCAATGGTAAAGGTTACATCTCAAGTAATCGTGCTGGCGGAAAAGGAGATGATGATATTTACGCAGTTAATCTCATTCGTCCGCTCAAACAAACATTCCTTGTTAAAGGTGTTGCCCGCGATAAACGTGCTGATGTATTGCTTGCAGGAACAGAAGTTACGCTCCGTGATGCAGCAGGGAAACCTGTGCAAACAGTAACAACCGGAGTTGACGGCAGCTATCAGTTTGAAGTTGATCCCGCGAAAGAATATTCGCTCACCGGAACAAAAGAAAAATACTTTGACGGCGTGAATAAATTCAACACCAACGAACTTGGCGAAAAAACCGAAATGGTTCGTGATGTTGAACTTGAAAAAGATCCCGGACTTTCATTGTATGCACTTGTTACCGACAAAACATCAGGCGCACCGCTCGAAGGTGTAAAGATGGTTATCGTTGATAATATCACCGGTCAGCCGGTAACTGATATGCTTACACCAGTAACCGGTGATTACCGCAAACCACTCGCAGAAAAGAAAATAGGCGACCGCATCAGCTACAACATCAAGCTTGATAAAGAAGGTTACCTCGGCAAAGTGGTTACATTCAATGCCTCTATCGAAAAGCCGGGTGAAATTAAGGTTCACGAAGCAATGGATCTTACGCTCGACAAGATTCAGGTTGGTGCCGACCTTGCAAAAATCATCGATATCAAACCTATTTACTTTGACCTTGGCAAATCAAACATCCGCCCCGACGCGGCTACTGAGCTTGACAAGATTGTGAAAGTAATGAAGGAAAATCCGACGATGGTTATTGAGCTCGGTTCGCACACCGATTGCCGTTCGAGCATGGCTTCAAACATGGCACTCAGCGACCGCCGTGCAAAATCGTCGGCAGCATACATTGTTTCAAAAGGCATTGATGCCAGCCGCATCTACGGCAAAGGCTACGGCGAAGCAAAACTGATTAATGGCTGCGCTTGCGAAGGTGCTGTAAAATCAACCTGCTCTGAACAGGAACACCAGCAAAACCGCCGTACCGAATTTATTATTGTGAAGATGTAATTCGGCTCAGAAATAGCAAAAACGAAAGCCTGCCTCGCTGTAAAAAGTGAGGCAGGCTTTTGTTTTGCAGTAATAAGATGTATCAGAAATAGTTTTGCAAGGTTGGCCAGTCAACAATCACATAAACCAGCACAATAAAAATAACTAATGCCGAAAAGCAGGCACTGATTATTGCTAATGTGCGCGCTGTACGAATGCGTTCCTGAGAGAATTTATTCCAGCGCGAAGGTTTTTTGCTGTATTCTGTACTTCTGCGTTTGGCGAGAATTAATACTGCAGCAGAAATACCGCCACCAATTAATCCCGGCAAAGCAAGTGAAATTATACTAAGGACAATAAGCAACCTGCTTCCCGGAAGATATGGACGTGTATCAGTTGCGGATACATTTCCTTTTTGTGGTGTTGTATGGAAATCTGAGTGCATTGAATTCTTACTAAATATTAAGGTTGAAATCAAAGATATAACCCAAAAGAATTGTCAATACGTAATGTAACTGCAAATGATAAAATGCCTTTCGGTTGTTTTAATCATCAACCGAAAGGCATTCTCCAATTTAACTTATTATAGAGATGATTTCTAACTCATTGCAACTGCAAATACCAGAATCAAAATTACTAGTCCTAAAAGACAAAGTCCGATAATTGCGCAAGTACGTCCGGCTTTTACTTTCGAATAGGATGATGCAGTGTAAGCTGCGGGATTCATTTTATACTCAGAAATTGCCCGGCCAGATTGCGACAATGCGATGATTGCCAGAATAAGACCAATAAGTCCTGCAAAAATAATTGACAAAATGCCCATTGCCAGAATGCCGCCTGCACCCCGAAGGTCTTGCTGCATCGGCTGAAAACCCGGCTGAGCATAATTCTGCTGATATCCGGGAGGGGGTTGTTGCTGATAGTTTTGATCCATCTTTAATACTTTTAGTTTACCCGAATATAGTAAATAAGGCTAATGTCTAGTACTCAGCTGGTTCAGCTTTTCTGCCAGCTCTTCCATGAGTTCAATTTGCCTGCACTGGCTGTCGTACAAACTTTTGTATTGATCTTCAATTAGAATATTCACCTTCTGATGCAGATTACGGATTTCAATTTCGGCTTTAAGGTTTACCAGATAATCGTTCTCTGCCCTTTTCCGGTCGCGTTCTTCTTTCCGGTTTTGACTCATCATAATTACCGGTGCCTGAATAGCTGCAATACAACTCAATATCAGATTAAGCAGAATAAACGGATAGGGATCAAATGGCTTACCGAAAAAAAGAATACTGTTAATTGAAATCCAAACTACCAGAACAGATCCAAATACGATGATGAATTTCCAGCTACCGCCAAATGATGCAACACGATCAGCCAGACGTTCTCCAAATGTTCCGTCTTTGAGTTTATTCGATTCGGAAAGTTGCTGAGTAAGCAGATTTTCCTCGTTAATCGCATCAACTACTAATTGGTGTAATTCGCGAAGTCTATCATCAGCTGTCTGGCTTAAACGCCGGGTATAATCGTTCATCAATTCGTTCATAGCGCTGTTTTAAAATTTTGATGAATAAAAGTAGTCAGTCTTTTAGCAAAACCCCGATAAATGTTTACGCAATCAATCGGTTAGCACAGGAAACATCCAACAAAAAAGAGCCTGACCAATGTCTTTATACCGAGGCACAAAAACGGTTATCTTTGTGGCTGTTTTTCACAACACAACCAACACTACAATATGGCTACTGACAGCTTCGTGCGACGTCACATCGGCCCCTCGGCAAAAGAGGAGCAGGAAATGCTTACCACCATTGGCATAAACTCGGTGGATGAACTCATTAATCAAACCATTCCTGCAGCAATCAGGCTCAAGCAACCTCTGAAATTTGCAGTAGGAATGAGTGAGTTTGATTACCTGAATTACCTCAAAAGCATTGCCGGAAAAAACAAGCTGTTTCGTACATACATTGGACTGGGTTACTACGGAACCATTACACCTCCGGTAATTCTTCGCAACATTCTCGAAAATCCGGGTTGGTACACCGCTTACACACCTTATCAGGCCGAAATTGCACAGGGTCGTTTAGAGGCGCTGCTCAATTTCCAAACTATGGTCATGGATCTTACCGCCATGCCTATGGCTAATGCATCGCTGCTTGATGAAGCCACTGCGGCAGCCGAAGCCATGACCATGCTTTACAACAACCGCAGCCGCGATGCTGTGAAGCGCAACGCCAATCAGTTCTTTGTTTCTGAGCGCTGCAATCCGCAAACCATTGACCTGCTCAAAACCCGTTCTGCACCGCTAGATATTGAACTCGTAATTGGCGATCACAACACATTTACCTTTAACGAAATGTGTTTCGGTGCTGTGCTTCAATATCCCGACATGAATGGCGAAGTAGCCGACTACAAAGCCTTTACCGATGCTGCTCATGCAGCTGGAGCCGGCGTTGCAGTAGCTACAGACCTTCTGGCTCTTGCACTGCTCACACCTCCCGGCGAATGGGGTGCCGATGTAGTTTTCGGCAACTCACAGCGCTTTGGCGTACCCATGGGCTATGGTGGCCCGCACGCAGCCTTCTTTGCAGCACGCGAAGACTACAAACGCCTCCTGCCCGGCCGCATTATCGGCGTTTCTGTTGACAGTCACGGCAACCATGCTTTGCGTATGGCTCTGCAAACCCGCGAGCAGCATATCAAACGCGACAAAGCCACATCAAACATCTGCACAGCACAGGCGCTGCTGGCTATTATGGCATCTATGTATGCCGTTTATCACGGCCCTGACGGTATCCGCAGCATTGCAGAAGAAGTACACAGCAATACAGCCCGACTTTCTGCAGCACTCGAAGCTGCCGGACTCAAACGCCTCAACAGCGTTTTCTTCGACACAGTTACGTTTGAGCTTCCCGCAGGCACAACAACTGAAAGCATCCGCGCCAAAGCAGAAGCAGCACAAATCAACCTGCGTTACGGCAACGGCACAGTAACCATCAGCCTCGATCAAACTGTACGCGAAAATGATCTGCACAACCTCGCTGCGGTTTTCGGAGCAACACTTGGTGCTTCGGCTAACAGCCCGGTTAACAGCAATTTTGCACGTACAAGTCAATACCTTACCCACCCGATCTTCAATGCACATCACTCGGAAACTGAAATGATGCGCTACATCAAACGCCTCGAAAACAAAGATCTTTCGCTGGTACATTCAATGATTTCGCTGGGTTCTTGCACAATGAAACTCAATGCAGCATCAGAACTCATTCCTATCACCTGGCCGGAGTTTGCAAACCTGCATCCCTTTGTTCCGGTAAATCAAGCCGAAGGCTACACACAAATCATTAACGAACTGAACGAAATTCTGAGCGATGCCACAGGCTTTGCATCAATGTCGTTCCAGCCCAATTCAGGCGCACAGGGCGAATATGCCGGACTCATGGTGATACGCGCCTGGCACATCAGCCGCGGCGATCATCACCGCAATGTGGCACTCATTCCTTCGTCGGCTCACGGCACAAATCCTGCATCGGCAGCAATGGCCGGAATGGAAATTGTAGTTGTGAAATGCGATGATCACGGAAATATTGATATTGATGATCTTCGCGCCAAAGCCGAACAGCACAAAGACAAACTCTCGTGCCTTATGGTTACCTATCCTTCAACACACGGCGTGTTTGAAGAAGCCATTGTTGAAATCACTTCGATAATTCACAACAACGGCGGACAGGTTTATATGGACGGAGCCAACATGAATGCACAGGTTGGACTTACCAGCCCCGGCAATATTGGCGCCGATGTTTGTCACCTCAACCTGCACAAAACATTCGCTATTCCGCATGGCGGCGGCGGTCCCGGTATGGGCCCGATTGGTGTTGCCAGCCATCTTGTGCCATTCCTGCCCGGCCATCCGCTGGTGAAAACCGGCGGCGATCAAGCCATTCCCGCAGTTTCAGCAGCACCCTACGGCAGCGCATTGATTCTGCTCATTTCGTATGGTTACGCCAAAATGCTTGGCGGGCAGGGCATGACGGATGCAACAAAAATTGCAATCCTCAATGCCAATTACATCAAAGCGCGCCTTGAGCAGCACTACCCCATTTTATATACCAATGTAAATGGCCGCTGCGCGCACGAAATGATTCTGGATTGCGCAGAGTTCAAACGCACCACAAAAGTTGAAGTGGCCGATATTGCCAAACGCCTTATGGATTATGGCTTTCACGCACCCACAGTTGCATTCCCGGTTCACGATACATTGATGGTTGAACCCACCGAAAGCGAACCAAAATCAGAACTGGATCGTTTCTGCGATGCGATGATTATGATTCGCCACGAAATCGCAGAAATTGCTGAAGGCAATGCCGACGGAACAGACAACGTACTCAAGAATGCGCCGCACACAGCCGCTTCGGTAATCAGCACCACATGGAATCATTCTTACCCGCGCGAAAAAGCAGCCTATCCGCTGAGCTGGGTGCGCGATATGAAATTCTGGCCCAGCGTTGGCCGTGTTGATAATGCTTACGGCGACCGCAATCTGGTTTGCTCCTGCTTACCAATTGAAGCATACGCCGAACCGGCAAACGCTTAACTGCAAATAAATCCAATAACAGAAACGACCGCACTGCAAGTTCAGTGCGGTCGTTTTTATTATGGTTTTTCGGGCAAACAAACGCCGTCAAACCTTGACTGGTATTTTGTTTTTGCCGAATAAAAAAGCAGGCTGCTCCTTGCGGAACAACCTGCTTTTAAAAGCTTATCGTAATTAGTGCTTCACAACAATTTTAGAAGACACTTTAGCAGCACCTTCGGTGCGAACGTTTACGAAGTATGTTCCTTCAGCAAGGTTGTTTGTGTTCAAAGAAACACGGTACTCGCCTTGTGAACGGTCGCCTTCGCGTTGTGTCATAACAACACGGCCGGTGAGGTCGGTTACTTCGATAGTAACGTCAGCATCGTTCATGAGTGTGTAAGCAACAAATACTTCGCCGTTAGCCGGGTTCGGGTATGTGGTAGCAGAAAGACCAAGGTTAGCTTCCTGAACGCCTACAACTTCAGAGAGTTTGAACTCAATGATGTGGTTTTCGTAAGCATAAGCTGTGGTGTAAGCCCAAACAGGAATGAAATAACCATTCCAACCGTTTGCGTTGTAGTTATAACGAACGGTTACCGGCAGTGAGTAAGAACAGTTCATGTCTGATGTACCGTCGCCAAAGATTCCGTAGAATGTGGGATCGGTGTTCAAACCATTGTTCTCGTAAGAGAACATATAGAATGAGTTGAAATCAGAAATTGAATCGGTAAGGGTGTAGGTATAACCGGGCTTGTAAGAAACTACAACACCGATACGGTTACCTGCAGCCTGCTGGGGAACGTTAGCTGTTGACAAGAAAATTTCAGCAGGGAAGTTCGAGCTGTCGTTTTCTGTGAGCAGGTAAGTATAGGTAGCCAACACTTGCGACGGTGTGATTTCGTTGTTTGTGTGGGTGTAGGTGATGTCCTGATAGGTAGTATTGGTAAGATCCCACAACAGTGAAGCATCATTACGGATCACCTGAACAACGAGTGTATCGGTTACAGTTGAAGCTGTATTACGCAGATAAGCATAAACAATACCGATAGAATCAAGTGTATAAGGTGTTGTTACAGACTGAACCGGCATGTTTTTGGGGTCGAGCATGGTAGCACCTTTATGAAACTGCGGATAAGCTGTTTCACCAGTTGTGTACTGACCAACGATAATTCCAGAATCCGGGAAGATCAGCATGTAATCACCAGAAGCAAGACCAGCAGACGGACCTGAATTCGGATCATCAAGTTGGAGACCGTAGTTCAGCCAGTAAGAAGCGCGGTTGTCGGCGGTCATTTGAGCGCGGAAACGGCTGGTTTGTGTTGTGCGCAGTTCAGGATTTGTAACTGTGCGTGGAGCAACTTCCTGAATAGTATTGCGCTGAGCGTTAACAG
>JBKDHA010000178.1:0-16585 GCA_046335555.1 Bacteroidota bacterium
GTAAAGTGGAGAGTGTAAAGTGTAAAGTGTAATGTGGAAGGTGAATTACCGGCTGCGCCGTTATTTTTAAAGTGATTAGTGGAAAGTGTAGGGTGTAAAGCGAATTAACGGTTTCGCAGGAATAATTGTGTTGTGATAAAATAAGTTGAGTGTTTTCGCTTATTTACAGTGGGGGAGGTGCGCTTTACACTTTACCCCCTACACTTTACACTAACTTTTTAACGGATAACATTTACATGCCCGACGCGATAAAGCGGACGGCCTGTTGCGGTGCGGACGCGTAACTTCCAAACGTAAGTATCATTCTGTACAAGCTCGGCTTTGCCTTGTACACGGCCATCCCAGCCAATTGAAATAGTATTGCTTTCAAACAATAGATTTCCCCAGCGATCAAAAATCAGCAACTCGTAATCTTCTGCTACTAATCCATTGCCTTGTGGAGCAAACACATCATTCAGGCCGTCGCCGTTGGGTGTAAATGTGTTGGGGATGTACAACGAAATTTCAGGCTCAATACATATTTCCTGTATGGTATCGTCGGCACAGGAATTATTGCTTGTGACTTCAAGGCGAACAGTATAACAAATTGCACTTGGGTAGGTGAATTGCGGATTTTCGAGTTGTGAGGATGAATTATTCAGATCACCGAAACTCCAATTCCACGTAACTGCATTTTGTGATGTACTTGTGAAAAACACAGTAGGATCAGCAATGCTGAGTGGTTGCGGACTTGTGCTGAAAGCTGCAACCGGTTTGGGTGAAACACTGATGAAGGCCGGTGCTGTGTATGTTGCAGAGCAGCCATCGCTTGATGTTACTGTAAGTGTAACATCAAATACGCCCGATGCGGTGTAGCAATGCGCTGCATCCTGCACGGCCGAACTTCCTGCATCGCCGAAATTCCAGCTCCAGTTGCTTACAGTAGCGGGCAACTGCACGGCCGAGAGATCCGAAAAATTAACGCAGAGCGGAGCACATCCCGAAAGTGTATCAGCTGTGAAATTTACCACCGGAAGCGGTGCAACCACAACACTTACTGAACTTCCGCCAACGCATCCGTTAGCATCGGTAACAACAACCGAGTATGTTGAGTTTGCAAGCGGCGTTACACTTATGCTGCTTGCATTCGGAGCCGCAGGAATCCATGTATAGGTATAACTTCCGTTGCCGCCGGTTGCTGTTGCCGTAAGCTGCGTGCTGCTGCCTGCGCAAACTGTTTGCGGAGCAGCTGTAAGTGCAGCAGTTACAGGAAGCGGCTGTGTTACTGTTGCCGTTACCTGCGATGTGCAGCCGTTGAAATCTGTAACCGTGAGCGTATAGCTTCCGGCCGAAAGTCCGCTTGCTGTGCCGGTTGCAGAGCTTGCCGGTGCCGACCAACTGTAAGTATATGGTCCCTGTCCGCCGCTGGCTGTGGTGACAATGCTTCCGTCTGATGAGCCATTGCAGCTTGCATTGGTTGTACTTGTTACTGTTGCTGTAACACCTGCTAAAGAAGTGACTGCAACAGTTGATGTTGCAGTGCATCCATTGGCATCTGTAACGGTAAGCGTGTAAGTGCCGGCAGCAAGATTGTTGTAAGTAGCCGTGGCCGGGCCGTTTGTCCACTGATAACTCAACTGTCCTGTTCCTCCGCTTGCGGTTGCAGTTACCGAACCGTTGCTTTGTGAACAGCCTGCGGCCTGCGTTACAGTGCTGATGTTGATTGCTGCGGGCTGTGTGATGTTCACCTGTACTGTATTGCTGCAACCGTTTGCGTCTGTAACTGTGCAGGTATATGAACCTGCTGTGAGTCCGTTTGCAGTTGGAGCATTACCGCCAGATGGTGCCCAAGCGAAACTGTAAGGACCGTTTCCGCCTGTGGGTGTAGCTGTTGCACTTCCGTTGTTACCTCCGGCGCAGCTTACCGGTGTGTTTACAGAACTGAGTGTGAAAACGGTTGAGCCGGTAATGCTGAATGTTTGTGTGCTGGTGCAGCCAACTGCATCAGAAACGGTAAGTGTGTAGCTGCCGGGACAGAGGTTGCTTGCTGTAGGTGTATTGCCCGCCACAACCGGCGACCAGGCATACGTGTAGGTGCCGATTCCGCCGCTGGCTGCTGCTGTAGCAGTTCCGATACACGTGCAGCCGGCCGATGTTGTATTTACATTGAGCGCAAGCGGCTGTACGGGTGTGCAGTTGTTGTTCATGGCCGCAATCCAAGCCTGATTGGCGGCATTGTTGGGCTGTCCGGGCGTTTCGTTTCCGGCAACGGTAAGGCGTGTCCAATTGCCCTGCAGTGTGATGTTGCCGCTCACCGCATTATTCATGAATGCTACCTGTCCGCCCGATGAACCGGCGAAATAAATTACATTATTGAGTGTGTTGTTGCCCCAGCTTACTGCATGAAATACAGTTCCTGCCGGGTTTACAGTGTGAAAAGAATCATCGCCGTTGGCCATCGAGAGGGTTACCCAATCGCCGCAGGCTGTAAAACCTGTTGTTGGATATGCGGCGAGTGTTGTATTGGGTTGCGTGGCGTGTTTTTCAAACAATGTGCAATTGTCGGCCGGAATAACGAGGCGGCAGTTACCGTCTGTCATGCTTAAATCGTTGGCCGGGATGCTTGCGTTAACATCATTGTTGTTGTAAATGACAATGATTGTTCCGGCGGGTATTGCCGACCAAAAAGCATTTTGCGTAAACCGCATGCAACCCTGCGCAATGCCTGTACCGGAACCGGTTGCATGTGCGCCGTTGTTATCATCGAGATACCAGCCGCGGAGATCGAGTGTAGGAATACCGGCGCAGGTTGGCGTACCCACAACAATAAGTTCAACGTACTCTTTATTGCCGGAAGAACCCTGAGAAACTTCATTAATGTATAAACCGGGAGTTTGCGCTGTTGCAGGTATTGAGAAACACAGCACCGAAAGCAGTGCAGCACAAAATTTAAAAAGATTGCAGAAACGTGATAACGTTGCAGACATTCTCAAAATTCTGTTTTGCTTCCCGCAGCTTTATATACGAAGATGTTTCGGCAAAAACAGAATCCGTGCAAAAGTAAGTAAACCGCCACTGTTACTGTGTGATTGCAATCTTATTCTTTGGTAAAGAAACACACAAATGATGAACAATAATCGGATGGTATTACCCGCTTATCCTGCACTTAAAATCACTGATCGCAGTTAATTGTTTATTTGACGAAATACGAACAAGTAATTAACCGCGGGCAGTTGGTGCAAGCCGCGTCAGTTCATCTTCCGTAAATAGTCTTGAACGAATCATAAATCGTTTGCCGGTTGGAATTTCGAGCGAGAAACTGGAACCGCGTCCGGCGGTAATATCGAGCGTTAATTTGGTGTGTTTCCAATACTCAAACTGATCGGCACTCATCCAAAACGGAGTATCAGCAATTTTTCCGAGCAGCACATCGTTTTCTCCGGTTCTGAATTCGCCGCGCTCGAAGCACATCGGAGCCGAACCATCGCAACAACCGCCGCTTTGATGAAACATTAAATCACCGAACGCTTTTTTTAGCACTTCAATCAGTTCGAGCGCTTCGGGAGTGGCATCAATGCGGTTTACGGGTTGCATATATTTTTTCGGAATGTGCATGCGGCGTTTGCCTGATGCGGTTTGCAGAACAACTGTTAGCATTTAAAAAACGAAAAAGGCCGCCTCTGATTTTAAGCAGAGACGGCCGGTTGTTATCAATTAAAAGAATCCGAGTTTTTGTTTGTTATAAGAAATCAGCATGTTCTTGGTTTGGCGGTAATGTCCCAGCATCATCTTGTGGGTTTCGCGGCCAAAGCCTGATTTCTTGTAACCACCAAACGGCGCATGTGCAGGGTAAGCATGGTAACAGTTTACCCAAACACGACCGGCCTGAATGGCGCGGGGAACGGTGTAAAGCTCATGCGCATCGCGTGTCCACACACCGGCTCCGAGACCGTAAAGCGTATCGTTGGCAATGGCAATGGCTTCTTCGGTGGTTTTGAATGAGGTAACGCACACTACCGGCCCGAAAATTTCTTCCTGAAACACGCGCATTTTGTTGTGGCCTTTCAGAATGGTGGGTTGCACATAGTAGCCGCCGCTGAGGTCGTTGTCGAGTTTGGCTGCATCGCCGCCGCAAAGCACTTCTGCACCTTCTTCTTTACCGATATTGATGTACGAAAGAATTTTTTCGTACTGATCATTCGAAGCCTGCGCGCCAATCATCACCGAACCATCGAGCGGATTACCGGCTTTAATTGCTTTGGTACGAGCAACCACGCGTTCCATAAACTTGTCGAAAATGCTTTCGTGAACCAGCATGCGCGAAGGACAGGTGCATACTTCGCCCTGATTGAGTGCGAAAAGCACAGCGCCTTCAACAGCTTTGTCGAAGAAGTCATCATCGGCATCGCATACTGAGGGGAAGAAAATATTGGGCGATTTTCCGCCAAGCTCCATCGTAACCGGAATCAGGTTCTCGGAAGCATACTGCATAATCAGTCGGCCGGTGGTGGTTTCGCCGGTAAATGCAACTTTGGCTACGCGGGTAGAAGTAGCTAAAGGTTTTCCGGCTTCGGGACCAAAACCGGTTACCACGTTAAGCACACCCGGAGGCAGAATATCGCCGATGAGTTCCATGAGCACCATAATTGATGTAGGTGTTTGCTCGGCCGGTTTTACAACTGTGCAGCAACCTGCAGCCAAAGCCGGGGCAATTTTCCACGTAGCCATGAGCAGCGGAAAGTTCCACGGAATAATTTGCCCCACAACACCCAGCGGCTCGTGCAGGTTAATGCTTACAGTGTGTTCATCGTGCTCGGAAATGGTACCTTCTTCGGCACGCAGCACACCGGCAAAGTAGCGGAAATGATCGATGCAGAGCGGAAGATCTGCTGCACGGGTTTCACGGATTGGTTTGCCGTTGTCGATGGTTTCTACTGTGGCGAGGTATTCGAGATTGTCTTCCATTACCTGTGCAATTTTCAGCATCAGGTTACTGCGATACGTTGCCGGTGTTTTGCTCCAGGTTGCAAAAGCAGTGTGCGCTGCATCGAGCGCCAGTTCAATATCTTCTTTCCCCGAACGTGCAGCCTGTGTAAAGGCTTTTCCGGTTACCGGTGAAACATTGTCGAAGTATTGGCCGCTTACCGGAGCTACAAATTTACCGCCGATATAGTTGTCGTAGCGAATTTTGAACTCTGGTGTTTTCACTCCCGGGAATGCTGTAAGTGCGTTCTGATATGCGGGTGCAGTTTTGTCTGTTGTTGTTGACATGGTTTTTGAGATTAGTTACAAGCGCAAGTTGGTCATCTCATTTTCAATTGTCTTGTAACCAATTCCCGCACAATAGCACTCATTTCCCAAACTGATGAATATCAGTTTTCAATGCCTTTCTTTCTGTAAATTTGATAAAACACAACAACAGCCTTCCTGCATGTTCGAATTAGGTTACGTTCCGACAACACCTCGTGAAAAGCTTCGTACAGAAATCGAGCAGCGCACCACGTTCAGCCTGAACCGGTGTGAGCTGAATTTATTTGAAACTCATCGCCGCGCGCAAAATGTGCGGCTGGCTTTTGGGGGATTTACAATTACGTCTATGCTTCGCGGCAAGAAGATTGTGTATGCCGGCGATAGAAGCATGAACTACATTCCCGGAGAAACATTCCTGCTCAATGCATCCGACGAAATGGTGATTGATTTCCCGGAAGCACATTATGCTAATCCTACACAATGCACAGCATTGGTTATTGAAGAGGATTATCTCAATAAACAACTTAATTATATCAACGAACACTTCCCGCGTGATCCAGAATTGCAGCAGGAATGGAAACTTAATTTGCACCAGGCTTTTTTGCGTAATGATCAAACCGTGGCCGCGCTGAGTACACGATTAGTTCGACTTTTTCGCAGTACCGATCCGCTCAAAGATGTGCTGGTTGATTTGAAACTGAAAGAATTGGTGCTGGCTATTTTGCGTTTGCAGAATACATCAACCCTTAGTCTGACTCCCGAACATACCAACGAGCGTTTCCGCGCCGTGGTCGAATACATTCGCGGCAACATTACTTCGCAGTTGTCGATGGCGCAACTCAGTAAAATGGCGTGTATGAGTAAATCGGTTTTTTACCGCACGTTTGCAAATGAGTTTGGAATGTCGCCCTCACAACTTTTGCTGAAAGAAAAAATCAGCTATGCCAAACAACTTATGGTTTCGGGTAATATGCCGGTGAAAGAAGTTTGCTACGCATCGGGGTTCTCAGATCCCAATTATTTCTCCCGTGCATTCAAGAAAATAGAAGGTATGTCGCCGGTCGAATTCAAACTGAGCAACGGCGGATTGAAGTAATATTCATATTCAACTACTATTCTTCTTTCTTTCTGGTTGTGCGCATGAGTGTGCCGGTTTCAAGCCGCTTTACAATTTCCAGCGAACGTTTAATGCGTGTATCAATGCTTTTCCCAGAATTGATCCAGTAAGCAAGACTGCGTTTATAGCCAGGTGTTAATGCGTCAAATTTCTTTTGCAGTTTTGGTTCGAGTTCAAGTGCCGCAATTAATTCTTCGGGCAGTTCTACAAAATCATCGGGACGTGTATCGCGTGTAATTTCAACGCTGAGCAGATCACCGGTATGTATTTTTAATTTTCTGCGCAGCGTGCCGCCGATACTGATGTAATGAAACCCGCTGCGCCCGGGCATAAGTGCCTGCTCAACTGCAACACCGTTTATTGTACCTGTAAAACGCACACGTCCTTTTGTACCAAACACCTCTTCAACCGGATGCGGAAATGTAATGATGTAAAAGGTTGATTTACTTTTCCACTCTTCAAGCGGAGCTGTAAAGTGGAATGTTTCGGGTTGTTTTTTACGTGGCATTTTATTGCATTGCTATGCGATAAAATTAATTTTATTTCGTGTGCTTTTTTGATTACACGGGCTAAATCTCTCGTTTTAATGTAAATACATCATTTCCCAAAGGTTCCGTACTTTTGTGCCGTTTTGATACACCAATTCATACCCCGCTTACTGCTGATCTTTCTGCCCGTGCTGCTGTTTGTTCAGCTTGAGGCACAAACCGCAGTTCGTTCTGTTGATGCTTACCGCACAGCAATAGCCCCTGAAATTAACGGGGTTGATGATGATTCATGCTGGAGTTTAATTCCTGAAGCAACTGATTTTATTCAGCAACAACCCAACCCGGGAAATGCTTCTCGTTTGCCCACTTCTGTAAAATTACTTTACGACGATCAGGCCATTTATGTGCTGGCGAAAATGAAAGACCATGCGCCAGATAGTGTGCTCAGTCAGCTTGGCGGCCGTGATGATGAAAATACCAATGCCGATATTTTCGGGATTTATTTAGACACGTATCGCGACCGCCGCAATGCTTTTTATTTTGCCGTTACAGCCGCAGGTGTACAAATTGATGCCCGCGTTACCATTGATAAATTAGACTACAGCCTCAATAGTGTTTGGTACAGCAAAGTCACGCTCAATCCCGATGGCTGGACGGTAGAACTTAAAATTCCGTATTACTCGCTGCGTTTTCCGAACTCGGCCGAGCAGGAATGGGGACTCAATTTTGTGCGTGGCATTCGCCGTCACCGCGAGTTTTCGTTTTGGAACAATGTTGACCAGAATGTGCAGGGCTTAGTCAATCAGTTTGGCGATCTGAAAGGCTTGCGGAATATTCTGTCGCCGCTGCGGTTAGCACTGTTGCCTTATGTTTCGGGGTATGCTGATAATTTTCAGGGCAAACAATCGTATTCTCTCAACGGCGGCATGGATATTAAATACGGCATCAACGAGAGCTTTACACTCGACATGACGCTGATTCCGGATTTCGGGCAAACGATAAGCGATAATCTGGTGCTTAATCTCTCGCCGTTTGAAATTAAGTTTGATGAGCGCCGTTACTTTTTTACAGAAGGAACAGAGCTATTCAACAAAAACGATTTGTTTTACTCGCGGCGCATTGGAGCACAACCTTCGGGTTTTGCCGGTGTTTCCGGGCAGCTGAGGGATAATGAAGTTATTGCTGAAAACCCCGGAATAGCCCGGCTCTACAATGCCATGAAAATTTCGGGACGTACATCCGGTAATCTCGGATTAGGCTTTCTCAATGCTGTTTCGCAACCAACCGATGCACTTGTGCGCGATACGCTAACCGGCGAAACACGCGAAATCCGAACCGAAGAACTGGCCAACTACAATGTGCTGATTGTGGAGCAAATCATTGGCAAAAATTCCTATCTAGGTTTTCTTAATACCAATGTAATGCGCAACGGAAAAGCCCGCGATGCCAATGTAAGTTCGATGCAGTTTCGTTTGGTGGAGAAGAAAAATGTTTGGGGAGCAGAAGGCTTTTCGGATCTCAGCTTGGTTTGGCCGAGGGTAGCATCTTCGCCTGTAAGTGGCCACCGCTTCTTCATCAGAGCCGGAAGAATAAGCGGGAAATTTCAAACCGATCTGCGGTACAGAGTTGTGAGCAATACGTTTGATCCTACTGATATGGGCTTTCAGGAACGGAACAATGTAATCTCTTACGGAAGCACTATTAAGTACAATATATTTAAACCTTTTCGCCGGTTTATTCGGGTAACAAGTGAACTGAGTGTTGATTACGGACAACTTTTTCAGCCCCGCGATTTTACATTTTTCACCATCAGCGGCCGTGTAATTTCTACCTATCGTAATTTCATGACAGTCGGTATCAACTGGCTCGCTCAACCCGTATTAACCAACGATTATTTTGAGCCGCGCGTCCCCGGCCGATACATGATTTATCCGCGCAATTTTGAAGGCGGAGGATTTATTTCATCTGACTACCGAAAAGTATTTGCGCTCGATCTCTCAGGCGGTTACCGCGTATTTCTTGAACGCAACCGCACCATTCTCCGCTTTACTGTTGCTCCACGTGTTCGTGCAAACGACCATCTTTTCTTTGTCATCAGAAACGAAAATGAATACAAAACCGATAATGTTGGTTTCGTGTCGATGTTTAACGACAGCATAATTATGGGTGTGCGTAATCTTCGCACCATTACCAATACGTTTAACATCAACTATACATTTAACAGCACTATGATACTCACTACGCGTATTCGCCACTATTGGTCGGAGGCGCGTTATACCTCGTTTTTTGCGTTAAACGAAAACGGTAAGTCATCAACTACCGGTTTTAACCGCAACAGCGATATTACTTTCAATGCGTTTACGATAGATATGATTTTTACGTGGCAGTTTGTACCCGGCAGCGAACTGAGTTTGGTTTGGAAAAACTCGATTGTGGGCGGTACGCAGCAGTTGTTCAGTAATTATTTTGAAGATGTTGATTATGTTTTCAATCAGCCGCAAATCAATAGCCTTTCGTTTAAACTGATTTGGTTTTTGGAGGCGCAGCAGATTAAAGCATTTGCGAAAAAGCAGAGAAACCGCTGAGATTTCTTTTTTCATTTTCTTACAGTATCTTTCGGAAGATGAAACGTTTGCTCACTTCCATTCTGCTGTTGCTAAGCATCTCCGCCATTGCCGATATGCCGGGCAACAAACCTCGCCCTTCAGGCTCTTTCATGGTGGTTAATTGCAGCGCATTTCCCGGGTTCCGGTTTACACTTTCACCCAGTTACGGCGATACCATTTATCAATTAACCGATTCGCTGAGCATACAAATGCCCGGCGGACGCGGTGCTCCTATATTTTTCTCTTTTCAGGTAAGCCGCACAGGTAGTGAGAAAATCTATACTATCGAACAATTCAGCAGTGTAAGAGGTAATGTGGTCTTGCGTATTGATTCATTGGTGAATGATAGTGTAGTGAAGTTCACACGACTTGATTCATCGTCGAAAAAAAATAATGGCTTTGTTGTCACAGATGCTCATGAACCACTTTCTCCCGGCATGATGCTGTTGCCTGTGTTCAGTGCATTTGCAATAATTGTACTGCTTGTATTGTGGGTGAGGAGACGTTACCTGCGTTCAGGTGAAGTTTTGATTTGATATTGGTAAAAGTTATGCGATACGCATTTCTATGTTTTTGCTTTCTTTTCTGTTGCCTGCCGGTTCACGCTGATTTTTTGTGTGGCTCCGGAGCTGAAAAGTATGATCCATTTAAAATGATTATGATTAAGCCGAAAAATATTTCCGGCTGGACATTTTATTACAAAAAAATTGATCCCTACCATTGGAATGAGCAGAACGATTCAATGCAGATCGTTCTCGATACAACACTTATTGAAGTAGAGGAGTATAGCAGCAAAAGAGGTCCGGCATTTCTTTATTTTTTGGCTGTCAGAGACAGCGATCGGTATTGTACCCAATTTGAAGTCGTATCATGCTTAAAACAAATCAATGCGATGTTTATAGACAGTATTGAAACGGCCAATGATACAAGCATAGTACACTTTCGTTATGTTGATCCGCTACAGTTTCCTCAACTTCAAGTATTCAAGGAGCTGCAGAAAAAAGAAGAAACGAATTCCACAATTACTACTGTTCTTTTTCTGACTTTTTTCGGAGCATTACTGATGTTTCTGATTCGACATTTCAGATAAGTTTACTTTTCATAAGAGATTGGCCATTTTCAAATCAAATCTGAATAAAAAAACAGTTCTTCTTTTCCAGATACACAGGGCGTGTCCCTTTGCCGCATTCTGCCAAAGAAAAAATAGTTCCGGCAAAGGGTCGGGCTGTCGGCTCTAGTCGTGGCTGCGTGTCTGTGTGCTGCCAGCACTGCGCGGGCTTCCTTCGGTCGCCTGCTCGCTGCAGGCATCACAAGGCCCCGCAGCCACTCGCTGCCGCCTCCATCCCTCACGTAAAAGCATCTTGTTTCGGCAATCCTTATTCGCTTACATCTTTTCGCCTTTTCAGCCACAGCATGGCTACAATAAGCAGCAGCAGCGCCCCGGTAATCGGTACGAAAATCGCTGCCGCATCCAGCATGTACGAAAAACCGCCAAGTGTTACTGCAAGCCCAAGCACCAGCGCATTCGTCATGGCCGGCCAGCGCGGAAGCAGTCGGTTTATCTGAAGTACCGAGGCGGGCAGTGTAGCCTGCAAAAGTGCAATGCCGGAGTACAAAAAAGCTTCATGCTTTTCACTCAATTGCAGCAGCCCGAGTGCAGCTACCATGCTGCCGCCAAGTACATGCAGCGAATTCATTTTATCGGCCAGCCAGCCGCCTGTAATTTTTCCGGCTGCTGCCGCCAACGCAATGCCAAGCAACACTTGTTCACTGCCGGTGTGTATGGCCTGAAAAATATCCCAAACCGCAGAGCGAAGTGTAATCGCTAACAACAACAGCAACATAAAAGCATCGTGCCGGTCGAAATGACTTTGCGCTTTTGGCGTTGTATTTTTTACAGCTTCCCGCAATGCCGGACGCAGTGTAAAAAGCCCTGCGGCAATACCCAGTGCAGCAACTCCAAGCATTACCCACGCAAAGCCGTGAAGTTGCGCAAAACCGCCCAGCGTAAGTCCTACAATGCCCGGCGCGGCAAACACGCCAGCCCCCAAACCCTGCGGCACTTTTAGTTGCAGCGCCCACGCACCGCCAGCCACATGCACTGCCGCCGATGCTGCGCCGCTGAGGATTACGGCAATTCCAATGTTTGTGCTTCCCAGCATAGCGGCACAGGCAATGAGCGTAAGCGCTCCGGCAAGCCATAAACGCCAACGCGGCCATTTATCTGCCACAATAGCCAGCGGTACTTGTGCTGCAAATGCTAATACCACATACACTGTAAACCACACGGCTGTCTCGCTGCCCGGCAATGTTCGGGTACATAAGGCCAGTAATGCGCCGGCCACAAAATCGTTTAGACCGTGTGCAGCACCCAGAAGCAACAATGCAGAATAGCCGCGCAGTTTCATCATCCAACTAAAATTTGTTCAAGCAAAGTACCTAATCCCCAGCTGCCGGCATTCAGCAGCAACGATGCTGTTGCGCCGCGCCAAAGCGGCCATTGCCAGTGAATGCTGATAATGATGGTTTCAGTTAGCCAAACACCTGTTTCCAATTGCCAGAGCGGAATTTCTGTAAGGGCATATAGCGAACTGATTACCGGCCAGGTAACCATATTCAGCAAGACTGTAAAAAACAGGGTAATCTTTAGTGCATAACGTGAAAAGATGCTGAACAGCAGCCATTCAACAATAACTGTAAAGAAAAATGCGCCGAAAAACTGCATCACTTCTTTCGTCTGCGTTTTATCCAAGTCACCAGAAATACAATCAATGCAGCCAATGCACATAACAGCAGAAACGGAATCAGAATAATTTCTCCGCTAAGTGCATCAAGCACTATTATTACTGGGTAAAATATAAGATTCATGGTTAAATATAACACGAATACAATTACCTATATTTGACAAGCAACTATTATTAATTGATACGTCATATTCATTAAACAGGTATAGTTATGAAATTTAAACTCCTCTTAACAATGTTTGCGTTGTTTGCTGTGCTTGCAGTTAAAGCACAAGACACCTTGCACCGCACCAATGGCGAAACCATTATTGTTTATGTGACCGAAGTGTCTGCTGCCGAAATCAAATACAAAAAATCGGCGGCCGGAAGCGGGCCGGTTTACATCATTAAATCCTCAGAAGTAAATAAAATTGTTTATTCCGATGGACGTACAGATGTTTTTGTGAGAGAAAAAACAGCATCACAAAATTCACGACCAACACGCACTTCGTCTAATACTACATCCAACAATAATAACTCAAAAAGTAGCTTGATAGTTGGGAATGGACTGAGGCGCAAGCACATGATTGGGCTCAATGCTACCGATCTTTTGCCGGGATTAATCTCGCTGAGTTACGAAGGGAATATATTCAAAGACAATGTATCGCTGCGTGTCCCAATTTCGCTTGGTTTGAGTGCGCTAACAGGTGCTGGTCCCGATTATAATGGCTATCCTGATTTTTATTATTACAGCCGAAACAAACTGTTCAGCACAGGTTTAGATTTACGGTATTATCCAACCGGACAAAATTTTTCGAGTTATTTTGTTGGACTTACGTGGGAGTATGGGCAGGTTGAATACCTCAACGGTGGTTTTGGCCCATTTCCCTTACCGCCACCAACTACAGACATTCAGCGCACTTGGTTTAACTCAATTGGTATTGTAAACGGTGTCCTTATTCAGCCCAGTGAATTTTTAAATGTATCTATGTTTGTATCACTTGGAACACAGGTTACAGGCCTTGATAATATAAGCGGTTACCGGGCAATGCTTCGCGGAGGTATTTTGCTGGGCTGGCGTTTCGGATCGGCTTCCGAAAAAACAGGGAAGAGCGGTGCAATCCGTTTGAGCGAATAATGCTACTCATTAATAGACAACAAAAAAGCTGCACGAAACTGGTGCAGCTTTTTTGTTATCAAATATCGTGTTAAACATCTTCAAACGGCTCAACGATAAGACCTTCCACATCCGGGCGAACTTCAATTTTTTCATCTCCGAAATCAAGCAGTATAGCATCCGTGCGGTACGATTCTCCTTCTTTTACCAGCCCGCAAACAACTAATGTTTGTCCGATAGCCGGAGCCCAGAGTTCGTTTTCCGAAAGATCAGCAGAACGTATGCCCAACTTGCCTCCGAATTCGTGCAAAAGCAACAGATGTTGCTGCTCGGCATCAAAATCCATTGCAAGAACAAGCGCGCCTTCGGTTTCGTCTGAACTCCCAAGAATTAGTTTTCCGCCTTCCGTAAACTCAAGTTCCAGCCGATGCAAAAACTCAAAAGCTTCTCCAACTTTAGCTACGTTTTGCCAGAAATGATAAATCACCCGCTGCAGCCGTTTCCCCTCAACAACCTTCATTTGCCTGAGTTCTTCCCAGGTGAAATAGTTACTCATTTACAATGTTGAATGTTGAATGTTGAATGATGAGTGATGATGAATTCATTTTACATTCATCATTCACCATTCAACATTTAGTTAAAGGCCTATTTTCTTCGCAATCTCTTTCGGGACTGCACTTTTGTGTACGAGAATGCTTAGTGTTTTGTACTGGAAGTAAGCTTCTGAGCAATAGAAATAGCCGCCAAGTTCATTCGCAGTTCCCCACGAGTTCTTTACGCTGTAATAGCGTTTTCCGGTTTGATCGGTAACAATACCGGTAAGCTGCATCGCGTGGTCATCTTGTGTGCTCAGGTTATCGAATGCTTCCTGACGCATGAATTGCGTGATGGATTTGTCTTTTGTTGGTACAAGCCAAAGCGAATCTTTTTCTCCTTTGCGCATTTCATCCATGCTTTTTTCTGGAACAATAGCCATGCCGTTGCGGTAAGAGAAATAAGGCTCAGAAACATCAGCGCCCCAGGCTACAGAATAACCATTCATCAGCGCATTGTCGGTAATTGCACTTAACTCAGCAAGCGGAACGTTTTGAAGTTTTTCCCAAGCCCAATTATCAGGCACTTCAAGCACAAAAGGTGAGTAGAAGGGATGATGAGTAAACGAGGTAACAGCAACGTAGTCGGCCGGATTGAAGCCGAGTGAAGCAGCATATTCTTTCGGATTCATCTTTTTGCCGTTCACATCAAATGTTGCAGAAGGTGCGCCCAGATAAGCATCCAGCACTGCGGTATATGCAGCAAGCCAGTTGGGATTGAGCTGTTTTTCTTCGAGCTTCAGTTGTGCATCGAGAATGGCTTTGAGGACATTGTCCATTTCGCCGTGCTTTACTTTGGTTTCTCCTGCGGGCAAACCGGCATAAACCGATTGCGGCATCAAACCATATTGTGCAGCAAGATTAATTACATCATGCGGTTCTCCGCCGGGGCCGAAATTAGTTTTGCCCATCATGCGCATATACTTTTTTGCTTTCTCGATATAGCCGCAACGCACAAGCCACATTTCAGAAAGATCAACTTCGCCTTTTCCCTGACGCATGAATTCAGATTCGAGAAACGACTCTGTAGAAAAAATCCAGCAGGTGCCTGAATGATACTGATCTTTTACCGTTGTGGCTTTAGCTTCTTTCACCACTGTAAATTTCAGTGTGCTTTCGGGTTTGTTCTTTTTTTCCTGTGCCTGAAGCGGAAATGCACAAAAGGCTGCGGCCGCAATACCGCAAAAAATTGAAACTGGTTTCATTGATTGATTAAATAGAGGTGTGTGGTTTGGATTATAACTCCAACTGCTCATTTTCAAGATCAGACTGCTGGTCAGGTCTTCTGATGCTTTTTACGGGCAGCCGGGAAAAGGATATTGTTGAGAATTAATCGGTAGCCGGCTGAGTTCGGATAAAGCGAAAGTTCTGTTGGCGGCTCTTCTACGCGGTGACGATAATCTTCCGGATCATGTCCGCCGTAGAATGTCCACATGCCTTTCATAAACTCGCCGTGTATGTAGCGGGCTTCGTTAATGGCTTTATTCTCGCCCATTATCAGCACACCTGGTTTGATTTTCGTTTTGTCGAAACCGGTGGTTTGTCCCCAAAAACCTTTCACGAGATTTTTATGATTCTGGCAAAGCATTGTAGGAACGGGATCCCATTTTGCCGAGAAATCAAAGAGCGTGAAGTAATCGTTGTCTTCGGTTACGCCTCGACTTTCGCGAGTGAAATATGTATCAATATCTGAGAATTCGTACTCACGCGGATTGGTTTTGAGCACGAAGTTTTGAAATGCAAATGTTTTCGAGAAATCGAGTTTGCTGTTCATGCGCGGATCAGCGGGATCGCCGTCGAACATGCTTTCGCAGATATCAATACCTTCAGCCGAAAGCGCAATGTCATACGAATCGGTGGCCGAGCACATGGCAAACAGAAAGCCGCCGTTGCCTACAAATTCGCGTATGCGGCTGGCAACTGCCAGTTTCATTTGCGAAACTTTCTGGAAGCCGAGTTTCTGCGCCATTGCTTCATTGTCTGCTACTTCGGCGCGGTACCACGGAGCATTCGCAAAGCCGTTCCAGAAACGACCGTATTGTCCGGTAAAATCTTCGTGATGCAGGTGCAGCCAGTCGTACAGCGGAAGTTTGCCCAGCATTACTTCCTCATCATATATCTTGTCGTAAGGAATTTCTGCATACGTGAGCACGAGTGTAACGGCATCGTCCCAAGGCTGTTTTCCGCCCGGTGTGTAAACAGCAATCTTCGGCGGCTTTTCTAATTTCACCGCATCCATGTTTACTTCCGGATTGGCAATTTCGCTGAGAATGGCGTTTACTTTTGCATCCGGCACAATCTCAAACGACACGCCGCGCACAAGGCATTCGTTCTCAAAAGTTTTGTCGTACTTAAACAAAAAACTTCCGTAGCGGTAGTTGAGCAGCCATTGCGCCTCAATGCCTTTTTCGAGCACCCAATACGTAATGCCGTAAGCTTTGAGGTGATCGCGCTGTGCATCATCCATCGGGATGAGCAGATAAGCAGCGCGCAGCGGAGTTAAAATTCCGCTGAAAAGCAAGATGAAAATTACTAAGCGGTAAAACCGGTTCATTGGGATAACGTTATGCTGAAAAATTATAACGTTAAAGATACGGTTTTTGAAGCCGCTACCGGCTCAAAATTTTAAACTCGGTTCTACGGTTCAACTGTCGGTTCGCTTCCGTGTCGTTCGGCGCTATGGGCTGATCGAAGCCATAGCCGGCAAACGTA
>JBKDHA010000179.1:0-4013 GCA_046335555.1 Bacteroidota bacterium
TACTACTCTTTTGTTATCATTCAATTCTTGCCAAGACGCAGGAATTGCTGCGGAAAATGAGCTAATTATTCTCTTTTTCGTGAGTCTAAAATCAGATGTATCCAAATAAAACAAAATAGAATCTTGATAATATAGCAAAACCGTTTCTAACTTATTGTCATTATTATACCTTCTCCAAATTCCATTTTTTAACCCCATTTTTTTCTTTCCACGTTGAATAGTCATTCCATCCTCAATAAATTCAGTATATTCTTTATTTATTGAATCTTCTTTCCCCCCAATGTTATCAATATTTTGTTTGTTTTTTATTGGGGTATTATCGTGAGTATTAATGGAATTATCTCCTTGACTCTCACTTGTAGAGCAATTAATCCCCAATAGTATTAATAGCAGATAAACTAAGATACGATACATTATTTTTAATTTAGAGTTTGACACCTATTTTTAGATTTACCTCAAATCCCAATATTAATGCTGCCGCACCACCTAAATTAATACCATAGAAGTCACCATCCTTGCCAATTTGAGCTGGCTTGATATTTGGAGAAGACAATAAGCCCATATCATCAAGTGTTTTATTATCACCTTGGGGTTCATTTTTTTTCTTAAATATAGGAACAATTCCGTAAACACCATAATCATAAACGTCATTAAAAGATGATCCTTCACCATGTGTTCTAAACTCATGTTTCCATTCTCCACCAGCAACCGGTCTTTCTGAAATATTCAGTGTAGCACTAATTTTTTGACTTATTAAAGCCCCTGAACCATCTCCAATATATTCACCAGAATATGCATTTGGATTATCGCTCCCTAGTTCTGTGAAGTCAACTCTTCCATTAAGTAATTGTACAGACATCAAATTGATACCGAGATCTGCCGTTGCCAAACCTAATTTAGGAGATAATTTAGCCTGAACTCCTGCATCAACCTTTCCAGATAATTCTAAAACAAAATCTGCTCTACTTATCATCAACTGTAAAGCTCGACTGTAAAAATACATTCGGGAACTTAAATCGTCATATTGATTTTGTGTTAGTGCAGGAGCAGGAGTTGGTGGACTTATTATTACACCACCTTCATTTTCATCGAAACCTAATAGAAATGAAGCATGATTCTTATAATATATTATTGCTAATCCATTGAACCCATTTTCATCAATACCTTGAATATAATATATTATCATTCCAGTCTCATGGAATACAATTTGATCTTCAGTACTTGCAATTTCTCCGCTAGGTGATGTATAAGTATTTTTATTCAAATGAATAATGGCCATAGCAGGAGAATCTCCATTCCTTTCATGGAATGATATATCATTCTCATCAATTCCTTTTTCACAAGCAACTTCGTTTGCATTATTCAAATATTGTTTACCAGTAGCAGTATTCCATAATCTTTTCCAGAAACCATATCTTTCAACAGGATCCAACCCACTCGGATCAGCATACAAAATAGGATTACTCGCCATAGCCGCATACGGACTCTCAAACACCTTCACAATCGGATCCGGCGAAAACCACCTACCCACACGCGGATCATACTGCCTGAACTCCGTCGTATAACTCAACCCAACACCACCTTTCGCCTCCTTATCCATCTCCATCCCGTTAAACCCATACCGGTACTCACCACCCGTGCGCCCCGGCTGCGCAGCACCAAACGCATAATAATCACTATAGCTCAACACATCCGGCAAATAACGGTCAACAACCGCAGCCGAGGACAAAGCCGCATACGGCAACCGCTTATCGCTCACCGTAGCCAGCACATTGCCCAGGTGGTTGCTCAGCTCATACTGCTTCGCACCATACGTGCGCTCATAATGCGTCACCAGCGGCAGCACATTACTTCCCGTATAACTCAGGTTGGTAAACTGCCCGCTGCTCACCGCAGCCGTAAACGTTTGCCACACCTTCCCCGCATCATCTCCGTGCCGCACACCAATACGCCCGCTGCTGAACAGGTTGTGCTCCTCCACCTCAAACGTTACCTTCCACGCACTCTGCTGGGCTTGGTAGGTTTGCTTATATATCGCCATCGGAATACCTGATGATTCGTAGCTGTACCAGTAGTATTCCCATTTTTCCTGTGGTTCAAGTCCGAGTCCGCCCGCTTTGTGCGGCTTCACTATTTTGCACAGCCGCTGCCCTGATACATTGTACAAATACTCCACATCGGCATCGCCAAGTTCCTGCGCCGTGTTGCACGGATCTATGTTGGCCGTTTGGTCTTTGCGCACCGCTTTAAGCATACCGGCCGAGTTCCATTCCATAGCCGTTATCCGTTCCGAGAGGTCGCTGATGAGCGCACCCAGCGGGTCGTAGCTGTAGTTGGCGGCGGCGGTTTGGTTATCTATATCGCCGCTGTAGGTGCAGGCGGCAACGGTTTCTGTTAGTTTTTCCAGCACATTGCTGTTGGCCTGATAACTGTACGTCAGGTCATCCATTTTCACCGCCTGTCCGCTCACCACCGTATTGCCCCAGCGTTCGGCCCGGGTGATGTTGCCGTTCCAGTCGTACTTAAATTTTTCGTGATAGCGGCCGTCGTTGGTGGCCGCGGTCCAGTTGTTGTTGCCTGCGGTCATGTGCCAGGCGCGGCTTTCTTTGAGGCGGTACAACTGATCGTAGTTGAATGCCCGCCCCTGCACTTCCTGTGCGGTTTGGTTGATGCCCAGCAGGGCGGTACTCATGGCGGCTATGTTGCCGTTGTATTGGTTGGTGATGTTGGTGGCAAACGTGCTGCCGGTAAGGTCGGCTTCAAAGTAGTTGCTGCTGCCGTAGCTGCCGTTAACGGGTGTGTAATCGGCTTCGGTGCCGGCATCTTTTTTCCAATAGAGCAGGGTAAAGCCGGCCGCATCGGCGGCCACGTTCTGGTTGGCATTGGCTGCAGCGGCATGTCCGTCCTGCCCCAAATCGCGTTCGGCATATTGCCCGTAATTGCCAATAACGGCACGGTTCATGGCTTTAATGCCGCCGTGCAGGGTAGATACTACGTCAACGCCCTGTACTATTTTTTCGCCTAATTCAAGCCGCCCTGCTCCCGAAAATACAGGGTAAACATTTTTGGCATCTTTTTCATATACCACCCCGTTGCGGCTGCTCAGGCTGCGCACCAAACGGTTGTTGGCATCATACGTATAGCGGTAATGATACTGGTCAAATTCGCCGCTCTGGTAATGCACTTCATGCACATTTCCCGAAATCAGATCATACGCATAAGTCGTTTTCTTGAGGTGCTGATTGTGGGTTTTCAGTGCCGGAGTTTCCTGCACCGAGGTCACAATATTGCCATGCACATCATAGCTGTAATGCTCTGCATGCTGGTAGGCCGACTGTCCGGCCGCGCTGTAACCCGGATAGAGCGTACTGGTTTGCGTTGGGTCATCATCATACACCACACTGCTTACCCGGTTGCGCAGGTTTTGTTGTCCGCCGCTGAACAAAGCCGCCACATCGGCCGGTAAACCCGGCATGGGCGCATCATAATACATGTACGAAACCTCGCGCTTAATCGGCGCAGCCGCAATCCAGCTTTCAATAAATGTGGGCGAAACGGTATGGTTGTAATTAAAGTAATAGTAGTTGTTCGACTGGCGGGCATCTTTGTCGGTAAGCGGAGCCGAGGTTTGCAGTTCGCCCGATTCGGTAACCCTGCCCAGCGCATCAAACACCACATACGAATACCCCTGCGGACTCATGGCGGCCTGGCGGCTGTTTTGTGTAACTACAGGGCGGCCCAGATAATCGTACCAGATATTGGCCGTGCCGCTTTCAAAGCTGCCGGTTAATCCTTTTTCATTGGCCCGGGTTCTTACAATTTGTTGTAAACTATTGTATTCGGCAATACTCTTCATATCGTGCACAGCAGGGGTAAAGATGCTGCCCGGATTTCCGGCACGGTAATTTTTTACTTGTGCAAGTGCATTGGGGTCAGTAATCAGGTTTACGCCTTCGGGCGGAACGGTTTTCACCAAACTTCCGGCCTGATCATAATAATACAGCGTGTAGTAG
>JBKDHA010000180.1:0-26891 GCA_046335555.1 Bacteroidota bacterium
CATCAGACTGGATTGCTTTTTTAAGCGTGCATAGGTTAACTTCATGGCTTGAAGCTATTAACCAAAAAGACACGTAAATGATTGGAGAATTTATTGTTTCAACAGAACGGTCTTAAAATCTTATTCGGTATAGTGTCTATTATTTGAAATGTAAATATGTATTTGTTTAATTTTCTTGAATGAATAAGAGAGTGTATCGCTTCTCGGATAATCAAATTGGAACGGCTCAAATTGAGCGTTTAATAGCAGGGCTGAAAAGGTAAATAATAATATGAATTGTATCCGCATTGTTGTAATTCATTGTTTAATAGTTGACATCAGGCGCGTGAGTTAAAGATATGAACCTAAGTGTATTCGATGTTCAGTTATTAATATTGAGAATACCCCCATTCCTCCAATACAATATCAACGCCCTGTCTCGTAGTAAGTATATGTTTCAATGGCAATCCGTCTAAATTGTAAGTATAGGTATGTCGATAAACACGCACGCCATCTTCCAAATAACTCATTTCCACCACACGACCTGATTCATAACGACTGATCCATTCGTTGTATAAACCGTCTGCTTTGTTGCTTCTGCTTATGTAACGATAAGCAGTATCACCCCGGCTGTTCAGACTCAGCGAATCATAGCTGTGCAATCCATCCATGCCGAGACTGTCGGTAACTAAGCAAATTCCTTTATCATTCCACACGTAACGTATACTGGTCTTTTCAGTTGTTGTGTCGCAACTGATTTCTTCTGTAATGCACTGTCCTTTTGAGTTGTAAGTGTAGGTAGTTATAGTTTTTGAAAGATGTACAGAATCTTTCGATACTGTTTTCTCTTTTCGGATGAGTCGGTTGTTTTCATCATAGAGAAATGTATCCCGGTGTGATTTTCCTGCTATGTGATATTCCTGAAACACATTATGTTGTAGTACACTGTCCCAAGCAAATGTGACGTAAGGTTTGAAATAATAGCCTGAAACATACAAATTCGTTTTTAATCTGTTTACAGGAATATCCAGTTCAGAGAGGCGATGATAATCTGTAGTAATTGAAACATTCCCCTTTTTTGTGTATGAATACATATTCACAAAGTATCTGTCAATTACAAACGTCAGTACCTGATTTGTTGAATCATTATAGTAGTTACGAATAACATCGTATTTGTTTTCTGCTGTATGGTAGGTAATTAATGGGAGTATGTGAGATGTGCCTTCATAACTCAACAAACGTCCTTTTTTATCATATATCCATTTCCCCTTTACTGGTTTTCGAAATGCAAATGCTTTAGAAAATGCATCCATATTTTCGTTGTAAATATATCCGCGCATCCGCAGTGGCCGTCCATCGCGTGTATAGCTGCATTTTACATGTTGCCTGAATTCTTTTCTCCACGCATGTGTGCGCATACGTTTCAAACTTCCCTGTTTGTTGTAGGAATACCAGGTAAATGTAGGCTTCAGATTCTGTGAACGCCAGTTGAGCCCACTTCTTACCACAGAAACTTTACCAGCGTTGTTGTACCTCACATGGAAAAGTAGTTTGCCGCGGTGGGATACAGTTTTTGTTTTTCGGGTACGGTCTGTATCATAAGTATAGGATACATCTATTTTCTTCAATCCTTCTTCTATTCGCTCATGTAATAACAGGCTGTCCTTCGACCAAGTTTGAATAAGCGTAGCTCCGGCACTGTATTTTTCAAGATATATTTGTCCGGCACTGTCGCGAAATACTTTTTTTGAAAACAGTACAATTTCATCGGGCAGTTTGCCTGTTGAATCGGCTACAGGTTTTTTTGAAAGCAGAATGGTATGAAAAGCCGTATCGCCATTGGCATTATAGCGCCACACTTCGCGCCACTGGTCTTTGTTCGTAATCGAATCATAAGGAATAAGTATATACACAAAACGCCCGGCTGTATCGGTTTTCAGCGTGCAACTTGGTTCGTTAAGCGATTGGGTAATGATGGTTTGCGAACGGGCTGTGTTGTTGCTTTGCAGATAAATTTCTGGGCGGCCAAACCAGTACGGAGTGGTTTGGGCATTTGCAAAAGCGCAAAATAAAAAAGCAAATGCAATAACTAAACAGCGCTGCATGGGGTTTAACGTTACTTGAAGATATTAAATTTAGCTGTTCACCATACTTGTATAGAAAAATAATTTCACTTTACGATCAATACACTTGTTTCAGTTAAGCTATCACCAGTTTCAGGATCAACTTCTGAAAACACTTCTGGTCCCCAAACAGAGTAAGGACGAATAATTTCATAGCTGTAATACCTGAATACTTTGCCTTTTGGCGGATTGGGAACTGTGAAATCTCCGTTTTTTGGCAAACGTTTATCCATGTATTCTTTGCCTATAAAACGAACCGTTGTGCCATTTACTCCTACGCGCCAGTCGAGTTCGAGCGAACTGTCGGCGGCTTCTATGTAATATCCATGCTCGTCAAGGTTGAATTGTAACTGGCCTCTTGCGTCAAGTTCATCTACATTGTCATTTTGAGTTTTTGCTTTATTATGAATATCTGCAAGAATCCATCGTTGACAATCGCAAAAGGCAAAGTAGTAGGTGAGTTCAAGTGTATCTATTGGCATTTGGGGCGGCATTATATCCTTATCCACTAGATCTAAACGGGAGACACGTTCTTTGATGGCTAATTGCGAAATTACCTTTGCGGTGTCAAAGTCACCAACCAGCATTCGGGATGTAGCTGGGGTTTTGTTTTCTGCTGTTTGGCAGGAAAAGGCTGCGAGAACGACTATCAGGGTTATGCAGTTGATTGGATGCATCCAGATTAGGTCTAATCATTATTTCTTGGTAAAACTGCTGCTGAATATTTTTCAGTGAATCTTTAATGCTAAACAAGTTAATCAATTTCAATTTACTCATTTCAAATTCAACTTCTTTAGATGTCGCTGAACTTCTCGTTCTACTTTCTCAAAATCGGGTAAATCTTTTATTTGTTCGCGCATCGAATTTTGCCAGCGACCTTTGTATTGCGGTAATCGTTCCAATAGTTTTTTCTGAAAATCAGTATGATTTAATCCTTTGCTCTTGCACTTTGTTTCAAACTCGTTTAGGTATAAATCAATTCTCATGCTGTGCTGCTCCAGTAAATACCAAATGTCATAAAAATCGCGCGCTTGCATTCTTTGCATGACTGATCGCATTTTTTCTACCAATACTTCTTCAAGCGAATAGCACAAAAGTTGATGTTCTTCTATGTCTGAATAATCAATAAATGCAGTTTTAAGAACGGGTTCAAAAACCAATTGCTCACTTCGCGAAATATCAATCTTCACGCTTTTGTTATTGCCTTGTCCACCCAGCGGACCGATATAGCCGATATAAAAGTTTATTCCGCCATCTTCATGTTCGTTGTTGTCGATTATTTCAAGTGATATGTTGGCTTCTTCCTTTATGTATTCGAAAATTTGTTGGAACCATTCAAAAATAGGCTCATTATTAATACCTGAGTTGATTAAAGTAAAGTCCAAATCTTCCGAAAATCGGTAATCTTCAAAATAGATTTTCTTTAAAACAGTTCCGCCTTTGAATACGATAGCTTTTGCAAGTTGTTCGTGTTGTGCAATACCTTTTAATATCCACGAAATAATATAGTCCTTCTCAATCTGCTGATCGCGAACTCCAAACGCTCTTGCTTTTTGCTGTATTTCTTTGGGCTTTATCATGTGTAAACAGAAAATTTAATGGTTTCGGTTTCTACATTCTGCAGAATACTCCATCGGCTGTTGTACTTGCCGGTTTTGGGTAATTCAGTATCAAGCACTGTATAAGAAGCTGTTTTCAACTGTTGCAAATCATCAATAATTTTTGTGGTGATACCAAGAAGCTCCAATAAAAAACCTAACCGCTTTATTACTGCCTGTGAGTCAAAACGCAATGCATAGTTTAGCAAGCGTTCAAAGTTGATTTTATCTTTTGAAGTGTAAATTGCCCTTGCTGTTTCAACTATACCGCCGGCATAGTCGGGTTTAAATAAGCAGTCGATAATGGTTTTTTCCAGATCTGAGCAAAGCACTTTATTGAATGAATCAATCCAGATTTTCTTTGCGCCAAAAAAATGCTTCTCGTTGTGATAAATAAATTGAAAAGGAACATCTTTAATTTTTATTTCTGATGGTTTGATTTGTTTCGATACAACAATTTGTTCTTTCAATGAAGGCTGAGTAATCAAATTGTGTATCTGCAATGCCGAATAATAACCAATATAATGTTGGGCATCATTAACCAACTCTCCTGCTATTAAATGCCAGTCGGGCATAAAAGTTTCTGCATTCGCCTCGTAGGGTATAATGCAATAAACTCCGTCTTTCAACCGCATCAGCAATCCGCGCTTTGTCATGTCGCTGAGCAACTCCCTGAGTGCGCCTTCTTTAGAATCAGACAATGCTTTGAACGCCTCAGGATAGTCAAAACAAGCTTTGTTTTGCCCATTGAAATAGGCAAGTAGTTTGCTTGATTGGGTGGAAATGTATTTATTTATCATAGTATTTATATCAGGATGAACCTGATTATAAAGATATGAAAAATATGTTTTGTGGCTATTTTTGCGATTTGGGGATTATGTTATGTAGTAGAAATGTCAGGGTTAAGCTGATATTTAAGATGTGAAACATGTTGCCACTAACGATTTGAGGCTTGCCGAAGGCGGGGCATTTTATGGGTTAATATTTTAGAATCTGGACTAAAGTAAAGTGTGATAGATATTACTACCGTGCATTTTTGTTGGCTTTCACCCATAACCCCAAGGCAAGACTAATTCTATGATCCGAAATTTCAGAAGATCTATATCTATTTATGAGATAAGAATAGATAATTTCAATGCCACCAATATCCAAACCGATAGACGGATATGCCGATATGAAGTTGGTTTGATTGAAGTTTGTTGTATAGTCAATACCAGCTCCCAATCTAATTATTCCAAGTGTTAAGGGATAAGACCTGAAATGCGCTTCCAAATTCGAATTGATGAATTGCTGATCGTTGAATTTTGTATAGTTCAGTGAAAACGTTTGTCCAGTGTTAGAAGTAAAAATCCCTGCTTCATTGTCAGATTTTTCTCTTTTGTATTGAATGCCATACATCAGGTTTGAAGACATCCACGAAAATCTTCCTTGCAGGTAATGATAAGTAGAAGACATTTCGGCACCATACAATCGATCGGTAATTTTTATCTTCTCCTGAGCAATACAGGAAGATGAGATAAAAATGAAAATCAAAATTAGTTTAAGCGAATTCATTTGGGATTACTTATTTTATGAATGGCTCAACGCAAGAGCCATTGAATAATTGTTTTGGCACCTGTAACAAGCGATACATAGTCACTATCATTTGCAAACAGGCATAAATTAGGGTCTGTCAATTTAAGTATATTTGTATCGTGATGCCTGATAAAGCCTCTTGTCGAAAGATAACGTAATCAGGTGAATGTATCAAGACCTGTCCGAAAGGGCAGGTCTTTTTTAATTAATTGTCACAAGCCTTCTCTCCTCGTTTATTGCTTTTTCGTTTCTGCTTTAGTTTTTAACATAGTTCAATGCTGTAGTTTGCTCAAAAAAAACCTTTTAACACCTTTTACCACACCCCCCCACACCAAAAACCTCGTACATAACGTTATCACCCCCAAAAACACCCGCACATAAACCTTTTCTCACTACATTTGTTTAAGGTTATACAATGAATAAACACACCCAAACATCGGAATTTCACGCTGGAGAACTCCTCCGGAACATCGAAATTCCAGCCGATCTGCGCAAACTGGCCGAGGACAAACTTCCCCAGCTTTGCGATGAACTTCGTCAGTATATCATTGATTTAGTGTCGGTTAAGGGCGGGCATTTTGGTGCCAGCTTGGGTGTTGTTGAACTTACCGTAGCGCTGCATTATGTGTTTGAAACGCCCCACGATCAGCTTGTTTGGGATGTGGGACACCAAGCCTACGGACACAAGATTTTGACCGGCCGCCGCAAGGTGTTTCATACCAACCGCATTTACAAAGGCATTTCAGGTTTCCCCAAACGCTCTGAAAGCGAATACGATACATTTGGTGTTGGGCATTCGTCCACTTCTATTTCTGCCGCTTTAGGCATGGCGGTTGCCGCCAACCGCAAAGGCGAACACGACCGCCAGGTAGTTGCCGTAATTGGCGACGGAGCTATGACGGCCGGCCTCGCGTTTGAAGGCCTCAACCACGCCGGCATTGAGAAAAGCAATCTGCTGGTGGTGCTCAACGACAACTGCATGAGCATTGACCCCAACGTGGGCGCGCTCAAAGAATACCTGAACGATATTACCACCTCGCACACCTACAACAAGGTAAAAGACGAGATTTGGAAGGTGCTGAGCAAGTTTGGTCCCGATGCACAGAAAATGGCATCGAAAATGAGCGACGGACTCAAAACCGCACTGCTCAAGCACAGCAACTTGTTCGAATCACTCAACTTCCGCTACTTCGGGCCTATCGACGGGCACGATGTGGACCGGTTGGTGAAAGTGATGCGCGATTTGAAAGACATTCCCGGACCCAAGCTTCTGCATGTAGTTACGCGCAAGGGCAAAGGCTTCAAGTTTTCGGAAGAAGGCAATCCTACACTCTGGCACGCGCCGGGGCTGTTTGATAAAAATACCGGGCAATTGGTGAAAGCGGCCAGCAACGGCCCTACACCGCCAAAATACCAAGATGTGTTTGGTCACACCATGGTAGAACTGGCCGAAGCCAATCCGAAAATTATGGGTATCACGCCGGCTATGCCATCGGGCTGCTCACTTAACATTATGATGAAAGCCATGCCCGAACGCGCTATCGACGTGGGCATTGCCGAGCAGCATGCGGTAACCTTCTCGGCCGGATTGGCTACACAGGGCATGGTGCCGTTCTGCAACATCTACTCATCGTTTATGCAGCGTGCATTCGATCAGGTGGTGCATGATGTGGCGCTGCAAAACCTGCACGTAGTGTTTTGCCTCGACCGCGGCGGACTTGCCGGGGCCGATGGCCCTACACACCACGGCTCATTTGACTTAGCCTACTTCCGCTGCATTCCGAACATGATTGTGAGTGCGCCGATGAATGAACAGGAGCTTCGCAACCTCATGTACACTGCGCAGCTTGATAAAAATGCAGCACCGTTCTCGATCCGCTACCCGCGCGGCAATGGTGTAATGCCCGAGTGGCGCACACCGTTTGAAGAAATTCAGATCGGCAAAGGTCGCAAGGTGCGCGAAGGAAAAGACGTAGCTATTCTCACCATTGGCCATCCCGGCAATTTTGCGGTTGATGCTTGCGAAACACTCGCCGCACAAGGCATAAACGCCGCGCATTTCGATATGCGTTTCGTAAAGCCGATTGATGAAGACATGCTGCACGATGTATTCTCACGTTTCAGCGCTGTAATTACCGTTGAAGATGGTTGCATACAAGGTGGTTTCGGCAGTGCAGTAATTGAGTTTATGGCCGATCACGGCTACACCGCAAAAATAAAACGCCTCGGCATTCCCGATAAATGGATTGAACACGGCGAACAACCGCAGCTCTGGAAAGAATGCGGTTTCGATACCGATGCAATTGTGAAAACAGCCGTAGAACTGGTTTCAAAACGCAAGCCGGTAACAGCCTAAGCTTCAAAAAATAGTAAGCAATCACTTAAACCTCCGAGGTCTTTTTTGACCTCGGAGGTTTTTGCTAGAAAGCCTTTTTTGATCCCGGTCTCTTTTGACTAAGGCTTCAAAAAAACAGCAATAACTTAAACCTCCGAGGTCTCTTTTGACCTCGGAGGTTTTTGCTAGAAAGCCTTTTTTTGATCTCAGATGCTTTAAAAGGCCTTAGTGCCCAACCGCCACGCATCAGCCTTTTATCTATAAACCCTCAAGATTTTTCAAGGCATCATTTTCTTCTCCTGATAAACTTCAGCAAAGCTGCGGCCAGTAAGTTGCACTTTAAGCCAGGTCACACAATCGAAATATTCGAGAGCCGATTGTTCGAACCGATTTTTTTTGAGTTTCTCAAGCTGCATAAGCAAGTCTCTATATACTCCGCGTTGTTTTTCGAGTGTAAGAGGTTTGGTGAGTTGCATCGCAAATTTGAGCAACAGGTTTTCAGTTGTATATAGACGTTTTCTTTTTTTAAGATAATTGGATGTTGAACGAACAATAGAATCGATCAATTCATCATTACCAATATCTATATGAATGAACATGCGGAAAATTCGCGCAAAACAAAGTACATCCTGCACATAGTCATGTTCGTTTTCATTGATAATACTGTTGAGGCATTGTAGTGCTTTGCGTAGTTTTCCGTCGCCATAATACAGCAATGCAATATTATATCGAATAATAAGTTCGATGTCTTTTTCAATGAAAGCCTTGTATCGGCTTAGGTTTTTTTCCCAGTAAGAGATACACTGCACACCTTCTGCAAATCGGCCGGCAAACTGTAATACATCAGATTCAACAACCGCACTTCGTTTAAATATAACAGCTTTATTATTTTCTGTTCTGAACTGAGGGTAAATGGTATTTAAACTTTTCAGCCGGGTATTTATTTTTAAAGCTTCATCGCTGTTTCCAAGACTTCTGTGAGCAACTGCCAAATCAAAAAGCACTCCCGAATATTTTGATACTTGAATAATGGTTAGCTTCGGATGCGACTCGAAAAGTTGCACAAGTTTGTCCCTGTGATACATGGTTTTTTTAAGATTGCCAATTACATGATAGCAGTTAGAATTAATCCGGTGAAACAAGTAAAGTGCTTCAAAAGATTTTGCATTTTTCTCATTTGTTAGCAATGGTTTTGCAAGTAAATTTTTGAAGAAAAGTTCTTCTTTTATGGTTCTTGAATGCAGCACTCTCCGGCGTTTTATATCATATAAATCGTTGAGGTACTGATAGGCACTTAGGTTTGAATATTGTTCAAGCAGTTTTTTTTCGCTGTTTGCTAACGCCTTAATTTCACTAAATACATCAGGCGGATTGATAAGCCGTAATAACTGTTTTTGAATAGCAATTGTTTCGAGCGCCAGTAAGAACATTTCCTGTTCAATGAGTTTATTGTACAACTGAATCAGTTTTTTTCTAACTGTGAGAAACATACCTTTTCGAATGAGGAGATTTACTACAACTATTTCTCTTGCCCCTGCAGCATAAGATGTTTCCGAAGTATGTAATTGAAAAAGAGCCTCTGTAATTTGAGCAAATAAATAGTTTTTAACTGCCGGAAGCCGTTTGATAAATGGAGCGCCTTTGAAACGGGCTTTCAGCAATGCTTCATTATATACAGGTTGTTTACTGATAGCATCAAACAGCTGCATGTATATGGTTGTTTTAGCATCGCGCCCGCACCAAAGTTTAAACCATGCTTTTTCCTTTTTATTAAGAGAACATATTAGTTGATGAAGGTCTGCAGAAGGTGTCATTGGTAAAGAAGAATAAATTATTTTTGTGAACCTAAAATACTTGTAAATACTGGATTATATCAAGACTTAACATTAAAATGGGCCATTGCTCGTAGAAGAATACTGTAAAAGAATATTGCAAATAACTGCCCAATGGTTGAAATTGCATCATGCTAAAACAAGTATTCATGATGTTAGGGTGTTTAACGGCACTTCTTACTCATGCCCAAAACACACCGCAACATTACTTCCACACACCAGCCAACGTAGGAGTGAACAATGCGTTTTTTATCGACGGGTTTTGCAATAAATTCCTGTTCATCTACACACAAGCCGAAATAGCGGGAATGATCAATCCCGTTACATCATCCATTACCATTGATACTATTTGGTTCAGGCACGGAGGAGGTTCTTCTAATCCGAATACAACGTTTACCAATTTAGTCGTCACACTTGGGCACACTACACTAGCTGTTCCCGTTGCCAACTTTGCTGCTAATTTCAATGCAGGATCGCCGCAGGTTGTGCTCAGTGCCGCTTCATACTCCTACACGCCCAACACCGGTGCGTGGAATGTTCCTGCCGATAACTGGACGGCTGTTGTACTGCAAACGCCATTCGTTTACAATTTTACCGATAATCTTGCCGTGCAATTTGAATTTGCTGTTTCATCATCGGCCATCCTCGGGCATTATGCTGATAACGGCGGCATTCCTATAACACAGTACGCAACACCATCAACTTCGGCAACTGCACAGTCAACCACATCGAGGCCAATGTTTGGAATTTCGGCGGGCTGCGGTGCGCCGGTGCAGTTAGGCGCTGATACTACGTTGTGTTCGGGTCAACAGCTTACACTCAACGCAGGAAGTCCAAGTGCAACGCATGTGTGGAGCACCGGTGCAACTACGCAAAGCATTACAGTAAACGCAGCCGGAACCTACTACGTAACCGTTTCCGACACCTGCGGCACTCGCACTGATACCATTCTGGTTGCCGTTACACCAACACCCGTTGCCGATGCCGGAAACAACGAATTGATTTGTGCCGGCGATGGTGTGCAACTTACTGCCAGCGGAGGAAGTAATTTCAGCTGGCAACCTGCAGGAAGTTTAAGCAATCCAACTTCAGCCGTTACGTTTGCGCAACCGACTGCAACAACTACTTACACCGTTACGGTAAGCAACGGCAATTGCTCAACTACAGACACAGTACAGGTAGTTGTTCTTCCGCTGCCCGGTGCTAATGCAGGTGCTGATGTTACGGTAAACATTGGTTCCGGTGTTAGCCTGAATGCTACCGGAAACGGCAGCTATATATGGTCGCCGCCGGCTTCGCTGAGTTGTAATGCTTGTGCATCGCCGGTTGCATCGCCAACGGTAACTACTGTTTATTTACTTACTGTAACAAGCGTTGACGGATGCGTTTCAACCGACAGTGTTTTGGTAACTGTTGAATACAATTGCGGCGATGTATTTGTGCCCAATGTATTTTCGCCGAACGATGATGGCAGCAACGATGTGCTTTTTGTGTACAACAACTGCATCACTGAACTAACGTTTCAGGTGTTTGATCGTTGGGGCAATCAGCTTTTCTTTAGTTCCGAACAAAGCCGCGGCTGGGACGGAACTTTCAAGGGCGAAAAAATGAACAGCGGCATTTATGCGTGGCAGGTTCGCACAACACTTATTGATGGTCGCACCATTGAACTGGCCGGCGAAGTACAACTGATACGCTAAAGTATAATGGTGAAAAACTTAGCATACATATTTGTTTTCTTGTTTTGCATTCAAGCAATACAACTGCGAGCACAAAGCATTTGCAATGCTTCGGGTAATGTAATGATCTATTCTAACTATGAAGGAGGAAACCTAACGATAGATGTAGATGTAAACATTCCGAATCTTAAAATCGGAATATGTACTTACGAAGCAGTAGCGGTTACAATTACCGGAGCATTTGCCGGAAATGTAACGAGCGTAATTTACGCTGGCTTTGAAGGGCTTAACAACACGAGTTGTGGACCTACTATAGGATCTGTTTCTGTAACCGGAGTGCCCGCATCTATTGTAAGTACATATACAACTACAGACGGAAACACCGCAATTGCCAATTTTATGGGTGATACGCTGCAGTTTATGACTTTCCCTTTAGTTAACTGTATGGTAGGTGCAGAAGGCTGCGGGCAAACAGCAAGCGGTGGCGGCAACTCCTCGCCGCAGATTGTTCAGTTTTTCCTGAGTGAATTTGGACCGGGTAGTTTGTTGTATGCGCATTACACTGATTACATCTGTTTTCCTTCTTCAACTATGCTTTTAAGCAGCGGCGGCAATTGTTGTTTGCAAACACCATCAACTGCTCCCAACCCAATTTATCGTCCCGGTGCAACGTATGATTTTATTTCTAGCACTGATACATTGCTTTGCAGCGGTTCTATAACTATTGATCTTTCGTTTTATCCCGTTTTATTTCAGCCAACAACCTACCCGGGTTATGTTTGGTCTGATGGCACAACCGGCCCAATAATTACAATAACACAGCCTGGTACGTATTCGTTTACAGTAGGTGATTATTGCCACGGTTCATGGTCAACTTTTTTAACAGATACAATAGTAGTTTTACCTTGCTGCTCACTGATAAACAGTACTGCGAGTGCCGTTGCTGCCGATTGTTTTGGGGCGGGCAGCGGAAGTGCAACAGCAACACCGGGCAGTGGCGATCCGCCATTTACTTACAATTGGTTTCCGTCGGGAGGTAATGCATCAACAGCTACCGGGCTTATTTCAGGAAGTTATGTTTGCATTATTGCTGATTCATCGGGATGTCTGGATACTGTTACTGCAGTAATAACAGAACCTCCTGCCATAACGGCAAGTATTACTACAATAAACACACTTTGTCCGGGCGATAATTCGGGAGCAGCAACTGTGACAGTTTCAGGGGGCACTCCCGGCTATCAGTACAGTTGGAGTACTATTCCCGTTCAAACCACAGCTTCTGTTTCAGCATTAACCGCGGGGACTTATTCGGTTTCAGTTACCGATTTTAATGGGTGTTTATCAACGTTTACAACTCTCATTACTGCTGGTTCTGGTCCGCCCGTTGATGCCGGAACTGCAACTCAAATTTTATTTGGCAACTCAGTCACACTTTCACCATCGGGTGCAGTTACATACAACTGGCTTCCGGCAACAGGGTTAAGCTGTACGAATTGTGCAAATCCTGTCGCAACGCCATTATTTACAACAACATACACGGTAACAGGAACAGATGCAGCCGGATGTACAAACACAGATACCGTTACTGTGATTGTTGATGTTCAGTGCGGTGATGTGTTTGTTCCTAACGTGTTTTCACCTAACCTCGACGGATTAAACGATAAGTTATTTGTATTTGGTAATTGTATTATAGAAATGCAGTTCGATATATACGATCGGTGGGGCAATCGTGTTTTCACATCCATAAACCAGAATGAAGGGTGGGACGGAATGTGGAAAGGAAATATGCTTAATAATGGTGTTTATGCCTGGCAGTTGAATGCAGTTTTAATTACCGGTGAAACAAAAAAGCTCTCGGGCGAAGTACAACTTTTACAATAATAAACTATGAAACGATATATATTGATTTGCGTTATGCTGATTGGCGGGAATACGCTGTTTGCACAAGATGTGCATTTCACACAATTTTCTGCCGGAGCCGATTGGCTGAATCCTTCGGTTAGCGGGGCACTTGCGCCATCATCCGGAAATCTTATTTACCGCGATCAGTGGGGCGGCATTGGTGAGTTTTACCAGAGTATCTACGCTTCAGGGCAATTCAGGCTGAAGCAAAAAAAACAGAAGCGCGGCTTTTCAGCTGCCGGAATTATGGTGCTGAATGACAGAGCCGGAGCAGCAAAACTCAATACACTAAATGCCGGGTTGAACTACGCTTATCATGTTCGCATCAATAATTTTCAAACATTAGGCGCTGGTGTGTATGTTGGTTTTCTGCAACGCAGCTATACCGCAGCCGGTTTGCAGTGGGGCTCGCAGTACGACGGACAAACCTGGAATGCCGCACTTCCCGGCGAAAACCTTGTAGCTGCGCGCCGCAGTTTGTTTGATCTTGGAGCAGGGCTTTGCTGGACATTTAAAAGCAGGGAGAAGTACATGACCGCAAATAACCAGCGCATGTTTCGCATTGGTGCCGGTGCGTGGCATTTGGGACAACCCAACATTGCATTTAACGGACTCGATAACCTCGTGCCGCGCATTTCGGTTCACGGCGATGCGCTGATTGGTATTGCAAATACGCCGTTTGCAGTTTTACCTGCTGTGCTTTTTCAGCGTCAGCAAACTACAGAGCTGGTCATGGGTTCGCTGATTCGCTACACAGTTAAAGAATCATCGCGATACACCAACTTTGTTTCGTCGTCGTCGATTGCAGTTGGGGCTTACTGGCGAAACAAAGATGCTGTTGCTCTTGCTGCACAACTGCAATGGAGCAGCTATTCACTCGGATTGAGTTATGATGCAAACGTATCAGCACTGCGCCAATCAACAAATGGGCGGGGCGGTTTTGAAATTACATTCAGCTATACCGGCGGTAAAACACTGGGCGGCGGATCTCCTGTTTTTTAATCTAAAACAAAAAACCATGAAGAACTTTTTACGTGTATGTGTTATCGCAGCAACACTCGCCACTGGAAGTATGCACGCACAATCGGTTTGCGATTCAACTGGCAATCTGATCGTTTATTCAAATTATGATGGCGGGGTCCTTTTGATTAATGTTGATGTAAATATTCCTAATTTACATATCGGAATTGTTTCGTATGAATACAGCCGAATTGCCATTACCGGGCCATTTGCGGGTAATGTAACCGAAGTATATTATGCCGGGCCTAACGGCTCGAATAATTATTGTAACCAACCACCTCCGTATGTAACCACAATCAGCGGAGCTCCGAATGCGAATACTGTTATTGCTATCAATCCAACAAATACCTATGTGAATGCAAGCGGAAACGGCTATTCGGATATTATTTGTGGAATTAACTGCGACTCCTCAAGTAGTCAGGGCGGTTGTAATACACCAGATGAGATCGTTCATTTTTTTCAGCAAACCATTGGCGGCACATTACGCTCACATCTTATTCAGTATAGTTGCTGGCCATCAACCAGTATTTCTGTAAGCAGTGGTGGTAACTGTTGTATTCTTGCACCCGGACTTACACTTTCGTCTCCTGAATATCAATCACAAGAAATTAATGTTAATTATTTCAATGAAAATCTAACCATTGGTTTGCCGGCATCTGCGCTTTCGAAGCAGGTTTTAATTGAAGTTTATGATGTACAGGGTAAGCTGATTTTCACGGATAATGAAATTTATACTGGTGCTGCCATAAGTACAGGTATAATCGGGGAAACTGGTGGTATGTATTTTGTTCGCGCATATTGGCAGGGAACAGGGGCAACAGCTAAGTTTATAGTTACAAACTAATTGTAACCGAACGCCGCAGATTAGCTTTGGCTTCCTGTGTCTATTAGGGGGCTATTGTTTCAGCATTCCGTCAGTCAATCAATTGCTGCGGTGGTTTTTAAATTACGTTTGGTTATATCGCTGGTAAAGGATTTGCCGGGTGATTCTCTGTTTTCTAATTTAAAACAAAAACCATGAAGAATATTTTACGAGCATGTATTATTACAGCAACACTCGCCGCTGGTAGTTTGCAAGCACAATCAGTTTGCGATTCAACTGGCAATCTGATCATTTATTCAAATTATGATGGCGGCGCCCTTCAAATTAATGTTGATGTAAATATTCCTAATTTACGTATCGGTGTTGTTTCGTATGAATTTTGCCGAATTTCCATAGTTGGCCATTTGCAGGCAATGTAACAGAAGTATATTATGCCGGGGCTAACTCTTCGAATAATAATTGTCTTATATCGTTTCCATTTGTAACCTCAATTACCGGAGCTCCAAATGCGAATACTTTTATTGATGTTTATCCAACAAATACCTATAATAATGCAAGCGGAAATGGCAATCCGGATATAAGTTGTGGAGTTACGTGTGACTCCTCAATTAATCAGGGTGGTTGCAATACACCAGATGAGATTGTTCATTTTTTTCTGCAAACCCTTGGTGGTACTTTACGTTCACATCTTATTCAGTACAGTTGCTAGCCATCAACCGTTATTAATGTGAGCAGCGGTGGAAACTGTTGTATACTTCCTGCTGGACTTACTCTTTCGTCTCCCGAATATCAATCACAAGAAATTAATGTTAATTATTTCAATAATAACCTAAGTATTGTTTTACCGGCATCGGCGCTTTTTGAACAGGTTTTAATTGAAGTTTATGATGTACAGGGTAAACTGATTTTCACGGATAATGAAATTTATGCAGGCACTCCATTAAATACTGGCTTAATTGGAGAAACTGGTGAAATGTATTTTGTTCGTGCCTATTGGAAGGGAACGGGAGCAACAGCTAAGTTTATCGTTTCAAACTAATTGTAATTGACCGCAAAAGCCCTAACACATTAGCTTTCTTATCCTTTATGGCGCTGATGTGTTAGTGCTTCACCAGTCAAAAAACAGCCGCGGTGGTTTTGAAATTACGTTTAGCTACACCGGCGGCAAAGTACAAAGCGGCAATAACTGATTTTATTCGGGGCTTTGCTTTATTGTCCGTTACCCCAAGCCTGCGGAACAACCATCTGTTTCAGAGCAACAAGCGATGTTTTAAGACTGTCGCGGTTATTCACATTTATACCGCCAACGCAATCATAAAAACGCTGCGTAAATCCGTGGCGGTCTTTGTCAACATTTTGTCCCGATTGGTGTGCGCGTGCTTGAAGTTGTTGCAATGAAACACCATTCTGACCGAGCAATGTGCGCAGTGCTTTTACCCCGTCAGGAGCAAACCAAACTCCACTCGTAATTTTTCTCCAGCTACTATTAGCAAGCCGGTCAATTTCTGTAATGATAAGTGTTTGCAGTTGAGGAATGGTGTTGGTGAAGCCATACGCTGATTCAAGAACTGAGGTAAAATCGCCATGTGTGCTTCCCAAATTATCACCCCGATATGCAATGAGTGATGTATGGTCAGTTCTGCGAGGAACTCCAAGTTCTTCGCCATAAGCTCTGTCGCTTCGCGGGCCTCCCCAAATATTGTACATTTCTTCCTGATCAGTAAGCGATCTTAAATCGCCGACAAATTTTTTGCCTTGCCCTCCTCCGCCTTTACCTTCAAGCATACTGTTCAGATGGCCTATTTCGTGGTGAACCGTCATTTTTTTCGGGCCTGAAAAAAGCTTGGTATTATTATGCTGATCAACACCGGTGAAAATGGGTAACACATCATCATTGTCATCCATCATCACCTGAACATCACCAATATTCCCGGCATTTGGGTTAGCCGTTCGGTTATAACCGTTCGCAAATTTTTGATTTAGATAACCTAATCCCGAACCGCCTTGCAATAACAGGTTTGCATCTTGTCCAACGTTGCCGTTGTCTGTTTTTTTTGTATCGGGAACATCATTATTGTTTGCAACTCCTCCCAGCAAATTATTACGCGGGCCTCTGTCAATGATGATGTTCCGATTCATCCCGAGGTTTCGGTCGAGGTTTCGGTACTGATCCACGCCAATATTATCGTGCATGCCTTGAAGCATAAATACCAAAAACCGGCTGCGTTCAACACTATTGTTTTGATTGTTGTTTAGTCCGGGGTCTGACTGTGTTTTGCCGCGAAGTGAATTGAACAATGCTTCAATTTGCCCGTGATTCAAATCTCCATCTCCCATATTTGCATGCGGACCACCTCCAAACTGATTTGGTTTATCAGCTAAATAACTTGCAAAAAACGCAGTTTGCTCCGGCTGATTCGATGCTTCGTATTCGTCAACAATGCCAATGAGTGTGTTGTGTTTCCCTTGTATTGCTTGTCGTTTCTGCTCAATCAATACCATCATAGCTTGATATTTTTGCTGAGTAGGATTTGCCTGAAATGTTTCCAGCAATTGGTTGATCTCAACATTTAACTGATACTCTTCGTCTGAAACAGTCCTGAACCGGAGACCTTCCTGCGTTGCTGTAGGCTGATCGGCAAATGCAAACTGAGCAACAGCATGCTTTCGCTGTACTACCGGTGCCTCAAACGATTTTCCGTTGCTTCCTGCGTTTTCAGCTATAGCTTTGTGTTGCTGCGATTTCGGTATAGCTTGTTTCATAAGTGCACTTATTAAGCAGGGCGGACTACTAAATGTAACTAATCAGCATGTTGCAAGAACAGGTATTTGTACGTTTTTTTCAAAAACAATCCCGGCAGAACAATTGATGCTCTGCCGGGTTTGTTTTGCTTTTTAGGAATTGATTATTCCACCACTAACTTTTGCGTCACAACTCCGCTTCCTGCACGCAGGCGAACGAAGTAAACACCTTTGCTCAAATTGGCTGTTTGCAAATCAAAACGATGTGTGCCTGCGGCGAGGTCGCCATTGTAAACACTCAATACTTCGCGGCCGGTAATATCAAGTACCTGAATATCGGTTGACATTGATTCGGTAAGCGTAAACATTGCTTGTGTGTTTTCCTGCGCCGGATTGGGGAAAACGGTAAACTGTGTTACCATAAGATCTGGCGATGAAACACTGGCCGGCGATACAATATTGATATCGTCGATGTAAATATCATTACCGCCATCACTTTCAAACTCAAATTTGATTCGGATGTTGGCAGCGTTTTGCAATGATGAATTCAGTGATACAGTTTCCAAACGCCACTGGCTGGCATTGGGTGTAAACGAGCCGCTTGTTGCTGATGCTGTTGCCAATGTAGCTCCCACTTTTGCATATCGCTGTGTCCATGTTTGTCCGCAATTGGTTGACACGAGCACGCGCAAACGATCAGCATCTGTACTTGCACGCTGTGCATAAGCTACGCGGAATGTGAATACCGGACTGGCAATTGCACTCATGTTCAGCGTTGGACTGATCACTTCTTCAATTTGTCCGCCGGCTGATGAAGTATTGTCATAACGCAAACAAGCTGTGCCCGAGAAAGCAGTATTGGTGCTGCGTACCCAGCCATTACCGGTTGGATTAACAATGGTCCAGTCGGAACTGAATGTTGCGGCATTTTCCATGCCTTCCACAAATGAAGCATTGGAAAATTGTGCTGTTGTAGAAAGCACCTGCACAAAATTATTACGAGTTACAGCATCGGTTCCGGTGCTGTTGCCTGATGTAAGTGTTACACTGTAAACACCGGGCGTGTTGTAGGTAATCACAGGATTCTGCGCTGTTGAAGTTGATGGTGTTCCTCCGGGAAACGACCAGTTCCAGCTTGTAGGTGTTGCATTCCACGAGAGATCAGAGAAAGTTACGCTGCCGCCAGAGCAAATGGTTACAACTGAAGCGGGCCTGAAATCGGCAATAGGGGCGCAAACTAACGGTGGATTATTGTTTACACCTGTTGCTGTAAGGTTGGCTGCGGTAACCAAGCTGCTGCGCTGCCCGGCTGTTGAGTTGAGTGCAGTGTGCATACGAGTGCGCTGGCCTACTGTAAACATGCGTGAGCAATACGAGTATTCGAGAAAATTCTGCACGTTTTCACTAACATTGGGTGTGCAAACTGCATTGGAAGTAAGATTGCAGCTTGTCCAACCTTCGGTTACTGGTGTATCGCTTACACCATCATTACCACAAGCAACACCGGGATTATTTGTACTGCCCCAGGTGTGAAGTAAATTGAGGAAGTGTCCAATTTCGTGCGTAAGTGCGCGAGATGTGCCGGGGTTGCCCGTTCCGATGCTGCCGATGTAAGTGGAAAGAATAAGAATGCCGTCAACCGATGCACTAGGGGCTGTGCCGGGCAAATAGGCATAACCGGCGGCTCCGTTGTCGATAGTTTTTACTACCCAAACATTCAGGTATTTGCTACGCGGCCAGTAATTGAGTTTCGAGCCATCATCGCCAATGTAGGTTTCAGCTGATGCTATACGGTCGATGCCATTGGTACAGTTGCCGTTAGGATCAAGATTGGCCAGACGAAATTCAATCTGCGCATTGGCAATAATACCCTGAAAGCCGGGAACAACAATGCTGGTATCTGCATTGAGTTTGTTGAAATCTTCGTTCAGAATGCGCATCTGATCAATGATCTGAGCATCCGAAATATTTTCTGCACCGTAATCGTGGATGATGTGAAACACAACCGGAATGATATAGAGCGGAGTGCTTGATACACGTGACGCATCCATGTAGCCGTTGGCAAATGCATCACGATCCTGTGCTTCGGCTTGAGCCATGTTGGCATCAAACTCTGCTTTGAGTTCGGGATGTTCGGCAAACACGCGCGCCATTTGCTGATCGGTGCCGCAGGGAATAAGGCCGTGATCGTGGCCGGAGGCTTCACTGTGTTGCTGGGCGTTTAGTGCGGAGGCGCTTAACAGCGCGGCTGCAGTGAGCGCGCAGATGAACTTTTTCATGCAGTTGTTAGTGTTGAATTAGTGTGTTAAAACTATCGAGTTGCTGAGCCGTAATTTCTTTCGCAGCAAATACCGGCTCGGAAAACTCTGCGGGTCTGTTGAGTATATAAAGATAACGAAAAGCTGCGTTTTCGGCACTCAGCAGTTCGCCTGTATGATGCCAGTCGCGAAATTCGCTTACGCGGCTGAAATCTGCAGCGCTGCTGTTGCGTATTTGCTGCTGCATCGCAGTATCTACAATGCCGGGTGCTACTGAGAAAATACGAATGTGCGTTTGTTTGTCGATCAGCAGTTCTTCGTGAACTGTGCGGGTAAACAAATCGAGCCCGGCTTTGGAAGCGCAGTAAGCCGCCCAGCCATCAACCGGATATTTGCCCGCACCTGAACTTACGTTGAGCAGCACCTGCGGGCTTTGCAATTTGCCGTAAGCTTTCAGAAACGAATTGCAAAGCAGGGCAGGAACAGTAAGGTTGAGCCTGAATGTTGCAGCAAGTTCGGCTGCATTAATCGCTCCTGCGTGTGCAATATGCCCGAGCATACCGGCATTGTTGATGAGCACAACCTGCTCTGCATCATTCAACTCAGGAAAACGAAAGGCTGCAGCATGTTCTTCATTGCTTAGATCAATGCTGATGTGCGTGTAATGCGCATGCACGGGACCGGCAGAACGGGAAAGCCCCGTAATCATCCAGCCCTGTTCAAGAAGAAGCTCAGCCAGTGCACGGCCGATTCCTTTGCTTGATCCTGTAATAAACGCATATCGCATATTACAAAGATAACACCGGGCAGGATGGTTTCAGGGATGGAATCAGGTTAAAAATCGGTTGAAAATTGGACTTATTCCGGTTGTTCAAGTCCGGCTTTCAGTTGTTCCAGTTCACCAATCAGCTGGTTGGCATCCTCCAGCTTTCGTTTTGTTTTGCGGCGCGAAAGCAGCCACGTCAGCAAACAAGAGCCAATTGATATGGAATAGGCCGAAAGTTTAAAAACCGCTGAGGCTTCTTTTAAGGTGAGTTCTAATAAACAGTACTTTAATTAAGTTGTTGGTGTGTTTTTTCTTTGTGTGGCTATTCCTGTAATTTTCTCAACTACTCCATAGTTGTTTTTATTGAGTAAAGCAGTTATCGGTAAAACAATATTAGCAATGATCATTATTGGGATAAGAAAATAGCTGTACTCAATATATTTGTCTTTAAATCCATTCTGTTCCCCGTCGAAGTAGTTCAATACGAAAACAAGCATGACATAGACTATTAGAGAAAATGAATAAATAAATTCTCTGATAATTAAGCCTTGTAAAAGAGGCTTTTCGTCCGAAAAAATTTCTTTTTCCAGCTTAAATATTTTTTCGCCAACAGTAGGCTTTTTAGCAAAAAAAATAAAGAAGTAGGTTGCCCAACAAACAGAACTAGTTACTGGCACAAAAAAGAAGACATTAATTTTACTCGGATGTGAAAGCAGATCAAGACAAAATGCAGAAACAACTGTCATTAAAACTATGATTGTGATATCAATAATGCCAGAGCAGAATCTATAAAATTGAATCTTAATCCTCTCGAATATATCGTCATCAGCCTTAATTGTATTTAGTAAAAAGAAAATAGTCAACCCAAACAGAATAAAGAAACAGAGCCTTCCATAATCAATGAACCCATCACTGAATATTGAAGAGTATTCTATCCAGGGCGAGTTTTCTGTACTTCTTATTGGTATTCCAAATCGCAGGAATATCAAAATACAGATGACCAATAGGATTGAACGTAGGGGTTTCATTCGGTTATATTTTTTAGAGCGTTTTCTTGTTGTATCCCTGAAAAATTGATACTTAGAATTAGGGTTATTATTGTCAAATATAAATCTAAGATTTGAACCCGAAGAGGTTTAATAGGTCAAAAGATCAAGTTCAGAAATTCAAATTATCAACTCAGGTAAAAATCCGCAGGAAAGACTAAATACTTTTCGGTAGCTTGCAGCACACATTTCAACAACCCTTATGCAACATCCGCAATACGTTCATGAAATAAAGCTGCTTGATGCACAAATGCTGAACGCCATTACCTCGCTGCTGGCAAATGCAAATTATGTTGACGGAAAAACAACCGCTACTGATGCCGCAAGGTTAGTAAAGAATAATTTGCAGATTGATCTCAACGATCGTCAGGTGCTTCCTCATCTTCAGCAGCATCTTGGCATGGCATTAATGAAAGAGCCTCGTTTCAACACCGTGCTTTATGCTTCGCGGATTTTTCCGTTTATGTTCAGCAAATGCACAGAAGGCATGAATTACGGCTGGCATGTGGATAGTCCGGTAATGGCCGGGCAGCAGCTCATCCGCACTGATCTAGCCATGACCATTTTTCTGAGCGAACCCGACACCTACGAAGGCGGCGAATTAGTGATCCGCACCGATGGCGGCGAAGTGAGTTTCAAACCCGCTGCGGGCACTGCTGTTATTTACCCTTGCCAATATGTGCATTGCGTAAACGAAGTGCGCAGCGGCGTGCGTTCAGTTGCCGTAACATGGATTCAATGCACAGTCCGCTCAGCCGAGAAACGTAAAATTCTTGCCGATGTAAAAGCGCTGCACGAATTTATTGCCGCCGAAAATCCGAACTCAGATCAAGCGCAGCAAGCTCTACAAACCTGGAGTAATTTGCTGCGGATGTGGGGTGATGTGGTGTAAATTACTTGTATGATAGATATATTGGCAAAACAACCCGATAGGCCCGACCGGGACAACCCCAACCGCCTAAAGCTGGCATTGCACGAATAACCCGCAATACTTCTGTATCATAACCAGGAACTCCGGGATTGCCATTTACAACCTGCACGTCAAGCACAGTTCCCAGGCTGTCGAACACAATAGCATAAAGACAACTGGTAGTATAGATAACGGACGCATGCGAATATGCCAAGGTTGTTAATGGTGCTGCAACTGCGCGGCGCAACGTATGATTATCTCTGACCCAAGTGTAAAATTTCTGCTTAACCGAATCGGGCATAATGCACGTATCATGTGTTAAAGTTAAAGTGTCTTTACCGCTCAGATAAGACAGTTGTACTTTTTTGAATGCGGTATCTGTTTCATAAAGCAGTGCACGCTGATTTGCAATTTTTTGCTTCACAACTGCACGACCGGGTGGATAAAAAATAGTAAAGCTGTCTTTTGCACAAATGGTTGTTTTGTTTAGCCGATAACAATCGCGTCTGAATTGTTTTACCGCATTTTTATCGCCCAATACAGAGGCAGAAAATAAATCGCCGCAAGCGCGGCAGGGTTCCGTTTTTTTCCGCAAAGCCGCACGAGACATATAATCCTGCGCTTCCGGACGATAAGCAATGGCACACGAGTAAAGCGAATCGGCTGCGCGAATATTTCCGGCTTTTATACATGAATCGGCTTTGTAACGAAACTGCAAATTTGTTTGTGCTGCAAGTTGTGACGCACTTATCATCAGCAGAAACATAAAAATTTGATTTGCTTTCATAGGGTTATATTTTGGGAGTTTCTTTAACCTGGCCCCAAGCCATCTCTGAAAATAATAGCTAAGCTAATAAAGTAAAGAATAATTGAAAGTAGTGCGGCTAAAAGTATTCCTGTAAGTAAACGATAAACTTTTCGGACATCCATTAATCGCCACGCTAACGGAATTGTCAAAACAGGTGTTAGGAATATTGCAATCCAAAACAGTTGTCCTAACAAATCCATTTTTGAACTACTCTGAAAATATTAGCTTAAGTTATAAATTACTCACCACTGATGACTAAAATATATCACTAACGAATAACGATAAGCACCCGGCTTGCAGCCCAAATCTCCTATCGGCGGCATCTCATTAAGTAATCTCAATATCATTGCATCATCTAAAAAATTTTCTCTGATGCCGCTTTCGGGTTGAGCATCAAGCACTACACCATCGTGCGAAAAAGTAACCAGATACCGTACAGACAATCTGTTTTCTGAGGGTTTTGAGTAAAGACCGATTACAAAGGGTAAAATAGTTCCACTCTTGTAGTAGTTGCTGTCGCCGATATATTTATAAATTTTAAACCGCAGCGGCTCAGACATTACACAAGTATCAGTAGAAAGGCGTAGTGTATCTTTACCCGACACATAATACGTTTTGATTGCCTGAAAAGCAGTATCAGTCTGCCGGATTCTGAAATAATTAGTATCGATTTTCTGCTTCATCGTCACTTTCCCCCGCGAACAAAAAAGAGAAGAGCTGTCTGGCTCACAAAGCATTGTAGAGTTTGCACGGTAACAATTACGTCTGAATTGTTTCACCGCATTTTTATCACCCAGCACCGAGGCTGCAAACAAATCGCCGCAAGCGCGGCAGGGCTCTGTTTTCAGCCGTAAACCAGCGCGGGCTTTGTAGTTTTCCGCATCAGGTTGTACATAAATTAAAAGAGTGTAAAGTGAATCCGCGGCGCGAAAATTTCCTGCTTTAACACACGAATCGGCTTTGATACGGTAGATGGCTGTGATTTGTGCGCTAAGTGGGGTGCTGCACAAAAACAGGAAAAGTAATAACGGGGTTGATTTCATGGGGTTGCATGTTTAGTTTGACATCAAACTTTCACCACTGATGACTAAAGTAAATCACAAACGCATAACGATAAGCACCTGCCTTGCATCCCAAATTTCCTAAAGGCGGCATCGTATTCAGCAAGCGGAGTATTTCTGCATCCTCGTACTGATTATCGCGAACACCGTCTGCCGTTTTTGCATCAAGCACTACACCATTCTGCGAAAACGTTACAATGTATTGAACAGACAAACTGCTTTCTTCTGGTTTTGAGTAGTAACCTATAACAAAGGGTATTAGACTTCCATTCTTGTAGCGATTATTATCACCGATATACCGATAAATCTTAAACCGCAGCGAATCGGGCATGACACACGTATCGACAGAAAGCCGAAGCGTGTCGTTACCAAACAGATAATGCGTTTTGATTGTTTTAAAAGCAGTATCGGCCTGCGTGATTTTGAAATATCCGCTGCCGGTTTTCTGTTTCATTATTGCTTTTCCATTCACACAAACAAGTGATGAGCTGTTGGCATCACAAATCATTGCAGTAGTTTTCCGATAACAATTACGCCTGAATTGCTTCACCGCATTTTTATCACCCAAGGTCGATGCCGTAAACAAATCGCTGCAGGCGAGGCAAGGTGTTGTTGTAAGCCGCAAAGTTGCGCGGGAAGTATAGTCCTGTGCTTGGGGCGTTAAAACAATTGCAAGGCTGTAAAGCGAATCGGCTGCGCGATTATTTCCTGCTTGAACACACGAATCGGCTTTAGCGCGATACTGTTGTGCTGTTTGTCCCAATACTTGCACGGCACAAAACACAAGCAGAAGAAATAAAACCTGTTTTGCTTTCATCGGGCTTGTTGTTTTGTGGTTAGGTCTTTGAGAGTTATTCTATCCAATTTAGAAAAAATAACCCTTCAAAAAAATAGCTTTAAAAAAAAATTAAACCTTCAAGGTTTTTAAAACCTTGAAGGTTTAATTTTTTTTTAAAGGGTTTAAACCCCTTTTAAATCTACCCCAGCGCCTGCTTCAAATCAGCAATCAGATCAGCAATATCTTCGATGCCTACGCTGAGACGAATAAGCGAATCAGTAATGCCGGCGCGCTCACGTTCGGGCTTCGGAATAGAAGCATGCGTCATGGTTGCCGGATGGCCGAGCAGCGACTCAACACCGCCCAGCGATTCGGCCAGCGAAAACACTTTTACTGCCGAAGCCACACGCGAAGCATCTTCAAAGCTGTCGCCTTTGAGTGTGAATGAAATCATGCCGCCGAAATCGCGCATTTGTTTTTTTGCCACATCGTGGTTCGGATGATCGGTGAAGCCGGGCCAGTAAACTTTATCTACTTTCGAATGTGTGCGCAGAAATTCGGCTACTGCACGACCATTGCTGCAATGCCGCTCCATGCGAACGTGCAGCGTTTTTAAGCCGCGCAGCACGAGGAATGAATCCATCGGGCCGGGATTTGCGCCGCAACTGTTGAGCAGAAAAGCTAATTGCTCGTGCAGCTTATCATCGTTCGTTACTGTTGCACCCATCACCACATCGCTGTGTCCGCCGAGGTATTTGGTTGCAGAATGCATCACAATATCAGCACCCAAAGCCAGCGGATTTTGCAAGTACGGCGAGGCAAATGTATTATCGACAACGAGCAGGAGATTGTGTTCTTTGGCAATGGCCGAACACGCTGCAATGTCGATGATTTTCATTGTAGGATTGGTGGGTGTTTCTACCCAAAGCATTTTGGTATTTGCATTAATCAGCGTGCGGATATTATCGGCCTGCGCCATGCTCACGTAGTGAAATTTAATTCCGAAATGCGCAAACACCCGCTCAAACATGCGGTACGAGCCGCCGTAAAGATCATCGGTGCAAATTACTTCATTGCCGGGGCGGAGGAGTTTGATGATGCTGTCGGCAGCACCCATTCCGCTGGCGAAACAAAGCCCGTGTTTTGCACCTTCAAGCGCAGCAAGGCATTGTTCGAGCGCAAGGCGTGTAGGATTTTTGCCGCGGGCGTAGGCATAGCCTTTGTGCACCCCGGGCGATTCCTGCACATAGGTAGAAGTTTGATAAATCGGCGTCATAATTGCGCCGGTTGTGGGATCAGGCTGCTGACCTGCATGAATGGCATTGGTGCCGAAGCCGTGCTGCGTTTCGTTACTCATAGCAGCAAATGTCGGAAGTTTTTGCATGCAGAATGCTGCGGAAAGTTTACTTCATCGCAGATGAAAAACTTTCTGCACACTTGAAGGCGGTTTGTAACCGCCGGATTGTGCAAGCAAAAAGCATACGAATTGAATGCAGTCGCAGACTGCGCTCACAAAAGCGGTGAGTCCGGAGACTCGCCGCAGCTCAAAAAGCAAGGATGCTGAAAGTTTACTTCATCGCAGATGAAAAACTTTCCGCACACTTGAAGGCGGTTTGTAACAGCCGGATTTTGCTTCCTAAAGGCATACAACTGAGT
>JBKDHA010000181.1:0-3937 GCA_046335555.1 Bacteroidota bacterium
CAATAAACTTTTGGTACTTAACAATAAGTACTAAATCATCTTCATTGCCAAACATTGCATAATGTTTGCAAACCGCAATTAAAGCCCGGGCGTTATCATCAAGCGTAAATCCTGAATGCAAATCAGGAGTTGACAGCTTAGAAAACTGTATCATACCAAAATTGGTGGTCATTTTTTTGATATGGTTAAAATTTACTGCCGGTACTTTGTAGTTTAAGCGGAACGCATTTTCTGTTAACTTTTCAAAAAGCAGCGCATGTGCAATTGCAGAATTCTGCCAGGCTGTTGATGCCATTTTATGGAAACTGTTTATTGAAATCTCAGCCCTCAACTGATCATTATTCAGCAGCGTAAGAATAGCTGCCGATAATTGTCCGGCATTCTCAAAATCAACAATTATTCCATTATTATTACTTAACACTTCTCTGGCGTGTGGAATTGGTGTTGAAATTACCGGACAGCCACAACTAACCGCATACGAAAATGTTCCGCTTACTGCCTGATTTGGATCTTTAGAGGTAAACAGATAGATGTCCGAAAGCTGAAGATATTCGAGCAGCGAAGGGAGTTGCAAATACTCATTTACAAACCTTACATGACGCTCAAGTTTTAAATCCTTTACTTTTTTCTCTAACGACTCTCTGTAAATCTCACCTTCATTTTTCACAATTGTGGGATGTGTTTTCCCCAACACTAAAAACAATACATCAGGATGTGTTTTGATAACTTCTGGCAATGCATCGAGTGTTGTTTCTATGCTTTTGCTTGAACTTAACAAGCCGAATGTTGACAGTACAGTTCTATCTGACAACTGATACTTCGACTTAATTTCATCGCGGTTGAGCGGAGGAACAAGATGCGTTCCGTGCGGTATTACAGTAATCTTAAACTCCGGAACGTCATATTCGTTACTTAAAATAGTAGCTGCATTTTCAGTCATTACAATTACAGAAGATGCAATGGCAGACATACGCTGTACTTTTAACTTCAGTTGCTCATCGGGCCCGGGCAAAACTGTATGAAAAACAAATACAACAGGCTTGGTGATATTGCTGAACAGAGCGGTAAATTCATTCTCATTTTTAGCAAAAAAACCAAACTCGTGCTGCATTACAACAAGCTTAATCTGATCGTCTTTGTTGATCTGAAATGCTGTTTTAACAAACGAATTACGCTGATCTGTATTTAAAATAAATTTAGGCTCTTGTTTATAGCTATGCTGCTCGGTAGCTGATTCCAGCGCACAAACGGAACAAGTAAATGAATTTTCAAACTGATTGTTCAGTGCATTCAATAAATCCTGCGAATACGTGGCGATACCGCACTCTCTGGGAGGGAAAGACGTAACAAAAAGTATTTCGGGAAGAACTGTTTGCGACCTTATTTTTTCAGGATGAAGATCACGCGTAAAAACAGAACGGCTTTTACCGAACATAAATTCGGTTGTTGAACGATACAATGTAAGATCAGTTATCATTGGATTAATTTTGGTTTTTATTTGCAGCCAATTCGGCCAGTAATTCATCTAAACGCAAGGAGGCCACAGCAATTCTTTCGTCTGCAGCCCCATAATAGATGTAGAGTAAATCGTTTTCGAGAATTGCACCTGTAGGAAAACATACATTGTTCACTTCACCCTTCAGTTCCCAAACTTTTTCAGGAAAAAACAATGGATAGGGCAACCGGGCAATTTCTTTCCGCGGGTTATCCAAGTCTAATAATGCAGCGCATGCCGAATAAACATATCCCTTCACCGTATCATGTACGCCATGGTAAATAATTAACCAACCGGCAGCCGTTTCAATTGGCGGACAACCACTTCCAACATAACTTACCTCATGAGGATACTTTGGAGAAAGAACTATGTTTTCATCAAAATGCAGAAAGTATTTCTGCCAAAATTCAATAGTAATGTCTTCTAATTGCTCTATGGATACAACTATCTGAATATCTGGCTTTATCCGGTGAAGGAAGCAAAATTTATTGTCAATTTTCCGGGGAAAGAAAATCAAATTTTTATCCCATAAAAACACTTTCCGGTCTTGCTTCTCATGACTTTTTTGATAGTCGTTGAAGCGGATGTATTTTTCACGAATTGTTCCATCAAGCTCCGTAAAATGTTTAAACTCTTCGTAAGTTATCTGAGGAACGATGATTCCTTTTTTGTTCCAGTTTACCAAATCTGTTGATGTGGCTAAAGCTCCTAATGCATTTACACCATTGAAAGCTGTGTAGGAGAGGTAGTAAATACCATCAATTTCTACTATACGCGGATCTTCCAGACCCTGAAACTCATACTCTGCCTGCGGAATAAGTACAGGAGCATTGCTGCGACTTTTAATAACCATTGGTGCTGAAAGCTGACAATACCCAATAGTGGAATAATTGTCTTTTGTAACAGCTCTGTAAAAAAGATGAATGATATTACCAACTTTTATTACTGCAGGATTTAACACACCTTCGTTCTCAAAACTATTGGCTGTCTTATTCAGCAGAATACCAAGCTTGTTTATCGTAACCATTTTTGTTGTTATAGAATTAACTTACCGCTATCCGTTTTTTCCTTTTTCTTTAAAACTTTAATTGCCTTTTTTTCTTTGGCTGTTTTAGACGGACTTGTTTTGTCTGATTTCTTTTTACCTTCTTTTTGTCACGTCATTTCAATGTGTTTTATGGTGAATATTGATTCTCTTACTTTCTCCTAAATCTCTCAGCAACTGTTGCCGGTATAGCATTCACAAGGCATACAGACCAGCTAATAGAAAAATACTGGTTTCGGCAGACAGCAATTATACGTTCAGCTATACCTTCTGCTGAGTTTTTGCAAGGTTGTCTTTTGAGTCTAAAAATGCCTTACACAAAACCAATCATGAATTACAAGATTCACATATTACAGCCGATTAAATACCAACAGCACTCAATATCAAGACCATTTCACAGATCATAAGAAATATCTGAACGCACACAATCACTTCTTAACCCAAGTCAATGAAATTGAAATTGGGGCAGAATAGTTTTGCCTTGTCAATCAACATCAACACTATGAACAAGAAAAAACTTCTGCTGTTATTCGGCTTATCGTTGCACGGGGCGGTTTGCTTTGCGGGCTTTTCACAAGCCAAAGCCTCAACATTTGGTTTTCATCAAAATCAAATCGGTTTACGCAATCAAATTTCAATCATCAAGCCTACAGTTTCGGCTATTAATTTCAAAAACAGTTTCGGTATTCATCCCGATGAAACACATCAATCAATGATCGGACTAACTAACAAAAAGCAAAATAGCTTCATGCTTGAAGATGAAAACAAGGGCTTTGTAAGAAACCGAAGAAATATGTATTCCAGCTTGTGGGCATTTGCAACACTCAATTACCTCTATGCCGACATAGCAGGATTAATGGATGCTCACATGCTTCAGCAGTATATGACAGGAAATGTTGACGGTGCAGAAATTACTCCGGGATTTTTAACTGCGGCGGCAGCATTCATGCAAATTCCGATAGCCAATGTTTTTTTGCCTCATGTAATAAAGAATGACCGCACACTTCGCTGGGTGCAAATATCTTCTGGTGCGGTCATGTCGCTGGCGCAGGCCGGAACATTGTTTTGGGGAAAACCAACACCCTATTATCTGCTATTTTCGGTACTGGAAATAGCTGCAACAACTTTCATCACTGTTGATGCTATACGCTGGAAACCGCAAAAGCCACTGCCGCAGCAATTCTGATTTTCAGCAAGAATGAACAGCCAAAAACTGTTCATTCTTCTTTTTATGTACTCACGAACTGACCAGCATCAGTGTAAATCTTGCATCAACTCTCTAATCTTGCGTAATCAAAGCCAAACCGGTAAGCAGAAATTTTGTTCTGTGACAAAAGTTCCTGTACACCAAAAACACCGGCTGTAGTTTTGCAGTGTTAAACAACAAGATCAGTAAC
>JBKDHA010000182.1:0-7124 GCA_046335555.1 Bacteroidota bacterium
CACTTATCACACCTTTTGGCACATTTCAAACACTGCGTTTACGTTCGGTAGTTGATGCAACAGATACAATTGCTTTCGATTCGCTGGGCATAGGTTTTACAACACCGCGTCCGCAACTCATTGAGTACAAATGGTTGGCACAAGGCAGTAAAATTCCGGTGCTGGAGGTTGAAGCACAGGTTCTGGCTGCTACAGAAACAGTAACTAACGTTATTTATCGCGACAGCGCCCGGGCCAATGTATTTCAGGTAGGCATTGCAGAACAACTGAGCAACAACGGAAGTGCAGTTATGTACCCTAATCCTTGCGGTGATAATGCAAACCTCATCTGGAATCAGCAATCACCCTCCCGCACAACAATTAGCATTACAGATTTGCAGGGGCGTGTAGTTGCATCGCATGATATGGGGACATTGATGCCGGGCACTCAAACCCGAACCATTGATGTATCTAACTTGTCATCAGGTGTATATATCGTTAGAATACAGTATAATGGGCTTTCTGGTTCATCAACTTACATGGTGAAACAGTAAACATGATTACGAGATATAAACGCTTATTTAGCGTTTAATATACTGATTTTCAGTTATTTTATATTTTTACGAACAGTTATTCTATAAATGTTTGTAACATTGCGCCCCCTTGCGCGTAAAACGAAGCCGGAACTGACTGCCAAAAACTGTTAATCATGCTGGAAATCATTACGCGAATTGTCAGCGGCATTATGCTGCCTGGCCGCAATCTCCGCCCGGTGTTAATCCGTGTGCGTGTTCGTCAAACCCCAGAAACCAGAAAACCTTTCTGAATTTCAGCAATTCGTATTCTATGAAGCAAATAGCTACGCTTTTTGTTGCTGTGCTGTTATCGGTCTTTGCGCAAGCGCAGGATCTTTCAGTGATTAACATCACCAGCCCGGTAAGCGGATGTGCGTTAACATCCACCGAGAACGTTACAATAAGGTTGTTTAACTTCGGGCCTAATCTGCCCGCTGGAACAACCTTTAATGTTTCGTACACAATTAATGCAGGCGCTCCGGTAACTGAATTGGTTACGTTATCGTCAACACTGCTCACCAACTCAACGCTAAACTATACGTTTACAACTCAGGCTAACCTTTCTACAGCCGGAGTTTATACGTTTGATGCAACGGTAAGCATAGCCGGTGATATTAATCCAACCAACAATGCTTTTACCGGCTATTCAGTAACCAACACATCGGCTTCGGTGGGCGGAACGGTAAGCGGTCCGGCAAGTGTTTGTATTACCGGAAATATGGGTTCAGTAACCCTTTCGGGACATACCGGCAATGTGCTTCGCTGGGAATATTCTACAGATGGAGGTTCAACCTGGTTTACACTTTCAAACACAACAACATCACAGGCGTACATGGATTTGAATACCCAAACGCTTTACCGTGCTGTTGTTCAAAACGGAGGCTGCACACCCGCAACATCATCCATACACACAATAAATATTGATAATGCGTCTGTTGGCGGTTCAATTACACCTGCATCATCAAGTGTTTGTGTATCTGCAAACAGCGGCACACTTACACTCAACGGCAGAACCGGTAACGTAGTTCGCTGGGAATTCTCAACCGACAACGGGGTAACCTGGAATATCATTGCGAATACAGCAGCAACACAAACATTCTCCAATATTCCTTCCACACGTTTATATCGTGCATTTGTACAGAACGGAACCTGCAACGGTGCTTACTCAGCTAATGCAACGGTAACTGTGAATCCGCTGCCGGTAGGCGGAACGGTGAATCCGGCAACAGCAACTGTTTGTTCAGGCACAAACAGCGGAAGTTTTACTGTTTCGGGACATACCGCAACTGTTAATCGCTGGGAATTTTCTACAGATGGCGGTGTAACATGGGGTATTATTACCGTTACAACAACAACAGTCAATTATTCGAATATCACTGTATCTCGTTTGTACCGTGCCAGAATAGCAAGCGGCTCATGCGGATTTACTTATTCTTCGGTAGCTGCGGTTAACGTTACAACTACTTCCCTTGGCGGATCACTTGCCCCTGCATCGTCTGCAGTATGTACAGGTGTAAACAGTGGTGTGATAACACTCAGCGGCAACAACGGCTCTATTCTGTTTTGGGAATCTTCAACCGACGGAGGTTTAACCTGGAACAACATTGCCAATACCACCTCAACACAAGCATTCTCAAATCTGGTAAGTACAACCATGTATCGCGCATTTTCGCAAAATGGCGGATGTGTTGGTGCATACTCGGCTACTGCAACTGTTAATGTTAATCAATTAACAATTGGCGGAACAGTAAGCGGCGGAACAGTGGTTTGCAGCGGTACAAACTCAGGCACATTTAACCTTACCGGTTATCTGGGTAGTATTCTTACCTGGGAATTATCGAATGATGGTATTACATGGGTAAGCACAGCAAACACAACTGCAACTCAGTCGTATCTTAACGTTACGGATACAACATACTATCGTGCAATTATTGCTAACGGAGTTTGTCCGTCTGATACATCTACAATTGACACGCTTTCAGTTGACTCTGTTTCTGTTGGAGGTACACTTGCACCTGCATCAGCAGTTGTTTGTACCGGAATCAACAACGGTGTAATTACGCTTTCCGGTCAGGTGGGCAGTATTATTCGTTGGGAATATTCAACCGATAACGGATTAACATGGATTACAATCAGCAATACAACATCAACACAGTCATATACTAACGTAAGTGTACCAACGCTTTATCGTGCAGTTATTCAGAGCGGTGTTTGTTCAGTTGCTTATTCATCAACCACATTGCTTACACTTAATCCGCTTTCTGTTGCAGGAACACTTTACGGTTCAAATACCGTTTGCAGCGGTTCAAACAGCGGACTGCTGACCTTAGTTGGAGCACAGGGTTCAATACAGAATTGGGAATCGTCAACCGATGGCGGTCTTACCTGGTCTGCAATTGCAAATACAACAGCCAACTATACATTCAGCAACCTTACTGACACTACTATTTTCCGTGCGCTTGTTACGAATGGTGTGTGTCCGACTGATACATCAACACTTGTAACCATTTTTGTAGATAATTCATCAGTTGGCGGTATTGTTTCGGTAAGCGATACCGTTTGCAGCGGAAGCAACAGCGGCACAGTTTCACTCAGCGGACAAATTGGAATTGTGGATGGCTGGGAATATTCTGTTGACGGTGGTGTGACTTGGATTTACATTTCCAATTCAACAACTACTCAGGGTTACAGCAACCTTACACAAACAACAAGCTACCGTGCTCGTGTAAAGAACGGTGTTTGTCCGCCGATAACTTCTGTTGAAGCAACCATTACAGTTGATGTTCCCTCAATTGGCGGAACAGTTGCCGGCAGTACTTCAGTTTGTATCAGCGGCAACAGCGGAACTTTAACACTTACCGGTTCTTCGGGCAACATTACCACATGGCAAAGTTCAACCGACGGAGGTCTGACCTGGACATCAAATGGTAATACAACTGCAACTGAGGCTTACACCAACCTTACCGATACAACCTGGTATCGTGCCATTGTGCAAAGCGGTGTGTGCGGAGGTGATACATCATCAGTAGGAATGATTACGGTTGATCCTGCAACTGTTGGCGGTACAGCAACTCCTAATGATACGGTATGTGCCGGATCAAACTTAGGCGTGATTCGCGTGAATGGTTTTGTAGGCAGCATTATCCGCTGGGAATCATCAGTTGATGGTTTTAACTGGGTAGCTTTTGCCAACACCAGCGACTCAATTATCTACAGCAACCTGAACCAGACAACATTCTACCGCGCACTTGTACAGAGCGGTGTTTGTGCGCCTGCGGTATATTCAGCCATTGATACAATTACAGTTGTGGCACCTGCAAGTGCAGGAAGCATCAGCGGAGCAACAGCAGTTTGCGAAGGCACCGGAAATGGTTCTTTAGTACTTCAGGGCTTTAACGGCGCTGTAGTGGGCTGGGAAAGTTCAACCGACGGAGGACTAACCTGGACAGCCATTGCCAACACAACAGCAACACTCAACTGGTCGGCACCGGCTGATACAATTTGGTACCGTGCAATTGTTGGCAACGGAGCCTGTGCGCCCGATACATCTTTGCCGGCAATGATTGCTACTTATCCCAAGCCGGTAGCTGCTTTCACTGCAGCACCAGTTTGCGCAGGTAATGCAACCAGTTTTGTAAATACATCATCAGTTGCAGCCGGTTTCATCAGCTTCGAGAGCTGGGATTTCGGCGATAACGATGCTTCTGTTGCTGTAAGTCCGAATCACCTCTATGCAACAGGAGGCGGCTACAATGTAACCCTGATTACTATATCCAACAATAGTTGTTCGGATACGGCAACAGCTACAGTTACTGTAAATGCTCTTCCCATTGCAGCAATAACTTCTTCCGGCAATACCACACTTTGCGCCGGCGATAGTCTTACACTCAGCGTTCCGGCAGCGGCTGCTACAACCTATAACTGGAGCACATCAGACACCACCAGCAGCATTGTTGTAAATGCCGCCGGTAACTATGTAGTTTCAGTTGTAAATGTTATTACCGGCTGTTCAAACAGCGACTCAATCCAAATCAGTGTACTGCCCAGCCCTGTAGCTTATGCAGGTATCGACCAGTCTGTAAGCTCTGGCGAAACAATTATGCTCAGCGGCAGCGGCGGATCGCTCTACAGCTGGTCGCCGGCAAATGGCCTGTCAAACACAACCATTGCCACACCGCAGGCAACAGTGCCTTTCACCATTTCATACACACTTACTGTAACTGATCTCAACGGATGTGCCGATGAAGATACAGTAACCATTACACTGCTTTCGGATTTCAACTTGGTTGTGGCCAATGTTATGACACCGAACGGAGATGGTTTCAACGATGTTTGGAACGTAATCGGAATTGAGCAGTATCCCGGAAACAGAGTTACCATTTACAACCGTAATGGTATGCTCATCTATGAAACCGAGAACTACAACAATACCTGGGGCGGTACATTTAACGGTGCAGAGCTTCCCGACGGAACTTATTATTATGTAATCAGCTTCCCTGATTCTGACAAAGAATTAAAAGGAGCCATTACCATACTCCATGAAGGAAACTAAGTTAAACCACCTGAACACATTCACCATGAAGAAGATTTTCATCACGGCTGCTCTTACAGGTGCGTTTGCACTTACAGCTTCGGCACAGCAGCTTCCGCTTTACAGCCAGTATGCTTTCAATCCGTTCATCTACAATCCTGCAATGACAGGTATTTCGGGTGAGACGAATGCTTTTCTTACTCATCGCCAGCAATGGACAGAGATGACCGGAAGTCCGACCACCAATGCAATTACTGTTGATGGTTTTATGGATGCCAAGAACGTAGGTTTGGGTCTCGCCATTTTTAATGATGTGCAGGACATAAACGAGCGTTTGGGCATTTATACATCGTATGCATACCGCTTAAAGATTAACGACGATCAGCAAGTTCGTTTTGGTCTTTCAGTTGGATTTCTTGATAATCGAATTGATTTTTCAAGAGCCATTGTAAAAGACGGAGCAGATCCGCTGCTGCTTTCACAAATTCAGCGTCGTGCATCGCTTGATGCTACTGCTGCTGTAATGTATAGCTGGAAAGATTTGCGTGTGGGTGTTTCTGTTCCGCAAGTTGCCGGACAGAAAGTAACCTATTCATCAGTTGACTCACGCACATTTTATCAGCTCAACCGCCATTTTTTGGGAACAGTTGGTTACAAGTATGTAATTAACGAAGATCAGAAAATTGCACTTGAGCCATTGGCAATGGTTCGCTGGTTGCCCAACACACCTGTTCAGTATGATGTAAATGTGATGGGAAGCTGGCGCGATATGATTTGGCTTGGAGCTTCATACCGCAGCAATTATGCAGTAGGAGCAAACCTTCGTGTTAAACTGTTCGGAAATCTGAGTGCCGGTTATGCGTATGATTTCATCATCACACCGTTGCGCACATCAGCAGGTATCAGCCATGAGTTTATGCTGGGCTATACGTTCGGTAAGTTTTCATCATCGGCTCAGACTACAACTGGTCCGCTGCGAGGCAAATACGACTAGACACAAGACGTAAACTACTAACCCAAACGTTTGTGAAGCAATTACTGCTTGCGTTATTTCTGCTGCCGCTGCTGCTGTTCAGTGAAGCTCTTCATGCGCAATCATCGTCGGAAAAGGCGATGATCGCTAACGGAGATAAACTGTTTCAGTTGCGCGAATATGAGCAGGCTTACGGTTATTACAATACACTCAGGCAGAGTCATCCTGAAGTTGTATTGTATCAGTTACGCACAGGTATTTGCGCGATCTACAAAGGCGATCCGCGTGAAGCGCTGGAACTGCTGAAAGGTGCATACGACAAGGATCCGAATCTTGAGAATATCAACTTTTTTCTCGGCCGTGCTTATCTCCTCAATGAGCAGTATGATGAAGCATTACTTCAGTTTAACTTACAGCTTGCCAAAGAAACAAACGAATCAGACAAGCTTCGTCTTCAGCAATATGTAACAAATGCTGTTGCTGCTAAAGAACTTTCAGGTAAACCTGTAAACACCATTGTGGTCAATCCCGGCCGCCCGCTCAACTCGCCCGGCGATGAGTATGCTCCTGTTTTTACACAAAACGATTCGGTAATTATTTTCACCTACAAAGGTGTGCAGAGTGCTGGCGGTAAAGATTACACGTTTGGACGGAAAGATTCTGCAGGCGTTTTTTATGAGGATATTTTCCTCTCCATGAAATCTAAAAACAGTTGGTTTACGCCGCAAGGATTAAGCAATAACTTAAACACCGGCGGACATAATGCAACTGCAGCAATTACTGCCGACGGAAAGCGGATGTTTATTTTTCAGGGTTCCGACGGCGACGGCGGAGATATTTTTGTGTCGGATAAAGTTGGACTGGAGTGGTCGGTACCGCAACGCTTGCCGGGTGCTGTAAATACACCGTATTGGGAAGGCAGTCTGGCTATTTCGCCCGATGGTGAATATCTCTATTTTTCGAGCACACGTCCCGGCGGTTTTGGTGGTAAAGACTTGTATCGCGTTCGCAAAGACAATCAGGGCATCTGGGCTTTTGTAGAAAATCTCGGAGCAACGGTTAACAG
>JBKDHA010000183.1:0-29923 GCA_046335555.1 Bacteroidota bacterium
TTTCTGAACTGCTCTTTCATCTTTTAATTTCATTAAAACTTAAAACGATGAGTATCCGATCTTTTTTTTCCTCAGTAATTGTTTCGGCAATTCTTTTGTTGATGGCAGGTTGCAAAGAGAACAGCAATACCGGTCATTTTCAAGCTCGCATGATGGATGCACCGGTTGCAGGTGATGTGCAGGAAGTGAATGTAGAATTAATTGGTGCAGAAGCTTTCATAGTTGGGACAGGCTGGATCGATTTGCCGATAACCGGCGGAGTTTACAATTTGCTTCAGTTGGCAAACGGAATAGATACTCTTTTTGTGAATACGAATATCCCGGCCGGAAAACTCACGCAGTTCAGACTCAAACTCGGCAAGAATAATACAATCAAAATTGATAACCGGCTGCAGCCGCTAACGGTTCCTGCAGAAGCTGAACCGGGTTTAAAAGTAAGTGTGAATGAGGAAATAACAGATGAATCAACTACTGTGTTGTTTCTGGATTTTGATGCCGCTCAGTCGGTAGTGTTAAACGGAAACGGCGATTATGTTTTGCATCCTGTAGTTCGCGGATTTAATGCTGTGCAAACAGGAGCAATAACCGGAACTTACCCTGCCAAAGGGAAAACGGTTACAGTTGAAGCGCAAACAGGAGTTCGTGTTTTTACAACGTATGCCGAAAAACAGTCAGGACATTTTATGCTTCGCGGTTTACCTCCCGGCAATTATACGATGCGGATTTACACCGCAGAGTCATCATCGCCGGTGTCGATAACTGTTGTTTCGGTTGAAACAAATGCACTGGTTGATCTTGGTAATTTGTAATTGTATAGAATTAAATAAAGAAGTTCCGTTACTGGCAGAAAGCGGTGATGTCTTTGTACATCTGCTGCGCCTCCTCTGCCAGCTTTTCAGGTAGCAGCGTCCTTTTGCAGGAGGACGCTGCTTTTTTTTAGTACACCACAACTTTGCTGATCCGAACTGTGTTGTTGTCACTTGCCCGCAACAGATATAAACCGGTATTCATGTCGAGCTGTTCTGCACTGAATTGCATGACACCAGAACAATTTGTAACTGTTGCACAACAGCGTCCTTGCATATCAATTACATCAAGCTGAAAAACTTCTGCCTGCGGAAAGTTAATTGTGAAAAAATCTGTGTTGTTTATTACCGACGGATAAAGCTGAAGCTGTTCAACAACTATTGGTGTTTGATTTACCGAAGTCAGATAATCATAACGGTAAATACTACCGCTGTCGCCAACTGCAAAGGCAAGTGTTGAATCAACTACAAATACTGCATTTATGATTTGGTCTGTAGCATCAATTTGCTGCGACCACCCGGTTGTATTTCTAACCTGAAGAATACCTCCGCCGGTAGTTTGACTGTATCCGCCAACTACTCCAAATCCGTTGTCAAGCATGTCAATATCACGAAATCCGGGATAGTAAAATGAAAGCGGAAATGTTTGATCTGTTGAAAATGTTTGTCCGTTATCGGTTGAGATCAGCACGTTGTTAAAGTTAATATCAGATGCTGAAGCATAGAATGTATTTCCGCCGGCATAGTCAACAGCGCTGAAGTTAGTTGTATCGGCATGCGGAATGGTGTCCCAAGTTTGGAAGTTGTTTAACGAACTGAAAATCCGTCCACCGTTGCAAACAGCAACTGTTCTTGAAGAAATCGGATTATGTGCCATTCCAGTAACATGAACATAAGTTGTATTGTTCAGGTATTCAAACGAAAGCATTCTGTCTGTGCCCCACGCAGCACCATTCCAATGCGAAACATAAGCACCTCCGAAGCATCCCTGTCCGTACAAATAACCATCAGCCTGATTGATAAACATCAATCCGTCAGGAAAACATGGATTACTTGCTCCATTAATTATATACCATGTAGTTCCGCTGTTTGATGTTTGCGGCACAGCAGCCTGATATTCGCCTGTTGTAAATCCGGCGCCGTTGTCAAACATCCATACTGCTGCAATATTTCCGGGGAACGCATTTGGAATCGGTGCAGCTTGCGTCCATGTATTTCCGCGATCGGTTGTCCGCAGCAAAATGCTGTCGTTCCCCACTATATAGCCAGTGTCAGCTGATGTGAAAAACACATCGTTCAGCTTTTTTATTGTTCCTGAATTGAGTGTAGTCCATTGCTGTGCATGAACCGAAATACTGCCGATAAGTAAGAGTAAAATAAATAGCTGTTTCATAATTCTGAGTTTATTGTACAAAGTTGCAATCAACACACAGTGTCGTCAAGGATAAAAACGTCCGCTAATTATACAAATCAGGGTTAATTTGCTTTAATCTCGGTGAAAGCCTGTACTAACTTATCCAATTCTTCAGTTGTTGTAAAAATATTTGGTGTGATGCGGCATCCCTGTACACCATTGTTATCAATTGCAACGGTGTAGATTTTATATTTCTCGAAAAGTATCTCGGCTAGTTTGGCAGGAGCAATTCCTTTTATTCCGGCATTGGCAATGGCGCAATAACGTGCCGGATCTTCCGGTGTATTTACAATAACATGGTTTAGACTCCTCACTTTTGATGTCCAGTACTGTTGCAGAAAACGTAACCGATTTTCCTTTCGTTCTGTACCGATATTTTCATAGTACGTAAGTGCATCTGCAATGGTAAGATCAGTATGCACAGGGTGTGTACCGGTATGATTAAGCCGGGCAATGTTATTTTCTAATACACCTTCTTCTGCAAACAACGGCCAGATGGTTGGAATGTGTTCTTTACGCATCCACAGGAAACCTACGCCAAGCGGAGCACTCAGCCATTTATGTAAACTGCATCCGTAGTAATCGCAATTGAGATCGGGTATTGAAAAACCGAAATGTGCAAATGCGTGTGCGCCGTCAACCATCACCTGCACACCTCGGCTGTGCGCCATATCGCATATTTTGCGCACCGGTAAAATTTGCCCGGTAATGTTGATAATGTGTGAGAGCATCAGCAAACGTGTGCGTTTGCTGATTGCTTTTGCATATACATCAACTATTTCTTCGTCTGATTTCGGATGCAACGGAACGGTAACAAGTTTATTAACGATGCCTTGCCTGCGCGCTGTTTGCTTAAACATATCGAGCATAGCACCATAGTCATGCACAGCCATTACTGCTTCATCGCCTTTTTGCCAGTTGAAGCCTGCAATAATCATGTCGAGTGCTTCGGTGGTGTTGCGGGTAATGATTAGCTCATTGGGTTGCACACCAACGGCATTAGCAAGTTTAGCAGCAACAGCATCTTTATTTTGAAATTGAACTGTTCGCAGATACCGTGCACCCATGCGGTTTACCTCGGTAATATGCTGTGTGTAACGTTCGCGGATATAACGCGGCTGCACGCAGTAGTAACCGTTTTCGAGATTGATGAACTCATCAGGCAAATCATATCCGCTGCGAACACTGCGCCAGAACTCATCATCTTTTCCTGCCGGGAGGTCTGGTTCAGAGTTGCTTGAAAACTGCGACAATAAAGGCGAAGAACTTAAACCGGCAAGGCCAAGCAGTCCGGCTTTTTTCAGAAAAGTACGTTTGTCCATGCGGCTATAGTTAAGTACACTAACATACGCAAAGCCCCGGTAATAGAAAAGCCGCCTTTGTAAATGATACAAAGGCGGCTCTCAAAAATGTTTTCAGGTTACTCGCGAATGAGTTTTTGTTTTGCGGTTTCGTTACCATTTTCATCAACAAGACGGAAAATATACATGCCGCTGCTGAGTGTAAGTTCGGGCAGTGTGTTGGTGCCTTCAATGGCTTTTCCTTCCAATACAATTCGTCCTGCGGCATCGGTTATTGTCCAGCGTCCGCTTGCTGCAGTGGTGAAACGAATCTGATCACCTGCGGTTGAAGGATTCGGGAAAACACTGAATGCATTTTCATCAACCTCTGTTACTTCGGTTGTTACACAAACAAATGACACGTCGTTGGTGATACTGGTAGCATTAATAATACTGCCGGTTACTTCAATGCCATCATTGCCTGTCCAAACAGTGCGAAGGATTGAAGACATTTGTGGAACTGGAAGAGACGAACTGGTTACAGTTATCGGAGAAATGTTACAGTTTGATTCGAAGCTGTTGCCAACTTTAATCAATGTAGCAGGCTGTCCCGAAATTGAATAATCGCTTTCAAGGAGATATAGTTCATTTGCATTTCCAACCATTGAGAGTGATTCAGTATAATAAGAAGGTAAAGGGTAGTTATATATAACAGAGCCAAGAATATTGCCTGTGCTATCTAAACGAAGCATAAATCCGGTTGAGTTGCGGCCAGGCATAGAATGGGTTGCACCGGTTGCAATAAATGAACCATCAGTTAGCGGATGCAAATAGTAAAACGATGCCATACTTACGTCTGGTGAAGTAAAAGTTTTGATCCAGCTAATTGATCCCGCGATGTCAATTTTCATCAAATAAGGCAAACTGTCAATAAAGCCTCCGACAATTACACTGCCATCAGTGAGCTGGCAAATAGTTTTTGTGTGACTGTATGCGCTCGGATAGGCTTCAAAACTAAAACCCCAGTCAACACTGCCAACAAGGTTTACCTTTACAATTGAGATTTTAGTATTTTCCTTACCTGTAGCAACAAAACCACCATCATAAGTAGTTATTCCGGCAAAACCAGGGTGCTTAAAATAAGTTGAATCTGTTTTAAATACTTTACCCCATTGGAGATTTCCGTCAACATCTGTTCTCAGCAATTGAAGATGAGATGAAACCGAAAGGGTAAACATATATCCGTCGTCATACATTTTTACGCATGACGGCGGTCCATACGGACTCTCATCAGTTGCCCAGTAGAACTTACTCCAATTGATGCTCCCTGTTGATGTGAGTTCGGTTAAAAAATATTGACGTTGATAAAGTTGGGTAATATGTACACCAAATACCCAAATTGATCCGTCAGAATTTTCGCCAATTGAATGTACTTTATGACTATGATTTGAAAAAGGATATACATAGCCCAGTGAATAACTCCAAACCGAATAACCTGTAGCATCAATGCGGGAAATTACAGCTTGACCGCCTTCGTCATTCCACGACAACAGTATATCTCCATTGCTACACTGTTTCATAGCAGCCGGAGTAATGCCGTTTATCGTATTACCGGTTTGTTCGTAGGTTCTTATATATGAACTCTGGGCTTCGGCCTGCAACCCGCCAAGAAGCAGAACTGCTGTGTATGTAAAAAATAGAATAAATTTTCTCATGATCACTTGGTGTTGATTTAGGGAGAATAAAACAATAGTAAAACAAAAAATACTGATAATCAAGCAGTTTAATGATGTTTGGCATATTGAAATTAAATATGTCTGGGATTTCAAATTGCATTTTCAGGAGTGTGCAAATGTGTAAAGGCCTGAAAACAGTTGGGTTTGTTTGTGTGGAAGGTTGGTTTTTGCAGTTTACTTAATTTATTAAACAAAAATCCCCGAACCATTACAGTCCGGGGATTTTACCATGCAAAGAATCATTTAGTACTTAATAACTGGCGTATTCTTGGTTCCGGATTCCGAAACTACACGCAGAACATACATGCCAGCGGGTAATGTATTGGTTTCGATTTGTGCAGAACGCGACTGAATTGGTTTTGACATCAGAAGTTTTCCCTGCATATCGAAAATATTAACTTCCGAAATCACTTCATCAGAGCTGATGTTAAGCATTTCATTGAACGGATTCGGATAAACATTTACTGCTGAGAGTTGACTTTCAACAACACCTGTACACACATCAACAACTACCTGAATACTGTCGGTATTCTGACAGCCATTGTTATCGGTAAATGTGTAAACAATTGTATTGCTGCCGAGTTGTGCTGTTGCAGCATCAAACAAATTACCGCTAACTCCGGGGCCTGAGAACACACCACCTGCAGGCTGTCCGCTAAGCAACTGAGCCGGCGAATTAATGCAGAGTGTATCAGAACTGATGCTTGCAGAAACTGCCGGAATGCTGTTTACTGTAACGGTTACGTTTGCACTGTCAGTACATCCGTTTGCAGCAGTTCCTGTTACTGTAAATGTAGTTGTGGTGTTGATGAATTGTGTAAATGCAGCATTGCTGATGTTTGCCGGCTGCCAGTTAAAGCTGTTTGCTCCTGAAGCTGTAAACACTACAGAGTCTGCTCCGCAAATTGCAGAAGCTGATGAAGTAGCTGTAACAATTGGTGATGCATTTACTGTAATGGCTACTGTTGCTGTATTGTTGCAACCGTTAGAACCAACTCCTGTTACCGTATAGGTTGTACTTGCAGAAGGTACATCAGTAACAGTGCTTCCTGTAAGCAAGCCCGGAAGCCAGGTGTAAGTTGATCCGCCGGTTGCAGTCATTGAAATTGCATTACCTGAACAAATTGTGTTGTTGACTGCAGTAGCTGTAATTGTCGGACGCGGGAGTGATGTAATTGTAACCGTTGCTGTGTTTGTGCAGCCTGCAGCATTTGTTCCGGTTACTGTGTAGGTTGTATTTGCTGTAGGATTAACAGTTACTGAACTTCCCGACAAGTTACCTGGCATCCACATATAGGTTGAAGCTCCTGAGCTGCTCAGTATAACATTTGAGCCGCTACAAATTGTTGTTGCCTGTGTGGTTGCTGTAACAGTTGGTGTTGTGCTAACAGCAATTGAAATGGTTGCAGTATTTGTACAACCCGCTGCATTGGTTCCTGTAACCGTATAGGTTTGTGTTGCAGACGGAGTAACAGTTACAGAAGCACCACTCAAATTACCCGGCAACCAGTTGTAGGTTGTTGCGCCTGAACCATTCAGTGTTACCGGCGAACCATTGCAAACTGCAGTTGATGATGATGTTGCAGCAACTGTGGGCAGTGCATTAACAGTAACAGCAACTGTAGAAGTATTTGTGCAACCGGCAGCATTGGTTCCTGTAACCGTATAGGTTTGTGTTGCAGCCGGAGTAACGGTTACAGAAGCACCGCTCAAATTGCCCGGCAACCAGTTGTAGGTTGTTGCACCTGTTCCGCTCAGCGTTGCTGTATTACCAGCACAAATTGAAGGTGATGAAGTTGATGCAGCAACTGTTGGTAATGCATTTACTGTAACAGTAACTGTAGAAGCGTTTGTACAACCTGCAGCATTAGTTCCGGTAACAGTATAGGTTTGTGTTGCAGCCGGAGTAACGGTTACAGAAGCACCGCTCAAATTGCCCGGCAACCAGTTATAAGTTGCTGCACCTGTTCCGCTGAGTGTTGCTGTATTTCCGGCACAAACAGAAGCTGATGATGTTGAAGCAGCAACTGTTGGTAACGCATTTACTGTAACAGCAACGGTAGAAGTATTTGTGCAACCTGCAGCATTAGTTCCTGTAACAGTATAAGTTTGTGTTGCAGATGGAGTAACGGTTACAGAAGCACCGCTGATATTGCCGGGCATCCAGTTGTAAGTTGCTGCGCCAGTTCCGCTCAGCGTTGCTGTATTACCAACACAAATTGAAGCTGATGATGTTGAAGCAGCAACTGTTGGTAAAGCATTAACAGTAACAGCAACGGTAGAAGTGTTTGTGCAACCGGCAGCATTAGTTCCGGTAACAGTATAGGTTTGTGTTGCAGCCGGAGTAACGGTTACAGAAGCACCACTCAAATTGCCCGGCAACCAGTTGTAAGTTGAAGCACCTGTTCCGCTGAGTGTTGCTGTATTACCAACACAAATTGAAGCTGATGATGTTGATGCAGCAACTGTTGGCAAAGCATTTACTGTAACAGCCACAGTTGATGTATTTACACAACCATTGGCATCAGTTCCGGTAAGCGTATAAGATTGTCTTTCAGCCGGAGACACGCTTACAGAAGCACCGCTGATGTTGCCAGGCATCCAGTTGTAGGTTGAAGCACCCGTTCCGCTCAATGTAGCAGTGTTGCCCGCACAAACAGAAGCTGCTGATGTTGTTGCAGCAACCGTAGGTAACGCATTAACAGTAACGGCAACGGTAGAAGTGTTTGTACAACCAGCAGCATTTGTTCCGGTTACTGTATATGTTGTAGTTGCCGACGGAGTAACGCTTACTGATGCACCGCTGATATTGCCGGGCATCCAGTTGTAAGTTGCTGCGCCAGTTCCGCTCAGTGTTGCTGTATTTCCAACACAAATTGAAGCTGCAGAAGATGACGCTGTAACAACAGGTGCAGGATTTACAATTACGCTGGCGAAATTGGTTTTTCCGCTGCACGCATTTGCTGTTGATGTAACAAGCAATTGATAGTTGCCCGCTGTTGATGCAGTGTATGTTGAATTAGTTTCACCGGCAATATTGCTGCCGTTTTGAACCCACTGATAAGTTGTTCCGGCTACAGTGTTGCCAGTCAGCAACTGTGTTGAACCCTGACAGATTGATGAAGTTGCAGGAGTTACAGCAACACCGGTGCGCTGTGCACAAGTGGTGATCTGGAAAATAGTAAGCGTGCTTGATGTTTCGTTGGCAAGCAAAAGCAGCGGCTGACCATTTGGTGAAAGCGAATCAGGAATAAAGAAAATTCCTTCTGAACCGCGGTCGGGGCCGTTTGTTGCTACACTGCGGTTGTTGTAATAACCAACATAAACCGGTGATGCAGGGTTGGTGATGTTATACATCATTACACCGCCAATTCGCTCAAGAGCAATAAAGGCATAGTGTTCACCATTAATGGTTGCAGTTACTGTTCCTTCGGGTTCGGGACCTTTATCATCGCTGCGGTTTTTGGCTGCGGGGCTGGTGCTGTTGCTTGCATTGAACATTGCACCGAAAGTAGGATGTGTTGATGTGATACGCTCCAACTGATCGCCGCTGTCGAATACCTGCGCGCCTGTTGTTGCATTCCAGATACTGAATGAGCGCGAACCATAAACATAAATCTCATCAATATCACCGTCGTTATCTGTATCGCCGGTTTTATTGGTAACATTTAAACGTCCCATGAAAACATTTGATTTCATGAAAGCACCTTGCGGAAATGCAACTGGATCGAGTGTTAAGCCTGAGATGCGCGATTCTTCATTGAATCCGGTGTAAGCGCGCGCATCGCCTTCATTTGCTGTTACCAGATAAGTTTGGTTTCCTACAGTGTAGTGACTGATTGCATCGGGCAGGTACATACCTTTTACCGGAAACAGTGAAAGATTTACACCCGCAGTTTGATCCGAAATATCCATTCCGTTTCCAAGAGCGCTATGGTTTTTATAACCAAGCGGAAGAATTTGAGTAACGGTATTGGTTTGAAGATTAATTACAGCAACTGCATTGTTCTCCTGAAGTGTAACCCATGCAGTTTGATCGTTGTCGGAAATAGTAATGTATTCGGGCTCGAAATCTTTTGATGCTGTTGCACCTAAACCGTAAATGCGGATACCTTGTGCACGGAGTGCTGCTTCCTGTCCGTTAAACGAAGTAAAAGTAACATGCGAACAATTGGCTTGTGTTACGTTAGCAACTCCTCCGCTGATATCTACAATTGCAACAGCACCATCAGGGTCGTTGGTGTATGCTGCGTTGGGTTCACCTTCGCAGGGGGCAAGAACTTTCGTGCCTGCGTGGTTAAATGTAATCATATCGGGCATTGCAGCCGTTTTCACCTGTGATATAAAAACACCATTGTAGTTGAGGAAAACAATCTTTCCGCTGTCTTGCGGATTGGTACCGTCTTCGATAGCAAGAGCTACAATGCTGTCGCGCACTGCAACACTGTTAATATTGCCATAAGTTGTAACCGGAATAGAAGCAATAATAGCCGGAGCAGCCGGATTGCTGAAATTGATAATATCAAGTTTAGCACCAATACTGTTGGCAATGTACAAACGTTGTGTGGCAGGATCGTGAACTACAATTTCGGCTGAGTTGGTGGCATTGCTTCCGTTTGAAAAACTGCCGAGTAAATCCAGAAACAATTCGTTGCTGGCAACCGGTGTTTGTGTATCGTTATCCTTGATGTAAAGGAAATGCGCCGCAGTTGCAGCCGCCGTTCCGTTTACTAATTGTGAAAATGAAAGTGCTATATATTCATCACTTTCTGCAACAGCATCATTAGTAATAGTAACTGTAATTATTTGCGGAGTGGCTGTATTGGCAGGAATAACAAAGGTTGACGGACTAATTGTATAATCTGTTCCGGCAGTTGCATTCGAGAAAGCAAGCGCACTTACAGTTACTACAACTTGAGCATTGTTGGGGTTCGCAATATTTACAGTTACAGTTGCAGTGCCCGCACTTTCGTTTACTGTTTGGTTTGTGGTTGCAAACGAAAGTGTAGGAGCAGGAGTTGCCGAAGACAAAACAATGCTTGTGGCGACATCTGTAAATGCGCCAATAGCAAAGCTTCGGGCAGAGGTAAAGCTTCCGGTTACGGGGTTAAAAGTACCGGTAGCAGTAAGCGCCTGCGCCGAAGCCGGATCGGGAGCGAGGAAACTCGCCGCCTGTAATTTTCCGCCCGGATAAAGATCATTAACAGGAAGCTGATAACCGTCGGCACCTGCATTAACTACAGAAGTACCTGTGCCGGTTCCAAAGAAAATTGCATCGGCCGGCACAGTGCTGTTTGTTAATGCAGCAACAGGTGATGCGAAAACCGCGATGCCGTCGGCATTACCGCCGCCGTTTCCGAACACACCGCCTGTGTTAAAATTGCCGAAACCATCGCCGGCAGTTGTTCCTGTATTAATGGAACGCAAAATTGTACCGGTAACCGCCATCGACGAACCGCCTACATAAACAATGTCGCCTGCGTTTACAGTGCCGGTGTTAATTTCGAAACCATAACTCAGCGCACCGCCGGAAATCCAGCCTTGTGCCGTAGCTGTTCCGTTGTTGCAAACAACAACAGTATATGGCGTTACCGAAAAGTTAATAGTACGTGTAGCCACGAGTTCAACAAATTCGAAAGGCGAATCTGTTCCGGCCGGGTTCGGAAGTGCTTCCGAAATAATAAGTCCGGGGCCATTTTGTGCGGTTAATGCAGTATAACCAATGAGGGTAAGGAGGGTCGTAAATAGCTTTTTCATGCCTAGTGTTTTGTGTGTACAAAATTCACCGGCATGATGCTTTGCGGGCTTATGTAAGTGTTATCCCTTAGTCACGATTCTGCTTGTGTTCATGTAAAATTCGTTTTTGCATGAAGTTGTTTTTACGCCGAATTTACATGGACGTAATCTTAAAAAATGAAATGAGAGTCCCTCCGAACGTGCAGGTTTTTTGTGTTAGAATGTATTTCTGTGAAAGGTGTTGGGTAGCGAAACGCTAAAATGAAGCTCGCAAACATCCGGTTAGAGAGTAATGGCTTGTTGCCGTATTGGTCAGTTAATCAGTTTGTTATTTAGTGATTTGCATGTACCGAGGCGCAATTTTTGCACATTGTTCATAATATTTTTACACCAATCCAAAATAGTTGTATATTTGCACTCGCTTTTAAGGAAGCGCTTACGGTGCGGGGTGGAGCAGTTGGTAGCTCGTCGGGCTCATAACCCGAAGGTCGTCAGTTCGAGTCTGGCCCCCGCTACAACACTGGACTGAATTGCTTCAATGCGATTCAGTCCTAATTTTTTTCCCCTGAACCCCGCGCCACTTGTAAGAATCAGCGCAACCGCCTCGTTCATTTTTGTAGTTCGATACCCTTCTTTTGTCAAAGTAAGTTTTTCAGGGAATATCGAACTAATTATCTGTTTTTTGGCATCAAGCGTAGCCGTCAAATACGCGCTGTCTAAGCGTTTCAGCAGATTCAGGCCATTGTTTGCCTTGCTTACAAGGTTAGCGTCAACACGGGCTATTTGTTCGCGTTTTTCGGCTAACAAGGCGAGTCGTTTTTCACATACCTGTTTTGCGGCCTGAAAGTCTTCTGCGCCTATTTTCCGGTTCAGCAGGAGATCAAGTGCTTCATTCTTTTTAGCCTCTTCAGCAGCAATTTCCCGGTCTATAAGTTTACCCTGTTGTTCAGCATCAGCCCCATCCATTTTCAGGGCTTTGTTTAGCATTTCCTGATACAGTTCGATTACTCCTGTGTCCAGCCTTACTTCTTCAAGAAGCCGAACGAATTCTTCATTTGCGCCTTTCGCATTGAAGCGGACTTTACAGGGGGGCTGACAATGATAGTAGTAGTACACATCGTTGTATCCTCTGGAACTGCTGCCAGTGAGTGTTCCTCCGCATTCCGGGCAAACCAGAAAACCGCGCAGGGGCAGTTCTTCGGGTTGACATTTTGTTTGTTTAGGAAAGCTGCGTTTGCGCCCGGCTATTACATCCTGAACCCGATAAAAACACGCAGGAGGAACAATGGCTTCGTGTATTCCATCCACTAAGGTTTGTGGTTCTTCATCATTTGCAGGGACAACTACTTTACCCATATAAACCGGATTGCGCAGCAGTTCATAACCTTGTGCCCTTGAGCAAGGAATACCTTTACTGTTCAAAAACGTGTTAATGTCCTTTACAGTAGTATTCCCCGCAGCAAATCGTTCAAACGCCTCACGGATAATCGGTGCGCGAACAGGATCAGGTATCAGTACAGGTTTGTTTTGATTGTCGCGTTTGTTCAGGTAGCCTTTGGGTGCTTTGCCTAAATACCTGCCGCTGCGTAATGCTTTATGCATACCGCCGATGGTGTTTTTTGAGCGTCGTCTGTTTTCCGCATCAGGCATTGAAAGATACATGGCAAGCAGTACAGTACTCTCCGGATCTTTCATATTCAGTGGTTGTTCGATGGCCTGTGCAACAACACCATACCGTGCCAACTGATCGATTGCGTTGTAGGCTTCATGGATGTTTCTGCCAAAGCGACTCCAGTTTGTAAAGAGCATGAAGTCAATTTTCCCTTTGTTTTCTTTTACAAACTTGAGTATAGCATTAAAGCCGGGACGGTTAAACGTTTTCCCTGTGAAGTCATCGCTGAATGGTTTGATGATGGTCATCTGGTTGATTTCACAAAACCGTGTTAGCAGTTCTTTTTGCAACGCGGGGCTGTATCCCTTTAGCTGTTCATCAGAAGAAACGCGGTCATATACAATTGCGGTTTTCCCTTTAAATTGTGTTGACATAGTGATCAGGTTTAGTTATGTGGAAAATAGAAATGCCGGAGGATCACTCCTCCGGCTGATTTTGTTGTTTGATCAGTTCGCAGTTGATGCGAACCATTGCTTCGAGCCAATCGCGGATCAGTAGCACCTGTTCTGTTGTGAAGGGTACTTTTCGTTTCCTGTTCAGAATGGCTTTGCAGCGTTCTACGGTAAGCATAGTGTGAATACAATGCAGCAGACACTTTCTGTTGCTGCGTTTCACAATGGCCGAAACCTTTCCGGCATTCTTCTGACCGATTTATTCCCATGTTATTTTCTGATTTTTTTAAGACCGGGTATAATCGGCTTCACACTGATATTTGGTTCTGCGACATGAATATTGATTTGCAGGTTACTCATCATGGTCTTAAACCAGATGACGGTAGAAATATTTCTTCCGATTCTGCAAGTAGTCGGGAATACAATATCTGTTATGGTTTTGTTCTGCATTTTCAAGTTGTCAAGCTCCGCATGAATTGCATCGAGCATTTTAAGTGTCCCCTTTGATGTTCCATCTGCATCAATGCAGAGTGATATCTGTTTACAGGTCGTTACATCCTGTAAATAGAGCCGGTTGATTTTTTGCTGAAGTGCATGGTCTGCTTGGGACTTATTGTTAGGCACATTTACTTTTCTGCTTACCAACAAAAAAACAGGTTCAGTTTTAGTTGTTCTCATCGTTTTGTTTTTTAAGTATCAGTTCAGAAAATCCCAATTACGAGGTGAGCGAAAAATCATCGGAACGACTGTCGTTTGATCGAAGTTTCTATTTTGAGTACGATCATAGTTTACCGTCACCCATGTAATACTGATTTCGTGTTTTGAAAATTCCTCCTGAAAAAAACCGGTCATTGAAAGCCTGTTACTTTTACGTATCAGCACTGTCTTTACATTTAGTTTTTGTAAGAGATCGAGAAGGACTTTAAACTCGTTTGATTCTTGCAGCAGGTGTTGGTGATTGATAATTGTGAAATCAATCGGGCTCAACTTGTGCCTTTCAGCAAAATATTCGCACGTTTCAAATTGCCTTTTTACATCTGCTGTAATTTGAGTTTTTGAATTGCGCCGGAAATCGACGGCAAGTACAAGCACAGGTCTCCCTGTACTTTGTCGCACATTTTTGGTTGTCATATAACTTGGATTTAGGTTACAGGGCAAGGCAAATCCAGCGACAGCAGAAAAGTTCTGTAGTTGAAACTTGAGAGAGAGATCGGGTGTTACCGGGTATTTTCCCGGCTGAAAATGGCTGACTGAAAATAGGTTCAGTCGTTGTGCCATTGCCCGTTATTAGGGCATTTCAGGGCGAACTGGGTTAGCCTTTTCATGCACTGGTTTTGCATGACAACACTAACATGGTTTTTCAGAATGTGGAAGCAACTAATCGCTTGCACAATCTAAATCAATTGTGCATTGTATATATGCGAAAAGCCCGCAGTTACTGCATATACAGCAGGCTGCGGGCTTAATGTTTTATGCTTCGTGTGAATCCCAATCGTACCGCAGTACCCCATTGGGTTCGGTAATTTGTTCGAGCTCTTTTCGAGTACCGTGAACCTTAATTTGAAAACTAATCAGATTATCAGACTTATCCAAACGTTCAAACTGAGCGCTTAAAACACTGATATTCGGATTTGATTCTGCAAACTCTTTACGCAGTAAGTCACGCACAAGATTATCAACACCACCGGGATTGCTATCTAAAAATTCGATAAGTGATTTATAATCTGGATCGTGTTTCAGTGCTGTTTTTTCTAAATCATCAGCATCAAGATCGTACAAAGTCCAGATTGAGAAATCCTCTTCTTTTTTATGTTTACGTTTCCTTATTCCGGCCAATTCAAATTCACGATCAGGAGACAGTTGTGATTTCTGAACTTGATCATTTCTATCTCCAACCAAATCAGGTATCTCTATTTCATTTGAACCCGGTAGCAGAAATCTTGCTTTAGTAACTTCGGCCTTACTGGGTTCTAAATAGATCACGTTGTCCACTTCATGTTCCCAATCTCCCGATCCTCTGTATGATTTATTTTTTGTTGACTGGAGTATCAGGATGAATGTTTTATGCGGATGCTGATTTTTCAAACGAATGAAGTCTTGTATTCTAATTTTGTGAGAATTCACCGAATCAATAAAAACAAAGTCGTATCCGTCCGGTATAGCATGTGACAGATGCTTGGTAAGGTCAATCCCATCAATGTTAGACATTCCCATTCGGTTGACCAACGTTGTAATCGATCCTTTGGGATATTGTTCTGCGGTAACGTAAAGCACTCTTCCGTGATGAATAGCTATCTGTTTTGCCATCCATAATGCAAGTGTTGATTTACCGCAGCCCGGCGCACCATACATCATTGCTGTAAAGCCAAGTTCAGGTCTTCCAAAAAGCTGATGTAACAAACCGTTAAATGGAATTTCATTAAAAGGAAGATTAGCAGCTTCCTGAATACTCATCACAGGTTTTACCTGATCAATCGCGTTGTTTTCAGACTCAACAGTATTAGTTATCCAACCTGCTAAATCGGTATTGAATTTGCTTGCTCCCTTTTTATTTTCCTTTACTTTTTTCTTAGCGATTAGCATAAGGTCTGAAACAACCCGGTCAATTGCTGTACGAGCATTTCCAGTTTGGAAGTGGCTGTCCTTTGAAATTTCTTGAAGTTCATTGATCAGAAAATTGGCGGCTTCTTCTTTCGACTTACCGGCGCAGATTGAATTTACTGCATTCTCGACAAATTGTCCGGTAATTCTCTTTCTCTTCTCCTCTCGTTTATTTATTCGTTTTCGAATTGCTCCAATATATAAATCGTTTTCATGAATGAAGACGATTCCACCAAGATGAGCTGCAATATTTTTAAGTTCATTTATAATGCGACGACTTGCATAAAGCAAATCAGAGGGTGCTCCGTCACCAAACTCTTTGAAAAGCAACTTACTTGTGGAGAAGTTGATCATTTCGATTTCATCCGCCAGTGTCTTTGGATAGCGTTTCGTATCCACGTATTGGAGAAATTCATACATCTCATCCTCGGACATATCATCAGGAATAAATTCTGAAACCAGAACCGGTTTTATGTGATTCATATCCTGTTTTTCGCTTGAAACATAATTGATGTAATCAAGCATGATCAGAATAGTCACTCTCGCTGTGGGGTTATCGATTAGCAATAAAGGGTTATTCCCGAAATCCGTATGCTGAAAGTAAAATTTGTGAAGTATGTCTATATCGAAGGGCAACTGTAATTCTTCCAACTGACTGTATTTGTCGGGGAAGTCAAATACAGTAACATAAGCGAAGTTTAAAGAACGATTCGAGTGTGAAAAGAATTTCTCTGCTGAGAAATCCCCCAAGTTTGCCCCTCTTTTGCGTTTGATTGGTTCGATTCCAAATAACAGACCGACCGTCTCGTCTTTACCTATTGGGCTAAGTACTTTTGATTTCCCTTGAAGAAATCCTATCAGATTTCGTTGAACAGCATCAATATCTTTGGCAGCGGGATCGGTTTTTCGGATTTTCAGATTTACGATAAGATTCTGAATTTCCTCCAATAGATTTTGAGCATCTGACTTTTTGATACTCTTTGACATTGAAAGTTCTTCATATTTCGTGATGCAGTGACTGGCTAATGATTTGGGCGCACTTGATAGGGAATGGTTCTTCCTTACTTTCATCCCTGAAAGCCCTATGTCATTCTTAACAGGAAGGCCTCTGTGAAGTGTCATTAGTTTTTCCAATTCCTCGTAGATTAAATCAACTTCATCAACAATAACATCGGGCAAATCTTCAGGGTCTTCTGTTTGAATAAGATCAAACATGGCTTGCATTGATGATATTCTTATGCAAAGCATTGTATCATACTCACTGGGATCAACCATTCTGATTAAATCGAACTTATCTTTACCTGTTGGATTACCGGCGAAATCGGTTACGATTTTAAATAACTTAGGTTTGTTTTTTGTTGATTTATCATCTACATTATCAGAAAAAATATCACATATACTATTAATAAGTAATCTGGCACTTGGTATTTTTAACAATTCTGTATCTTGATTGACAGAATTAGGAAATAAATTTCTTATTCTTCTTAATGGGGGTGTCAAATAGTCTGTATTTTTCAAATAGTTCTCATCAAGAATAGACCAAAATCGAAGAGGATGAATTACTGCTTCTGTGAATTGAAATCCTTTTTTGTTTTCATTTTTTTTTTGATAAAAATCTCCCAACTGATCTAACCTCTTCTGATTGATTTTTTTATTTTTTTTAATGAACCATTTAGTGAAATTTTCATTAAAACCCCAAAGTGATGTATCGTTGGTTCTCTTCGGCAGTCCACTAAATATGTTATTCAGGAATGTAAAATCCTCTTGAACCGATTCAACAATTGGGGCTAAATCCTCATCCCTTAGAATTTCCGAAATTGACTTAGTACTTTTTATGTTTAAAAGTATTAGGCAATTCAGCATTAAAATTGAATCGAGTTGATATACATTAACCTGATCGATTAACTGAAGAATTTCTTTGAGGGAGATATTACTTTTTACTGTTATAAGTGGGGTATTGGTATCCTTGACCAATTTTTGACGAATCAGGTAATCATTAATCCTGTCTAAAAAAATATGCAATGATTCATAATCTAAACTGTGAAAAGGTCGGTTTATCAATACACTTCCTTTCTTAGTTTTACTCAAAATCATCATAAAAGCGTCCTTTGCTGCATCGTTTAGTTTGTGAAATCCCACTTCGTTCACAATATCAATTACATTGTAGATTGTGACGTTTTTATTTTTTGACATCTCGGTTATATTAAATTGAAAAAACCATTTCAAGCACACGGGCAAGCATAAAAAAAGGATGCGCGCCAAGACCACCGCTTATACCGTCGTCCTGTTTACCCTTCTTGATGTTGTAATTCCAAGTCAGCACTTCTGTCTTTTGCTTCTGGCTGTTCTTTGTTACCGAAACACGCATCTGAACAGAATGCGAATTCCATCCGTACTTCTTGGTGTATTCTGTAAGCAGCTTGGACGGGTAACTGGAGAGTAAAAACATTCCTTCCATATTTGCACAGGCATCGAGCAGGTTCTTGAAATCCTGTTCTGTATAACCTGAATAATCGGCGCAGTTGGAATTGTAATATGGCGGATCGAGATAAAAGAATGTATCCGTTTTATCGCGGAGTTTAATAACACGCAGCGCATCGTTATTTTCGATTTGTGTTTTCTCCAACCGGTCTGCATATACTTCAGTAAATCGCTGCCGGGCATTGTTTACCTGTCGTTCCACCTTACCATCTTTAGCGTGTCCCCAAGATTTCAGGCGATGAGCAAAGCCTTGTGTGGCCAGTGTCCACAATGCCCATGCACGTTCCAGATCGCTATACTTTTTGGGGCAGTCATAGACTTTCATTGCTCTGCGATACAACGAACGGGAATGCAATGTGGAATCAATTTTCTTTTTGAGTCGTGCAAAATCAGTTTTCAGTACACGGTAAAACACAATGACGTTGTCTTTAATGTCATTAATGACTTCCACATTGGATGAAGGCTTCGCCCAAAAGATAGCTCCCCCGCCAAAGAACGGTTCACAGTAGAGGTTATGTTGCGGAATCAGGGGGAGGATATGCTTGGCCATTTTTTGTTTGCCGCCGTAATAACCGATTGGTGTTTTCAGTGACGAGCCATCCTCTTTGAGCAATGCTGTTGGTTTTTTTGTTTTTCTGGTTTTTGCGGTTGGCCGTTTCATGACTTCAATCGTTTTGCCTTTTTCTTTTTTCTGACAGACCACAACAACAGACCTGCACCACTTGTGAGCAGTGCGCCCAAACCAAGCAGCAGCAGCATTTTTCGGTTACTGCTATTCCCGTCACCATTTTGAAATTTCCCGATTTTGCGTTTAAACCTTCGGGCTGTGTTTCTCAGATCAATCAGGGTATAGGTAAACTTGTTGCCGTAAAGTTTTCTGTGTTTTGTACAGCGGGCAACAAATGCGGTAAATTCTGCGGCATCTTCAAACACCTGACAACCGGCAGAGTGTTTGTCAACCGATTTGGTTTTACCCGACACGAGCGCACGGTGAATATTGATTCCGAAAAAACCATTTTCTGATTTGTTCGAATCATAATCGAGTTGTGTATCCCTGTTGTAATCGCGAACCACTTTTACTTTGCCGCCTTGCTGCACCAGAGCAAGGTATTTGCCCCGGTGCATGCCCAGCGTGTAAGTGTTGGTATATTGGCCTTCGTGAAGTATAGCTGTCCCCTGCGGACTCATCGGGTTATTCAGCCAGAATGTACCGGGGTCGGTTGTTGCATGATGTATCCGGTGATCCCATTCGCCTTTATCATCTTTTGCGAAAACGTGAATGGTATCATCAAAGCTGTTGGGCACAGCATTTTCTGAACGAATCCCAACAATGTTGAGTTCAAATGGACGTTCAGTCCAGGCATACCCCATCTTCTCCATCAGACGGATCATCGTCTGTGTCTGATTCATGAGCGAGTGAATCTAAGTAACGCTGATTTCTACCGGCCATCCGGTATGCCTGTTCATCATCCATAATTTCTTTATGCCAGATGTCAATGTCTTTTTTCCAAGAAGGATTGCTGAAACATTCTTGTGCATACACATCGGTATAAAGCTGCCGGATATAATCCTGATCATGACTGAGCGGTGTATATTCTTTGTACCAGTTTCTGACACGGAATCCGGGATTGCCTTTAGGCGCACCCAACTGATCTGCACCGATAATACTTACTGCGCCGAAGATGTCATTCATTTCAGCGATTTTGTTGCGCAGGGTAAACTGCTGCATGGGATTGATCGGATACAGCAGTGTGGGATAATTGATTTTGTCTTCAAGATACTGTTCGTATTTCTCCACCTGCCGCAGCATCTCATAATGCACATTGTTCACTGATCCGTTGCCGGTGTAGGCAATGTGCCAGCTTGTTTCATTTCGGGTGCATGGGGTATCAAGTACAGTGTTGAGTCCAACAAGACGGTGATAATTTCCGTAGTGGTCGATGATGCCGTGATAAGGAATGTGTCCGGCTTTGATGTATTGATCTCTGAGTTCAAGAAACGAAACATCAGAACGGGTTGCTGTGTGGTGAAGTACCACAATTTCAATTTTACGTAACATGACAGTAAGAATTAAGATGATGAATAAACCGGGCTTTGCGTTTCCAAGAACTGCAACACCCTTAATCAGAAAATCACGGCTGCATATCTGCCGGAAAATGCAGCCGTGAACAAATTGTAATCAGAGAAACCGGACGTGTCCGGTAACAACGAACAGCCGGTAACCGTCGGCAGTCTCAAACTCAGTGATTCCGTTGGTGGATGAAATCTCACGCCCCAAAATGGTATTTATTCCTACCGAAAGCGGGTGTTTGGCTCTTGCCCACACGCGTGTCGGACGTGCAGTGATAATGCGCCGGTCGTGAAGAAATCCGGACACTGTAAATGAAGAAGGGAACACATATTTTTCACCTTCTTTTTTCAAACCGATCTGACCGGTGAGCAAGGTGTCGAACATCTCTTTCTGATAAGCAATCGTGAATTTGCGAAAGAGTGCAGTGGGGATTGAAGTTTCCACACCGTTGTAGCGACGCGAACGGAACAGATCACCTGCCTTTTTGTATTCGGCGGTATTGCGTATCATTTTGAGATACGTATAGGTCAGCGCAAAGTTGTTCGCATTGAGTCCCCTGATCAAACCGTCCACAATAATTTTCGGATCAACCGATGTTAATGTTGTAAAAGCTGCTTCGGTTACCGGAACGGGGATGTTTTTACTTTGCAGAGCGGTAAGCAGTTCTGTGCCGAAATATCCATCTGCACCATATTTGGGAAGCAGTTCTTTTCCGAAACGGTTAATCAGAATAAGCTGAAGCTGTTTAACACGTTCATTTTTACTTCCCTTTATGAGCGGAAAATCGGATGCCGGAGGTTTTACCGTTGGCGCAGGTGATTTCTGTTTACCGGGTGAAGAAGCAGGTTGTTCATCTTCAGGTTCATCCTGCGCGAGTTTAAAACCGCTATTGTTAGCTTTTGAGCGATTGAGAAACCACCACGTTCCCAGACCGAGCGCACTGAGTGCAACACCGGCAACAAGAATACGGATGCCTTTACGTTTTGATTTTGATTCGCCTGACATGGCGGTTACTTTTTTTGAGCAATGATGGAACGTGCTTTTTGCAGTTCTTCATCGTCGAGTTCGTCGGTTAACATTTCGTCTAAGGTGATCGTCCAGTTGCTTTGAAATACCTGCCGGAGTTTATTCAGCGTTGCTTTATCAGGAACTTCGGTAAGCACACGATAAATTTCTTCTTCGTCTGTACCCATTCCGTCAGCAGCCTGATGCAGACGGCGTGACCAACCATCGTAATCATAGGAAGCAGCACCGCCGGGTTTTGATGGTTTAGCTGCAAGTATGGTATGAACCTGATTGAGTTCTTCGATGGAAAGGTCGTCCTGTAAATCCTCTTCAAGAATTCTTCCGGCATAGAGTTGCTCATAGCTTTTCTGCACCTTTCGGTAGAAGTCTTTTGAGGGCATTTTTGCAAATGCATCAAGGATGGCATCTTCATCGGTTCCTGCCCCGTCAATGGCCATATAAATTTGTTTAGCGAAATAGGCGGGATCGTCGTTATCTGCCGAGCGATGATGTGCTTTTCTGGCAGTACGTTTTTTATACCATTTGTTTCCAAAGTAGATGGCTGCGGTAAGTGCAGCGGCGGACGTTCCTGCGATGGCAAGTCGGCGTTTATCTTTCGGATTCAATCCTGAAAAAAAACCGCCTCCTTTATTTTCGGAGGACATAGTGCAAGAGATAAAAGGCTTATATAAATCAGCCTAAGTAGGCCAGCGCGAGTTGAATGGTGTTCGGGTCTTTTACAGCCGTTGCCAGTTTCTCGAATTGCTGTGCTGTAAGTTTCTCGCTTACTGTAGCAGCCGCTTTAACTTTGCGGCGGGCTTCTTCTTCAGTGGCGGCACTGACAGCAATAGTCAACTTAAATGTGGGCATCGTTTATAGCGTTGAAGGTGTTTGATCAGTCAGGTCAATCACATCTGCATCAGCATCATCTGTTTCATCCGTCTGTTCTTCCTGCTGATGCTGATCGCCGGAATTGTGTTGTGATTCGCAAGCGAGGTCATAAATGAGGGCAATCGAATCTGGCTGTTTACTCATCAGATTGACAAGGGAAATCATTGCATTGAAATGTTCCTCTTTGGGAAAACGCTCACAAAACCATCTGCCGATGGTCAACAGGTGTTTTTGTTCTGCTGATTCTTCTTTTGGAGAAGCTGCAGAAGTTTTTTCAGTTGAAAACAATGATCCGGTTTCCCATTTTTTGATGGCAGCCATTCCTGCGGTCATGATCAGTTTATTTAACTGAATGGAATCTTCGCTTGGCGGTTCGCTTTTCAAACGTTCCAATTCCTGCCGCAGTTTTTCATTTTCAAGTTGCTGCTGTTCGGCCTGATAGGCTTTACGCACTTGTTCAGCGGTTTCTGCTTTTATTTTATCAATATCAACAGCGCCGGGAAATCCCGAAAGATCTTTTTCGTTTGCAAATTGAACTGGCCGGTCAACCCCCTGCATACGGATGATGTATTTATCTGCCCGGTTGCTTTTGGTGTAGTGCAGCGAGATCACGATTTCCCGTGTTTCCCCGGTAATCATTTCTTCAAGTAAATCGAAATTGGAGAGGTCAGTGCTGCGTTTGCACAAGGGCATGAGGTCAACCCAAATTGAAAAAGATGTTTCAGGATTGGAATGCGCAGCACTTGAACTGTTGGGTGATTGATCACCATTTTCAGCATGCTGCTCAAGTCCGGGATTGGTTTTGATTTTGACAGCAGCAATATTCTTGAGTTGATCAATCAGTTCGCTTCTGTATGGATGCAGATAAACAGGCATGTGAATGATTCTGCAAGTCACAGAGCACGTTATTTGGGCTGCTGCGACTCGGATTTTGGAGAACCGAACCCTTGTCCGGTGAAAAATTTGAATAATTCAAACAGCGGAATCAATTGTTTTTGAAGTGCTGCTTTTTCAATGATTATTCCTGCACAGCGTTCGCCGTTGAACGTGCGAATGATGCGCAATGATTTTCCGGCCTTACTTCCAAAGTCTGTATGAAAACGATCCAGTTCTTCCTGTTGCTCTTTGATGCGAACTTCGTAGGTATCGAGCAGCTGACCGCGTACATCAGCCAATTCGGCTGCTGCCTGTGCCTGTGCGCTCAAATGATCCATTGCACCAAGTGCTGCTCCGAGAAGCAAACCGGTTTCGTGAACGGCCTGTTGAATTTGAGCAGCCATATCCAGTGCAGTGCGCGGCTGATCTTCTGATTGAGGTTCGCCGTAAGCAGAAATAATTTCTTCGGCTGTAGGAACTTGTTGTTCTTCAGTCAAACCGGTTAATGCTTCAGGTTGAATTTCTGATGGTTTTTCATCACCAACAATTGAGCCTTGCGGATCACAAGTGAATTCATAGCTGCGCACAATTTTATGGCGCAGATAGAACCGGATAATCAAACGCGAATTAAACGCGGGGTTGAAAAAGCCCACAGCAGTTTGGATCTGCTTGGGATTATCGCTGGGCTGAAGGCAGAACGGAAGTCCGTCGATCAGCACTTCGAGACTGTCGGCTTCTTTATTGATCAACGCCATTGAAAAAATGGACTGCACAAATAAAGCAGACTCATTGCTGTAAGGGAACTTAAACTGTTGCATAATGACAACCGGATAAAAAAGTGAAAACAGATAGTGGATTAGTTGCCGGCACGATGCCGGGGAGTAAACACCAGAAACTGGAGTTGAAGCAAATTATCCGCACGGTTATAAATGGAAATCGTGCCGGTATGCTCGTGTTGATTTTCGGTAAGCTGAACATCGGTAAGATCATACAATCCGAGGTCTGAACTGATCTTAGAAAACGAAGTAAATCCTTCCACCAGATACCAGAACTGATTGGCGGCTTTGATGGTGATGGTTTGCTTTGCGCCGATTGTCATGTGCCTGTATGAACAAATAAAACTTCTGCCGTAACCGATCTGCCGGATGCGTTGTTTACCGATTTCAAAAGCTAATTGCGGATTCATAACCGGGTTTTATAATACAGGTGAATACAAAGAGTGAAAAGCTGATCTGCATCTGAGAACAGCACTCCGTCAAGCAGCGTAGCGTTCCTGCTGATGTTGATCTCGCAGGGTTCTGCTTTACCCATTAACACACCGATGGAAGAACTGAACTCCATATCTGTATTGCGGTCGAATGTGGGGCGTTCAGATTCATCGCGCAGTGTGGTTTCAAAAATCAGTTCTTCCCAATTTGATAACCGCAAGCGTCCCCAACGCTGATAGGCAAAATTGTGTACAGGCAACTTTTCCTTTACATACACTTGAATGGCATAGACATGGTCACAGTCATTGGGAATCGGAAGCTGAAAATGAAGTTTCTGAAAGGGCTGATTGGTCTTGAACTGAAAAACAGCGGTGCGGGTTCTCATGTGAGCGGTTTTCTCAAACCGCGAACATAGAGCGAGACTTTGTACGGACTGAATCCGATCATCAGGGATTCGGTGTCAGTAAAAACGATGCGTATTTTTCCGTTGATGGTTTCCACCCGGCCTATGGAGTAGTAACGTTTATCAGGAGGCACTCCAAGTCCGGACATCAATAAACGTGAGCCGTAGCCATCAGGGAAAAGTTCAACACCGTTAACGGTGATACTTTGTGAACCGCGAAAGTAAAGTTGATCTTCCTGATCAGCAGTAAGCAGCAGTCCATTAACCACATGCACGTCTTTGTCGATTTCAAATTCTTTTGAAACAGTAGAGAGCGCCGTGCCAACTTCAAAGTCAAACCGTTTGAAATAAACGGGTCTCATGCTATATGAATTGACGGTGGTAAATAATTTCCGGCAACAGCGCAGCAGACCTTACGGGGTCTGCTGCGTGCCGGATGTTTACGGGGTGGTGATTGTACCCTGAAGACCAACAAATACCTGCGTGTTGGCTGCGATTCCGGTGGTTGTTCCAAGTTCGATGGTCAGCTCGATGGAAACATCATCATGAATCAGTCGCGGGTTGGCCAGTTTGAAATAACCGGCGGGAACTCCGTGCAGGTTGTTTGTGCAGAATAAACGGTTGGGAGTTCCTTCCGGCACAATGATTTTTTTGTTGGCTTTGAGTGAAAACTCACCGTTCGCAATTGCACCGGTGGGATCAATCGAATTGAATACGGTGCGCATCTGGTCGTCTTTGCTGTCGGTTGCGGCAACTCCAAAGAGCAGATAAATTCCCGAAACAAGCAGTGCCTGTCCTTTGGGAAGTCGGCCTTCTGAAAGACTGCGCAGTCCCACTTCGCGGGTGTCCTGCGGTTCGAAGATGCGTGTGGTTTTCGAGTTTATCGATTTGATCGAGTAAACGATTGTATCCGCCAGTCGCAGATCACCTTTCACAAGCTGATCTTTGATGTGCTGAGGCAGTTCCCGAAAATGCTTCTCCATCTCTGCGCGTGATCCGCGACTCGGTGCGGCAGGACGTGCAAGTTGGTTAATGATTTTCTGACGCTGAACCGGATTCACACGTTCGAGAATGCCGAGCAGTTCCTCGGTCATTCCGGTGGAGTCAACACCATACAGATCACCTGCATTGTTGTACTCGCTGTTTTCAATGCCATCAAGATGTGTAAGCATTGCAGTATGTCAAATAACGTAATCAATTTGGTGAGAAGGACAATCCGCTCTCACCGGTTATGACTTGATGTAAGTGCGGATCACCTTACGGGGTGATCCGGTTTTTACATCAGTCGTGATTCCAGAGAATCGCTGTTGCCGTCAAACCCGGATACAGAAGAACTGTTTCCGTTGCGTTCAAAAGCAATTGCATTTTGCTGGAGGTTGCGTTCGATCTCATCCAGTGTTTTGGGATCGAACGTGTAATCTGTATTCGGCTGTGCATTACCGTAGAAGGTAACTGCACCCACTGTGCCGGGGGATGTTGCTGTTTTGCTGCCGGTAAGTTTGTCGGCATACAGGCGATGAATCAGATCGTCTTTAAGTTCACGCAGACGTTCAGTTGCGCCTTCCACTAAACCGAGTCCTGTGCCTTCAAGTTCTTTGTCTGAACCTGCTGTTGCTTTGCCCCGGTTGGTTGAACCGCCGAACATCATCCCTAATCCAAACGCGATCAGTGATGAGTCGCCATCGTAAACATTTTCAGATTCCGATTTGCCAAGTGCTTTTTCTGCTGCCTGACTTGCTCCGCGCATGTGTCCTGCAAAGGTCACGGCTGCTCCGGCAAGAAAAGAACCCCGTCCCATGCCTTTGCCCACCAATGCGCCGAGTATGCCCAACGCTACCGAGCGGATAAAAGGTTTGAACGCTGACTTTGCACGTGTTTTAGAACTGTTGATCAGTTCTGTTGCTTGAGCGGCATTACTTGTTGCCATTTGATTTGATATAAAATCCGCTACTTGAGCGGTATAAAACGCGGCACACTTTTGTGCTTGTTTTTCTGCCCTTTGGGACGGCCTCGCGGCTTGCCCGATAATCCGGCTACAGATGATGATGCGGTGTTGGGTTTTGACTTACCAGAACTCTTTTTGATGCCCAAGTAGATCAACGATCCAACTCCGACTGTGATCAGTCCGGTTGTGACTGGATTTTCTTTGATCCATTTTACAACCGGATTTCCCTTTTTTTCATCGGGATCAGGTAATCCGCTTCCGGGCAGATCTTCATCCTCTGAACTTAGAGTTGATCCTTTAGCTGCTTCTGATGCAGAGATCGTACTTCCGGGCTGATCGGGATTTTCTGATCCCGAATCTCCTTTACCCAGAATTCCTACTTTGCGCAATTCAGCAGCAAGAGCGGCTACCGCAGCAGATGCCGCCGCAATGGCTGCACTTGCCGAAACCGGTTCACCGAGTCCCTGCATGCCGGTTTCTGCGTTTAACAGGCGCGTACCTACGATGTCTGTCAACCGCTGTTCGTCTGGCATCGCCCAAATCGGAATTACACCAAGTCCGGAAACCTGTCCTTCCTTGTTTCCTTTTCCGGTAAGGATCGCTTCACGCAGATTTTCCGGTTTACCACCGGCGGCATAAAATATTCGGTCAGCCTTCTCACGTACTTTGATCAGCTTGTCATACTTCTCTCGGCTGATTCCTTTTTGCTGTGCCGCTTCAGCACTCAGGTACGAAAACTTGAGTCGTCCGGCAACATTAAACAGGTTCAGCTTCATGGATGCAAGCAGACCGGTACGCATGAGTACAGTGGCCGGATTTACTTTGTTAACGGCATGAACACCGCGTTTCACAACTTTACCGGTGTTCGATACGGTGCGCTTGAGTTTTGCTTTGAGTTTTCCTTTTCCCAAATCTCCCGACACACCCGTGCCATGCAGATAATGCAATTTCATTGGAAATTCTGCTTTAAACAGGTAAGGCTCTTCATGATCGAAATACGGTGTTACGCAGTCAATCGGAATCCGCCGTCCCTGTGGTGTTATGCATACCGGATAAATATGCTTGTATCTGTCCGGTTCTTCCGGGTAACCCGCTACAACATTGCTCACACTTAACCGCATCCCGGCTTTATACCAATTATGCAATACAGAATTTATAAAGCTGGTCATGCAGTCACAGTCGCCGCCTTTCTTCCGGTTTTTCCAGAGATGCGCCGGGCTTTGTACCTGCTCAATTCCGCGTTCATCATATTTGTACCGGATATGATTGGCCACAAAATGCCAGAGTGCTTTGCAGGATTCATACAGCGAATTGGGATGCATCAGCACTTTTGCAATGCCTGCTGTTTCGTGAAGCGTTCGCGGTACTGCCATCTCTATAAAAGCTATGGTGTGCTTGACTTCGGCTATCCCTTCGGGAACGATTTCGGTGACCACTCCAAGCGGACGGGGAAATAAATGGTCGATATCATTTCCGGGTCTGAGCCTTCGTTTATCCAGCGAGACACCTTCATTGCCCGGCCAGAATTTTTCAAAGAACGACATACGGGTTTACCGTTTAAGCACAATCGGCTCTCGCCATTTCAAAGGCACATCGAGCATACTTACTTTTGCAGTCGTTTCGGTGACCGCTTCGAGTGTCAGTTCGAATTTTCCCTGCTTGAGTTGTTGTACAACCTGAATACCGAGAAACCCAAGAGAACTCCATGCGAGATCAATAATCACTTCGATTTTTGTTACTGCCCCGGCAGCTATCTCCAACCATTCCCGGTTCGGAGAGGAGGAACCAAGTGTGCGATCCTGATACAGCAGTTTAACAAACGGCTGACGAATGGTAAATGAACTCCCTGAAGGATTCTTCAGTTCAACGCTCACGCCCACTTTCAAACCCGAAAGCTGTAATGCATGTATCCGGGATGCTATGCTTACTTCCATGCGCTCCGCATCGCGGTATAGTTTATACAGATAACCACCGGTAAACAAAACTCCTCCTGCAACTATTATCCATGCTGATTTCATGGTGTGCTGTATTTTTCAATCCTGTTGGTGCGCTTGCGTAATCACTTACCGGGTCTATACTGCTGTTTTATTCCGGCAGAAATAAAACAGCAGTGATTACTCAGATAAGTAATCCGCACGTTGCTTACGGTTCAGGATGAACAGAATTTGTGCTGTTGTTTGGTTTGTCTTCGTGTTTTTCTTCTTCACCGTACTTCTTTTCCGATGCTGAAAGTTGTTTGTCTTCCCAGCGACGAATGCGGCGGTCGAGGTAACTTCCGATTAACTGGAAGATCAACCATATAAAACCGCCGATTGCCGTTTTTACTGCGAACAGTATTACCGGCTCTTGCAATCCCATCGCAAACAAATTGAAAACAGCCCCGAAGACGAAAGCTGTTAATCTGTTGGTTGAGTTTTGTTGCGCATTCATGAAGCAATGTTACGATGCCCCCTTTTCGTGCTGTCCTTAAAACATCCACTTCTGTCATCTTTGGTCAACTCTGGTCAACTTTGTTCCACTTTGTCCACTTTGGTTTGTCGCTGAAATAAAAAAAATCCGGCCATCAGCCGGATATATTAAGTGTACTTTTAAACTAATCCCTTTTTCTCTAATTGTGCATATTCTTCCAAAAAGCAGTCTGGAACACCCATTTTTTGAAAAATAAGTTTTACCTGAATCGGATATAAAAAATGAGCATCAGGATCATACATACCTTCACTTTCTAATATCCGCCGCACGTTTCTTCGGAACGTTTTTACGTGCATATCCTTGCGGTAAAGCTTGGCAAGTTCATGATGCTTATATGGTCCAAATGATAACGGGGTGGAATTCATGTTGAATCGTATTTACTGCACTTCAATACTGATTACGAAATAGGGAACTGCCAGAGAATACCAACAGAAACCAGGTTGGTTTTTGACCGGGAAAGGAATTTTGAAAAAGGAAAAATCGGATTTTGAATTGCCCGGTAATTCAATACCTGTTTCTTTTCTGGCGGGGTTGCCTTGTACTGGGATCAGTTTAAAGTGAATAGCTGCTCGGTAAGTCTTGCGTCTCTTTTATCTAACTATTATAAGAGCTAATTGGAAGGGGTGATTCCAATTGCTGAAAATAATGCATCTGCCTCTTCTTGGCTTTCTGGAATAAAGCTGTCTGAATAAACTGTATTTGCATCTGTGCCGAAGCCATCGCAAACTACCAGAGTACCAAAGGTCATATTATGTGAAATAAGAGTTTCAAAATAATATCCTCCCAAACGGTAACGCTTTATTTCTGTTTTCCCTTCATAACTTGAATTTAGCGGGTGTTCAATTTGCTGTGCGCCCGCATCAAGCAGGTATTTTTCAAAACAAAAAGGTTTGCCCGAATTGGTAGTTGTACTTGGAGGTTCCGAAAGAATTAAATC
>JBKDHA010000184.1:0-10022 GCA_046335555.1 Bacteroidota bacterium
CATCAAAGATCGTCACCTGCCCGATAAAGCTATTGATGCGCTTGACGAATCAGGTTCGCGCGTACACATTACCAATATTAAGGTTCCGCAAAAAATTCTTGATATTGAAGGTGAAATCGAACAGATAAAAGAAGAGAAAAATCAGGTTGTCCGCAGTCAGCGCTACGAAGAAGCTGCACGCCTGCGCGATAAAGAACGCCAGCTCAACGAACAGCTTGACGCTGCCAAAAAGCAGTGGGAAGACGACAGCAAGAGCCAGCGTGAAACGGTAAACGAAGACAACGTTGCCGAAGTTGTTTCTATGATGACAGGCATTCCGGTTCAGCGCGTTTCACAAAACGAAAGCTCGAAATTAGCCGTGATGTTTGAACAACTCCGCGGCAAAGTTATCGGCCAGGAAGAAGCAATTAAGAAAGTGGTTAAAGCTATCCAGCGTAACCGCGCAGGTCTGAAAGACCCCAACAAACCGATTGGCTCGTTCATTTTCCTCGGACCTACAGGTGTTGGTAAAACACAGTTGGCAAAAATTCTCGCCAAGTATCTCTTTGATAATGAAGATGCGCTGATCCGTATCGACATGAGTGAGTACATGGAGAAGTTTGCTGTATCTCGCCTTGTTGGAGCGCCTCCGGGCTATGTGGGTTACGAAGAAGGCGGACAGCTCACCGAAAAGGTACGCCGCAAGCCCTACTCTGTTGTGCTTCTTGATGAAATTGAAAAAGCACACCCGGATGTATTTAACCTGTTGCTGCAAACACTCGACGACGGGCAGCTCACAGACAGTCTCGGCCGCAGAGTAGATTTCAAGAACACCATTATCATTATGACATCCAACATTGGCTCGCGCCAGTTGAAGGATTTCGGTCAGGGTGTTGGTTTCGGCACGGCGGCAAAAACCGATCAGGCCGACGACCACGCAAAAGGTGTAATTGAAAATGCACTGAAAAAGGCATTTGCACCCGAATTCCTGAATCGTATTGATGATGTTGTACTTTTCAACTCATTGGATCGCGACGATATTCACCGCATTATTGATATCGAGCTTGATAAACTCGACAAGCGAATTGCAGCGCTCGGATATTCAATTGATATTACCGAGAAAGCAAAAGACTTCATTGTTGAGAAAGGCTACGATGCCAATTTTGGTGCCCGTCCGCTCAAGCGCGCTATTCAGAAATACATTGAAGATCCGCTGGCCGAAGAAATTATCAAATCGGGTGTTTCAGAAGGTGATTCTGTGATAATTGATCTTGATGAAGAGAAAAAAGAGATCTCAATTACGGTTAATAAACCGAAATCGAAAAAGAAACCCAAAGAAGAATAGTTTTTGAATGAATAGTTTTAGCCGGTTCAGCAATGAACCGGCTTTTTTGTGCCCTAATGAAAATAATCCCCCCAACTCGAAATTTCTAAGCTATCGCTCCCTGGCTTTGCTCTTTACACATAGTTGAAATGTAATATCATTGTTAATATCATAGAAAATCAAGTATTTAGATTTGTTCACTTAATGTAAAATCACTTTATTTGATTCCTCAAACTAACCTACTAAATCCCATGAAAAAAAGACTACTAACCTTAGGTTTGGTAACTGGGCTTGGCTTAATGCTAGGTGCACAGACATCAACCTATAACTTTACCGGAGGTATTCAAACCTTTACGGTTCCTTGCGGGGTTACATCCGTATTTGTTCAAACCTGGGGCGCACAAGGCGGATCAGGAGCACTTGGAGGAAACAATGTAGCCGGTGGCACAGGTGGTCTTGGCGGTTACGCCGAAGGCTTTCTGGCAGTATCGCCTGGCGATGTGCTTAACATTTTTGTAGGCGGACAAGGTACAACGCCTGCAGCAGGTTTTAATGGCGGCGGCAACGGCGGAAGCCAAAATGCAGGCGGCGGCGGCGGCGCTTCAGACATTCGTGTTGGAGGTACTGCTGAAGCTAACCGCGTTATTACTGCAGGTGGCGGCGGTGGCGGCGGCCGTGGCGGTTGCCACGAAGGTTCTGCTTCTGGCGGTACTGGCGGAAACGGCGGCTTTGGCGGCGGTGGCGTTGGCGTAAATGGCAACGATTCTCCCCAGTCATCTGGCGTGGCCGGTGGTGGCCGCGGTGGCAACTTTGGCAATGTTCAAGGTGCATTTGGTGCGGCAGGTATTGGTTGCAGCGGTTTCCTCGGCGCTCCCGGCGGAACAGCAACAACTGGTACAGGAGCTTCAGGCGGCGCTGGTCAAACCTGTTGCTGCTCCAGCTCTAATTCTGTTGTAGGCGGCGGCGGCGGTGGCGGCGGTCAGCTTGGCGGTGGCGGCGGCGGCGGCGGTTCTGCCGGAACTACAGGCTGCGCTGGCAACTCTAAAGGCGCAGGCGGCGGCGGCGGCGGCGGTTCTTCTTTTGTTGGCGGTGTAACCAGTGGTGTTGTTAACAATGGAATTTGGCTCGGAGACGGACAGGTTACAATCTCTTGGACAAATCCAGTTCCTCCTTCACATGTAATTACAGGATTACCAGCTATATGCCAAGGGATTTCTACAAACTACAGCATTAACTCAGATCCGTTTTCAACCATCTATACTTGGACTGTTCCTAATGGTCTGACATTAAACACCGGACAGAATACAACATCTATTAACGTTACTGGTGGACTTCCCGGAACATATACAATTTATGTATTTGGTGTTAACAGTCCTTGTTCATTAACTGGTCCTACTGACAGTCTTGTTGTAACAGTTAACTCCTTGCCTACTGTAACTGCTTCGAGCACAGATGTATGTATAGGTGCCAGCAATATTCTAACTGCAAGCGGTGCAATTTCTTACGATTGGCAGCCGGGCAATTTGACGGGCAACTCAGTTTCAGTAACAAACTCTTCGAGCACATCTTATACCGTAACTGGTACCGATGCTAATGGTTGTACAAACACTGCAACAGTTTTGTCGGTTGTAAACGCATTACCAACCGTTACTCCTAACCAGTCATCAGTTGTTGTTTGCAGTGGCAATTCCGTAATTCTTTTCGGACAAGGTGCATCAACTTATGTTTGGTCTGGTGGCATTACTGACAATGTTCCATTTACTCCTAATGCTTCTGGTAGCTATACTGTTACAGGTACAGATTCGTCCGGATGTTCGGATACAGCCAGTGTTATTGTAACCGTTAATCCGCTGCCAGTTATATCGGCAACAGGAACGCTTACGGTTTGTTCTGGTTCACCGACAGTATTAACTGCCTCAGGAGCCGCTTCTTATGTATGGCAGCCGGGTAACTTAACTGGATCAACTGTAACTGTTTCACCAACTACAACAACTACATACACAGTTACCGGTACCGATGCTAATGCATGCAGTAATCTAACTACTATAACTATAACTGTGAATCCGCTTCCGCAGGTTAGTCTTTCTGGCCTTGGCATTCATTGTGTTGATGATGGTTCATTTACACTTACCAACGGACAGCCCACAGGCGGCACATATAGCGGCCCGGGTGTAACCGGCGGTGTATTTACTCCGTTAAGTGCAGGTATTGGTAATCATGTAATCACCTATACATATACCGATGCCAATGGATGTACCAATTCTGCCACATCTTCAATTGTTGTAAATGCCTGTGTGGGTATTTATGAAGGAACTGCATTTGCCAGCGTAAGCTACCTCCCAAATCCGGTTGCCGAATTGCTTACAGTTCGCTGGGATAATACCCAACTGAATGTGAATGTAATTGAAGTGCGTGATATTACCGGTCGTTTGGTAATGACAGAGAGTTTGAACAACGGCAATTCTGCTGAACTCAACGTATCGGCTCTTCCTTCGGGCAGCTATAGCCTTACTCTTTACAGTGAAACAGGCGATAAAGCCGTTTATACATTTGTAAGACAATAAGTTAATTTGATATTCCAATAAAAAGCGGCTGCCTTATAATGGCAGCCGCTTTTTGTTTTCTTACTGAAATAGGTGCTTGCGGGCGATATTTTTTTACATTTCTGTGTCAAAAGTTTATCACAAAAAACGCATACTGATATATACTGAGCTATACAATTAGATTAGTTTTGTAGTATCAGACTAATTCCTTACCTAATGAAAAAACACATACTTAGTTTAGGCTTATTGCTTGGGCTGGGAACGTTTGCACAAGGGCAAACGTCAACGTTCAACTTTACCGGAGGTATTCAAACCTTTACGGTTCCTTGCGGGGTTACTTCCATATTTGTTCAAACCTGGGGCGCACAAGGCGGAAGCGGCGCAACCGGCAATTCGACTACCGGCCCGGTAGTTGGCGGAGGCGGTGGTTTGGGAGGCTATGCAGAGGGCTTTCTTGCGGTTACTCCCGGCGACGTGATTAACATTTTTGTGGGCGGCCAGGGAACTACACCAACAGGTGGTTTCAATGGCGGTGCTAATGGTGGCTCAACAAATGCAGGCGGCGGCGGCGGTGCTACTGATATTCGTGTTGGCGGTACTGCCGAAGCTAACCGTGTAATCACAGCCGGTGGCGGTGGTGGCGGTGGCCGTGGCGGCTGCGAAGGATCACAAGGTCCTGCCGGAGCTGGCGGAAACGGTGGTGTTGGCGGCGGCGGTGTTGGCGTTAACGGCGGTAATTCGGCCACATCAGGCGGTGCAGCCGGTGGCGGTTTTGGCGGTAACTTCGGTTCAGTGCAAGGCGCTTCGGGCGGAGCAGGTGTAGGATGCTCTGGCTTCCTTGGTGCTCCCGGTGTTGTGGCAAGCTCAGGAACAGGCGGAACAGGTGGTGCAGGACAAAGCTGCTGCTGCTTTAGCTTCGCCTCTATTCCCGGTGGCGGCGGCGGCGGCGGCGGTCAGCTTGGCGGCGGCGGTGGTGGCGGCGGATCAGCCGGTACTTCTGGTTGCTCAGGCAATGATAAAGGTGCAGGCGGCGGCGGCGGTGGCGGTTCAAGCTATGTTGGCGGCGTAATTAGCGGTGTTACTAATAACGGTATCTGGCTCGGCGACGGACAGGCAACCATTTCATGGACTAATCCGGTTCCTCCCGCACACACAATTACCGGCCCTTCACTTGCTTGTATCGGTGCTTTTGATACACTTTCAATTCCGGCTGATGCCTACTCTACTTTTTATACATGGACAGTTCCGGCCGGATTCAACTTTGTATCTGGTCAAAACACCAATAGCATTGTAGTAGCGGCAGTATCACCCGGCCTGCACACCATTTATGTTTACGGAGTTAACGGCAATTGCAGCCTCACAGGACCAACAGACTCTATTACTATCAACGTTCCTGTTCCCCCGCAAATTACTGCCAGCAATAACGGCCCGATTTGCGAGTTTGCAAGTGCAACGTTAACAGCAACCGGCTCAAATGGCACTTTTGAATGGACACCCGGCAATCTCAGCGGCTCTTCTGTCACGGTAACACCTAGCAGCACCACTACTTATTCCTGCGTGATTACCGATTCAAGCGGTTGTACAAATCTTTCAACAACCACAGTAACTGTAAATACGCTGCCCTCTGTAACTGCAACTGCCAATACCATCTGCGCTGGCGACACAGCTACACTTACAGCTTCAGGCGCATCAACCTATCAGTGGTTTCCAGTAAACCTCAGCGGTTCGTCTATTTCTGTTAGCCTCACCGCTTCAACCACCTTTACAGTATCAGGTACTGATCTGAATGGTTGCTCAAGCAATGCAATTGTTACCGTAAACGTAAATCCGCTTCCGGTAGTAACTCTTGCTTCGCAAGGCACACATTGTGTTACAGATGCTCCGTTTACCATTACCGGAGCATCACCTTCGGGCGGAGCCTTGTCTGGTCCCGGCATTAGCGGTAACCAGTTCTCACCGGCTGTTGCAGGTGTGGGTTCTCACCCAGTAACTTACATTTTTATCGACGTTAACGGCTGTTTAAACTTTGCTACTACTAACGTGGTTGTTAACGCCTGCGTAGGCATCGGCGAAAATCCTGCTTTTGCAAGTGTAAGCTACCTGCCCAACCCGACTACAGATGTTCTGGTAGTGCGCTGGGATAATAGCAAAGTAAGTGTAAACACCATCGAAGTTTACGATGTAAACGGTCGTCTGGTACTTAGCCAAACCACCGGCAACAACAGCCAGGCTCAAGTAAGTGTGGCCGAACTTCCGGCTGGCAACTATACGCTTACACTCATCAGCAGTGCAAGCGGTAAATCAAACTATACTTTTGTAAAACAGTAAACTGTTCAGATAAACTGTAAAAGCGGCTGGTTCATCATGAATCAGCCGCTTTTTTAATGAATAGCAATTCTTTAACATTCACCTTCAATTAAAGCACCAGAATACGCGCAAGTTTTCTAATATTTGTGTTCACACTACCCTGAACCCAAATATGTCACGTAAAATTTCTTTTCGCGAAAAGCTGCGCTATTCATTTGAAAACACGCTATCGGCCGGGCCTATTGCAATTATTGGCTGGCTGGCTGTTATATCCATCATCATCGTTATTCTGGCCGCACTTGTAATTGCGATTGGCGATTTAGGGACTGATCCCATAACCGGAGAAAATGCTTCGTTTTTGGAAGCGGCCTGGAACAGCCTGATGCATTCCATGGATGCCGGAAATCTTGCCGGTGATATAGGTTGGCCAATGCGAATCGTAATGCTGGCGGTGACTATCGGCGGTATTTTCATTGTGTCGATACTGATTGGTACGATAACATCAGGCATTGAAACGCGCATTGAAGAAATGCGCAAAGGCCGTTCGCGTGTTCTTGAAAATAACCACACACTTATTCTGGGCTGGTCGCCCAAAATCTTCACCATCATCAGCGAATTGCTTGTAACGAATGAGCATAAACACAAACCGCGCATTGTGATAATGGCTGATATGGATAAGGTGGAGATGGAAGATGAAATAAATGCCCGCTTCCCTTCTACCGGTAAAACCCGTATCATCTGCCGTTCGGGAAGTCCGCTGGATCTGAGTGATCTTGAAGTAGCGGCTCCGCACGATGCGCGTTCGATCATTATACTTTCGCCTGATGATGTTTCCGGGCCGGATACTTATGTTATTAAATCAATACTTGCGCTTACCAACAATCCGAACCGGCGCAAAGAGCAATATCACATAGTAGCCGAACTGCGCGAAGAACGCAACATTGAAGCAGCACAGCTTGTAGGCAATAACGAAACTGTGCTTGTTCTTTCGTCTGATCTGATTGCACGAGTTGCAGCGCAAACCTGCCGGCAGTCGGGACTGAGCGTAGTTTATACCGAGCTGCTTGATTTTGAAGGTGCCGAAATATACATGAAGGCAGAACATTCGTTAGTGGGAAAAACGTATGCCACAGCGCTGCACTCCTATCCGCAGGCATCTGTAATCGGTATTTACCGCAAGAATGATGATTTGCTGCTCAATCCGCCGCCGGCCACAGAAATTGGCGAAGGTGATCTGATGATACTCATTGCCGAAGACGAGAAATCAGCTGTAATCAGCTCGCCGCCGGCACCGGTCAACAATGCAGCCATTCAGCTCCGCACACCGGAACCGGCGGGCACAGAACGCACGCTGCTGCTGGGCTGGAACGAAAAAGCCGCTTCCATTATTCGCGAACTCGACAGTTATGTAACAGCAGGCTCTGAAGTGATGGTTGTTTGCAACGATCAGGAAGCCGAGCACGCTGCAGCCGAACTGGCACCGCAGCTTAATAAACATAGGCTGAGTTTCCGCAATGCTGATACTACACAGCGCGCCGTGCTCGACAGTTTGAACGTGGCATCATACAATCACATCATCCTGCTCTGCAACAACCAGATTGATGTGCAGGAAGCCGATGCGCAAGTGCTCATTGCCCTGCTCCACTTGCGCAACATTGCCAGCCAGCAGAAGCGCGATTTCAGCATTGTAAGCGAAATGCGCGACATCCGCAACCGAGCGTTAGCCGATGTAGCCCGCGCCGATGATTTTATTGTGAGCGATAAATTAGTGAGCTTACTGCTCTCGCAGCTTTCGGAAAACAAACGGCTTGAGCGCGTTTTTAAAGACTTGTTCAGCGCCGATGGTTCGGAGATTTATCTGAAGCCTGTAAGTGATTACATAAAACTAGATGAGCCGGTGAATTTCCACACCCTGCTCGATGCTGCATCTGCAAAAGGTGAAACAGCAATTGGTTATCGCATAGCAGCCCTTTCGGGCGAAGCTGATAAGGCTTACGGTGTAAAAGTAAATCCTTCTAAAACAGAAGAACTGAAATTTGAAGAAAGCGACCGGCTGATTGTGCTGGCCGAGAATTAATTACAGACGTACTTATACTCGTTTTTCAATTTCTAAAGCATTGCGGGATTAGTATCTAATTTCGATAGTCATTTAATTTCTAAATTTAGAAGTTATCAGAGGTCTGTAAAGTGACTTCGTGCTATTATTATCCGAAAAAATATGCCCAAAATACATTCTAGTGAAACGACTCCTCACTCGCGGGCTAATGCTAACAACAGTGGCTCGTCAAACACGTTAAACTCCACTCTTACGGATTTTCAGGACAACCGCCACGAAACAATCCTTCAGCGCGAGTTGAGAGACCTTGTGTTCAACCAGCCTAAATCGGCATCTATGGTTACACAGCAGGTTGCACAGTTCGCCATTGCTGGGATTAACCATTTAACACCCGATGTAATAAATCAGTTGGCTAATGCCTATAATCTGCTGGGACAGGAAACTCCGCTTTCTGTTCGTATAAACAGCCTTTCTGGGGTTGAACATGCAGTATATACTTGGCTTATTCAAAATAAAGCACCTGATTTGACAGGCAACAATATTGCCCAGCATGTTCGCGGACTAATGGATGCAACCAAAACCGAGCGGCATGCTATTGTATCACAATCAATAAATGCCGGCGACCACCAACAAGCCGACAGAGATCTTCCTATTGCCGGGTTTAATTTATTATCCAACGAAACTAAGTTAGAGGTGCGGGCTATGTGGCGGGGGCTGATTGAAAAAACCGGGCAAATCAGAATTACAGATACAAATCCCGATAATGCTGAAGTACACAATGGTTTTGATCTAAAAATACTTACCGAATTTTCACGGTTACTCGAAGGGCAATATGGAAGAGAAATGGTGAAAAACATAAACACCTCTGATAAACTCATAACCATTGAGCCTTTTCATTATGGTCATGAGGGAAAAGACCTTGCTGCCGGACAGGTAAATCAAGATGAAATTGGAATAAACTTGGTTAAATTGGATGTCGAGCCTGCCCAAGAACAACTGGTAAACTATCCACAGCATAACATTACAGCATTTAATGAAACACAGCGTATAACGTTTTTCAACGAATTAAAACCCACGCAGCAACATCAGGCTGGTGTAAGTATTCTAGATGGAGGGGACACAACTTACTATAAGTTTGGAACGGGCAGTAATGTAAAAGTTACTGTACCCGTAGAACTAACAGACAGCAGTATGTACAACGATTCGAGACTGGCTGATACGAATGACGATGAGCTGGCTACTCCTGTATTTGTTTTACTGGGACACGAGCTTGGGCATGGCATACACATGCAGCGGGGCACTGCCACGCAGAAAACAAATATTCCTAATTTTTTTACCAACCAGCATGATCAGGAAAAATATGGATCCGATAGTGAAGAATATGTGAATATTGAAGGCACTGAAAATTCGCTGCGAGCAGAACATGGGCTTGGTGCAAGAAAAGGGCATGGTAACATTCCTTTAATTCTTCGGACACAGATGAGGGGGCAAATGAATAACTGGTTCAGCTGGCTTGACCGATTAGGAGCTACCATAAAAGCATTGCCTGTGTTTATCCAAATTGATCAACTGCTTACAACTATAAATAATCGGATAACTGCTGAATGGTCTAACCCTTTATTATTTCCGCAGTTAAGGATTGATTTTGCCGCCTTGCCCGGAGAAATAATACAACTACAGCGCAACTTTTTGAACACAAATTTCATTCCACTTGGACTGGCTGAGATTAAGGATTTAAGCACCCGTTTGGAGCAAATTAACTTCAGTTTTAATTGGAGTAACGACAGAACAAGGATTGTCAACTACTTTATTG
>JBKDHA010000185.1:0-19165 GCA_046335555.1 Bacteroidota bacterium
CTTCCCGTTCGCCTTCCTGAACGATCTTCAGGCGTTCTTCGGGGGTAAATGTTCGTTTGCTTTTCATCGTAATACTGGTTAAAGATACTGACCTAATTTATTTTAGGCTTTTTCTCCAACTTATTACGGGGCTAAGACATCTGCATACTTTGAAAACTAATTTGCTGGTGTAAACGGCTTTTATGTCGGCATTGCGCAGAAGGTAATCTTCTACCACTTCAAAACCGAACTGTTTTTCCTGTTCGAGTTGTTTCCAATACATGCGTGTAGAATACGGAATTTGCTTTAGTACTTCTGTGTTGAGCAGTTGCAAATGAAACATCACGACAAGCATGGGATGGTAACTTCGTTTTTGCATCGGGGTTATGAGTTGAGAGGGGCAAAGGTATTTTGAAACACCGAACGGTTTGAATCACTAGCCCTGGGCGCAGCGACACCCCGCAGGTGCAGATAGCTTTTGAGGTAAAAACTCCCGAGGAGTATAGCGGAGAACAGGAGCGGACGTTTCTTTATTGCACCAAATGATTCGCTTCAAAAGAAGATAGCTATTGTAACTACAGCTACGACCCGCTGGGCGCGCTCATCAGCGATCTTTCGGAACGTATAACGGCCATGGAATGGAACTCGGCCGGTATGCTTAAAGCGGTGCGCAAAGACCAAACGGCCAACATGGATCCGTGCAATACGGCGCAGGAATTGGGCGATGCCGATGTGGAGTATTTGTACAACGTATCGGGGCAGCGGCTGTGCAAAATAGTGAAGCCGCACAAAGCGGGCGGTCTCGGGCTTGAACCGCAGGAAAAATGGGAATACTACTGGTACAGCTACGAATCATCTGGCATACCGATGGCGATTTACAAGCAGACGTACCAGGCCCAGCAGAATGCAGGGAAGGTAACGTTTGAGGTGGAGGAGCACAACCTGTTCAGTAGCGGGCGTATTGGGGTGCGGCATGGGGATGAGCTGGGGAAGGTGTGGCAAACGTTTACGGCTGCGGTGAACAGCGGGCAGTTTACAGGCCTGAGTTATACGGGAAGTAATGTGCTGCCGCTGGTGACACATTATGAGCGGACGTATGGTGCGAAGCAGTATGAGCTGAGCAACCACCTGGGTAATGTGCTGGCTACGGTGAGCGATAAGCGGTTGCCGTATGCGGCTTTGTCCTCGGCTGCGGTTGTTGACCGTTATTTGCCGGATGTGCTGAGCTATAGTGATTATTATGCGTTTGGTGCTGCGCAGCCGGGGCGCACGGGTGGTGAGTACCGGTATGGGTTTAATGGTATGGAGATGGATAAGGAGGCGAAAGGTGGTGCGGGGTTGAGTTATACGACGGAGTTCAGGCAGTATGATCCGCGTGTGGGACGGTGGTTTTCTCCGGATCCGATTGTGAAGGTGTTTGAGAGTCCGTATGCGGCGTTTTTGAATAATCCTGTTTTGTTGTCGGATCCGAGTGGGTTGGATCCGGGGGATGGAAATTCTAAAGATAATGAGCCTGAGAAAAAATGGGGGGTATTTAGAAGAGTTTTCAATGTAATTATTGGAGCCCGTTATCAAAATGAAGCAAATGACTATGCATCGAATAATAATATTTCAAAAAAAGATATTGAATATGGACCAGGGGCTTCCGTGATTACGACTAAAGTAACATTCACAGAACCTAATGGTGAAGAGCATACTTCAACACGAAAAATTACTTTTACTAGAAAAGGTGTTTTTACCGTTGATCCAATATATGATATGAAGTCAAAAGCATTTATGTATCAGTTTTCAGCTTTCACGCATGAAGAATTCCGAGATTTTGAAGCATCTACATACTCAGTTGATGAAGCAAGATTAATGTTGCGAAATATGAAATTAACTAATGTATTAGAAAAAGAGTACCAACGACAACTCTTTTATTTCAATGCGAGAAATCTTAGCAATATTAATAATGTACGGGTACTGGACGGAACAATAGACCCTCCTTTTTTCCCAATTTCAAAAGCATTAAAAGGTGCTAAATTGATTAGTAATACGGCTAGAGTAATTAAGATTACATCCCTTGTAAAAAGGGAAAAAGCAATTTTTAAATTAGCACAAGAAACATTTGAACACAATGCAGCATTGAGAAAAGAAGCTAATAGCTTACTTTCAAGTGTAGCTAAAGGTAATATGAATCCGGGTATTCGAACTAAATCACTTAATTCAAGCATTTCTTATCTTAGAGGTAGAAATCAATCTAGGATATACTTCAGAAATACAAAAGAAGGGATTGAAATATTAGCATATTCTAATAAATCAAACCAACAAGCTGTTATTAACCAACTTTTAAAAATTTATAAATGAGAGAATTTAAAGTAGTATTCCCTAGTGGATTCGTGATTGATAATTCTATCAATGATAATATTGATGCTTATATTGCTCTAAGTAATGATAAAGTTTATACTATAACTTTTTTCACAATAAATAATATCGAACTTCTAATGAAAGGAAGTAATAACTTCTGGGCTTCTGATATGGTTATTTTACGATATTTAACTAAGGAGATAATAATTGAATGTATTGAAAGTTTACTGCAAAACGATTACTTTGAGAATGCCGCAAGTTATGTTGGAACAATTGCTGATATTTTAGTACCTATAAGTAAATATGATGACCTGCCTGATTTTAATGAGTCGATCCGTTTATGCTAAGTCGAATTTGCAATTCGACTTTTTGGGTATAAAGTTACGAAATGATATAGCTTACATACTGTCAAAACAAGTTCTTTGATATTTTGAAACACCAAGCGATATGAATGAATAGACCCGGCTGTAGTGAAAACCCCGAAGGTGCAGGCTGCTTTAATTGGGTACAAACTACCGAGGAGTTGTAACGGAAGACGGGAGCAGACGTTTCTTTATTGCACCAAATGATTCGCTTCAAAAGAAGGCAACTATTGCAATTACAGTTACGACCCTTTAGGCGCGCTCATCAGCGACCTTTCGGAACGAATAACGGCCATGGAATGGAACTCGGCCGGGAGCTGAAAGCGGTGCGCAAAGGTCATGTTCAAAATGGTGCCTGACCTTAAACAAAACAACAAACACAGACTTAATTACCTGAATTACAAAGCATAATACGAATATCAAATTCACTCAGAACGGGGCTATCCAGCCCCGTTTTTTTATTCAACCTTCGTTACACGTCGATTCTATTGGCCTGTACAATCCTTCGTGTTCAAAATGGTGCTTAACACTTCCACAGTCTTTGTTTGCAGATATTGCCACAGTTCAAAGTGTATCAGAAAAGGAAAACGCGGAAATGCGGTTCGGATGTGTTGTAAGACTTGTGGTAAGCATCAGCAAACCGACTATGTAAACCAAAATTACACAGAGGTAGACGAAAACAATGTGCGCAAGCATCATAACGAAGGCTTAGGGATCCGTTCCATTAGCCGCATTCTTAAAATTCCAGCCACCAGCGTACAAATGCTCATGGAACGTAAAGCAGCGAAGCTGAATTTACCCAAACCCACAAAAGAAAACCGCATCTATCTTGTAGATGAATTACAAACATTCGTAGGCAGAAATAAAGAATCACACCGACGCTATGTGATTAGCGCGATGGACAAACGAACCGGTGAGATTGTAGCAGTAACCACTGGTAGAAGAAACCAGAAAACAATCCGTGAAGTAACTGATCAACTCTGTACGCTAAAACCCAAAAGAATTATTACGGATGGTTGGAACGGCTATGCGTCTTTGATACCGGAAACTATCCATAAAATAACTGAGTTCGGAATTAATCGGTTGGAGCGACTGCATCTTAATCTTAGGCAGCGATTGAAGCGGTTGAGTCGTAAGACGATGTCGTGGAATAAGAGTGAACGAATGTTAGCCGTAAGCGTTCGACTTTATTTAGGATGCTGAATGATTGAAAGATATTTTGAAACACCAAACGGTCTGTATCTCGACTACCGCTCGATACGACTACCGCTTGATTTTATTTGGAACGTTGAACATATTTAATTACTATACCTAGTTGTAACGAAAAGCGTGCAAGATTGGGTTGCTTTAGTTAACAACAAACTCCCGGGCACATGCAGCGGAAAGCAGGAGCGGACGTCCGCATGAATTGCTGACAATCTTCACCACGCAAGTTCTTAAGCAAATATGGCAAGATTCATTATGCGCTGTATCCAGAGGATTGTTCCCTACTTTTTTACCAGACATTAAGCAATCAAATGAATCTTCTCTATGTTTATCCGCGTAGCTGATTTAGTGAAGGCTTCAAACTGACAGATTGCGCTATTGATCAATAACTATTTGGTAACATACAATTTACAATTTAGACAAACTGCATCGGGAATTTTGTATCAGAAATAATTGAAATTTGAATGACAATACCTGAATTAACCCTTTGGAATAAAATTCAAGAGTTTCAGATTGACAATCCCCAGGCAGCATTCACTTTTACGCATCGTTTGGCTCGTGAAAATGGATGGAAATTGAGTTACGCAATCCGGGCGGTTGATGAATACAAGAAATTCATTTTTCTACTTTGCATTAGTCCGCATCCATTAACCCCTTCTGAACAAACAGATCAGGTATGGCATCTTCACCTGCTTTATACCGAGTCTTACTGGAAAGACTTTTGCGAAAAAACATTGGAGCGGCAGATTCATCACGGTCCTACAAAAGGCGGAACGCAGGAAGCGGAAAAATTTATTGATTGGTATGCCCGGACATTAGAAATGTACCGGGCTGTTTTTTTATCGGAGCCACCAGCTGATATCTGGCCCGATCCGGCTACACGCTTCAAACATTCACACTTTAAATGGGTAAATACACGCACCACTTGGTGCATACCTAAACCAAAACTGCTGATCAGGTTTCAGATGTTTATTACCAAACACTTAAAACGTAAAAAGATGTAACACAAAAAAGGCGGCGGCGGCACTTAACTATTATTAAATAACAACACTATGAACAAAACTCTATTACTTACCCAATTTACGCCAGCTGAAGTTCATGTTTTTGAAAAAGGATTTGATTCATCAGTAAAAGACCTGTTTCGGTCAATGCTTTATCATTTCGAGTGTATAGGCTTAATGCGCTTAGTCCGTGAAAATGATGCAAACTATGTTGAAATCCTCAAAAACGAAATTGATGACTTTCCTGAATTTGAGCTTCTAATGAAAGCTGCAACCCGGCCTGCAACACCAAAAATGCTGATGAGCCATTATGCGCAGATTCTGGCCGAAACTGCAAATGAAGACCGAATAATTCGCCGGATACTGCGAAAACTGAAAGCCGGAGGATATTTTAAACAGAGTTTAATCGGACGGATTACAGGGATGTTTGAACTTACAGAAGCCGGAAAAAGGAAACGTGAAGAGATCAGAGCCGAAATCAAGCAGCTCCGCAAGCACTATCAACAAACACAAATGCCAGAAAAGCATTCAGAAGCCTTGAAACTTCTGAAAGGGAACATCGGCTTTGTTACTGAAAATTACCCGGATGTGTACAATGAATTTGCAGCGACGTTTCAGATTGCAAATAGAGCTTACCAAGCCCAGCAATCGTCAGGATTTATTGGCTGGATGAGTTCCGGCGGAGGATCTGACTCCGGATGCAGTAGCACGGGCTGTGGTGGTTCGGGTTGCAGTGGATGCGGCGGAGGATGCGGCGGAGGATGCGGGGGCAGTTAAGGTAAAAAACGATTTTAAGCATCAGGAATAACCGCATCTCCAAAATCCTGCTAATTTTACACCCCGTAAAACGATTATCCAACAACTCTCAAATACGCACAGCCGAATATGAATCTTCACGAGTATCAGGGAAAATCAATTCTCAAGCAATTTGGTGTAGCCATCCAGGAAGGCATTGTAGCCGACACGCCCGAACAAGCCGTTGAAGCGGCAAAAGAGCTTCAGGCTCAAACCGGCACCGGCTGGTGGGTAGTGAAATCACAGATTCATGCCGGCGGACGCGGAAAAGGCAAAATTGAAGGCTCAGAACAGCGCGGCGTGGCTCTTGCCAAATCGCTCGATGATGTGAAAACAATTTCGGCCAATATCCTCGGCAAAAAGCTCATTACGCTCCAAACCGGCGAAAAAGGCAAACTGGTGAGCAAAGTGCTCGTTGCTCAGGATGTGTACTATCCCGGTGCCGAAAAACCGTCGGAATTCTACATGAGCGTACTGCTCAACCGCGGAAGCGGCCGCAACATTATCATGTATTCTACCGAAGGCGGTATGGACATCGAATCGGTTGCTGAGCACACCCCGCACCTGATTTTTAAAGAAGAAATTGACCCGAAAGTAGGACTGCGCGATTTCCAGTGCCGCCGTATTGCTTTCAACCTCGGACTGAGCGGCGAAAGCTTTAAAAGCATGCTTAAATTCGTGCAGGCGCTCTACAAAGCCTACGAAAGCATTGATGCCAGCATGTTTGAAATCAACCCGGTGCTTAAAACGAGCGACAGCAAGATCATTGCAGTTGATGCAAAAGTAACGGTTGACGGCAATGGCCTTTACCGCCATGCTGATATTGCTGCCATGCGCGATACCAGCGAAGAAGATCCCACAGAAGTAGAAGCCGGAAGCTACGGCCTGAACTATGTAAACCTCGACGGAAACGTGGGCTGCATGGTAAACGGTGCCGGTCTTGCTATGGCTACAATGGATATTATCAAACTCGCTGGCGGCGAACCTGCCAACTTCCTCGATGTAGGAGGTACAGCCAATGCAGCCCGCGTTGAACAAGCTTTCCGCATTATCCTCCGCGATTCAAATGTAAAAGCCATTCTGGTAAACATTTTCGGCGGCATTGTTCGCTGCGACCGCGTAGCTCAGGGCATTGTAGATGCGTACAAAAATATCGGTGATATTCAGGTTCCCATTATTGTACGCCTGCAGGGCACCAATGCTGAGGAAGCCAAGAAAATCATCGAAGAATCAGGACTTAAAGTGTATTCTGCCATTCAGCTGCAGGAAGCCGCTGATCTGGTTAAACAGGTTGTAGGTGCATAACTTTCGTCTGTAAACACATACAAACCTCCGGCTGCTTAACGCTCCGGAGGTTTGTCATAAATTTACCCTCTCATGTTTATGCCGCATCCGGCCGCTTTTCCGTTCGAACTTCTGTCATCAGCCGATGAGCAGTTGATGAACAATGAGGGAAAAGTGGAAGTTTTTCAGCGCCGGGAAGAGTTGTTTCTTGAAGGAAAACAACCCTCCTGCGTGTATATTTTGCAGCGCGGCAAAGTCAAACTGTTTACCACCGATATGCAGGGCCGCGAGCAGATTGTGCATCTTGCACGCCCCGGCGATTTAATGGGCTACCGCGCTGTACTTGGTAATGATGCCTTTTCGTGTTCGGCTGCTGCGCTCGAAACTACTTCGGTGCTGGTGATTCCGAAGGCCGTTTTCTTTCAGATTCTCGATCACAATCCGACCCTTTCGCATTACATCATCAAGCTGCTCACTACTGAATTGCGCCATGCCGAGCACCACTTAGCCGGATTGGCACGCAAGCACGTCCGCTCCCGGTTGGCAGAAGTAGCTCTGCTGCTTGCCGAAACATACGGCTACGAAAAAGACGGCTCTACACTGGCCGTTCAGCTCACCCGCGAAGAAGTGGCCGGCCTGGTAGGAACTGCTACCGAAACCGTAATCCGCCTCCTGCACAGCCTCCGCGACGACGGACTGCTGGCAACCGACGGGCGGAAAATACGTCTGCTTGATATTCCCGGTTTGCAGCGGCTGTCGGAAAGCAACTAACATTGCGTTGTCGGTAACCGTTAAAACAACTGCCGGAGGTACGTAAAAAATCATTACTTTTGCCCTTCTTAAACGGTATGCGTCAACTCGCGTCATTTTTTGTAGTTATCGTCCTTCTGCTTGCAGGTGGTTGCAATGAATTCAGTAAAATTCAGAAAAGCAACGATCCTAACCTGAAGTACGAAAAAGCTATTGAGTACTTCGGTAAAGGCGATTATGTAAAATCGCAGTTGCTGCTGGATGAGTTGTATCCGCAAATGCGTACTACAGACAAAGCCGAGAACATTGCCTATCACTTAGCATTCAGCAACTATAATCTTGGCGATTACATTATGGCCGGTTATCAGTTCCGCAGCTATTTCCGCAGCTTTCCGCTCAGTCCGCGTGCCGAAGAATGCCTGTACATGAGTGCTTACTGCCATTACCTGAATTCGCCTCCGTATTCGCTCGATCAAACCGATACTTATCAGGCCATTCAGGAATTTCAGTACTTCATTCAGCAATTTCCGAACAGCAAACGCATCGGCGAATGCAACAAGCTGATTGATAAAATGTATGAGAAGCTTCAGAAAAAAGAATTTCTTACAGCCAAACAATACATGAAAATTGGCGATTACAAAGCCGCAATCGCAGCATTTGATCAATTGCTCAAAACCTACCCGGCTACAATTTATCGTGAAGAGTCAATGTTTTTATTGCTCAAATCACGTTTTGATTTAGCCGAAAACAGTATCGCCGAAAAGAAAACACAACGTCTGAAAGATACCGTACTCGAATATCAGAAATTCACTGCTGCATTTCCGCTCAGTATCTTTACTGATGATGCCAAGAAAATTTACGACAGTACTCTTCAGATTCAGCAGGAAATGCTGAACGAGCAGAAGATCAAATAAATAAGCAATCACACAAACGTTCATAAACAACATGGTTGATTTCAAGAAGACCAACGCAGAATCTACAACAGTAACCCGCGACGTGCGCAAGCTCGATGTTGAGTCTGGAAACATCTACGAATCAGTAGCTGTTATTGCCAAACGTGCAAACCAGATCAGCGGTGAACTCCGTGAGGAACTTACCGGCAAACTGAACGAATTTGCAACACATTCAGACAACCTTGAAGAGGTATTTGAAAACCGTGAGCAAATCGAAATCTCTAAATTCTACGAGCGTTTGCCCAAACCCGTTAGCATAGCTATGCAGGAGTTTGTTGAAGGCAAAGTGTACTACCGCAACCCGGCTCGCGAAGAAGGTAACAATGCCTAGTTTCAGCGTTTTGCGTTGAAATTACATTCAAAGGCATAGGTTCATAATTTTAAGGCATGACTTCCGTTTATTTCGGGAGTCATGTCTTTGTGTTTTCAGCCATGCCAGATTGTGCTTAACTTTCGCACTTCATGCTTCACGGAAAAAAGATTGTACTTGGAGTTACTGGCGGCATTGCCGCTTACAAAGCGGCTGCACTTGTCAGGCTGTTGGTAAAGGGCGGGGCAGAGGTGCGCGTAGTCATGACTCCCGCCGCGCACGAGTTTGTAACACCACTTACATTAGGCACGCTTTCTAAAAATCCGGTAGTCACTGCATTTACATCTGCTGCCGACGGAACCTGGAACAACCATGTAGAACTTGGCCTCTGGGCCGATCTGCTGCTGATTGCTCCCGCAACTGCAAACACCATGGCGCAGCTTGTGCATGGCGAATGCGACAGCCTTTTGCTGGCTGTTTACCTCTCGGCACGATGTCCGGTAATGGTTGCGCCTGCAATGGATGTGGATATGTACAAGCATCCGGCTACGCAGCAGAATCTGGAAACACTTAAAAGCCGCGGCGTAATTATTGTGCCGCCCGGAGTTGGTGAATTAGCCAGCGGACTCAGCGGCGAAGGACGACTTGCCGAACCCGAAGACATTACCGCCGCTGTGGTGGCAACGTTTGCCGCTGCCGAACGTCTTACCGGCAAACATATTTTAGTGACAGCAGGGCCAACTTACGAAGCTATTGATCCGGTACGGTTTATTGGTAACCACAGCACCGGGAAAATGGGCTTTGCCATTGCCGAAGAATTGGCCAAGCGCGGCGCTCAGGTTACATTGGTTGTCGGCCCGGTTGCATTGAAAGCCCACCATCCCAATATCAAACGAATTGATATTACTTCTGCACAAGAATTGTTTGATGCAGCAACAAGTGTTTTTGAATCGTGCGATGCGGCCATTTTAAGCGCTGCCGTTGCCGATTACAGGCCAAAAAACATTGCCGGAAACAAAATAAAGAAAGAAGCGGGCGGACTTCAGCAAATTGAGCTGGAAGAAACTCCCGATACATTGGCCGAACTCGGCAAACGCAAAACTGCAACACAAATTCTGGTTGGCTTTGCGCTCGAAACCGATAACGAACTCGCCAACGCGCAGAAAAAATTAGAGCGCAAAAATCTCGATTTTATCGTGCTAAATTCTCTGCGTGATCCCGGTGCCGGTTTTGCAAAAGATACAAACCGAATTACAGTACTTACCCGCAACGGGAAAAGCATTAATTTTGATCAGAAACCCAAAACAGAAGTGGCTGCCGATATTGCCGACCACCTCCAAACGTATTTTAAATGAAGAAGCTGCTGAACCAAATTTTTATTGTTGTTGCCATTTTCACTACAACGGCTGCTGCTGCGCAGGAACTTAATTGTCAGGTGCAGGTAGTATCGCCCCAAATTCAGGGAACATCAGAGCGCCGTATTTTTGATAATCTTCAGAAAGCCATTTTCGAGTTCATGAACAACACGAAATGGACAAATGATGTATTTGGCCCTGATGAACGCATCAACTGCAGCTTTTTTATCAATGTAACCGACAAACTTTCGAACGACGAATACAAGGCAACGCTTCAGGTACAATCGACACGCACCGTTTTCAAATCATCCTACAATTCAGTAATGCTGAATCACAACGATGCCAACTTTCAGTTCAAGTACATCGAGTTTCAGGCATTTGATTTTACCATTAATCAGCATACTACCAATTTAACTTCAGTGCTTGCGTATTATGCGTATGTAATTTTGGCGCTCGACTACGATTCGTTTTCACCGAGCGGCGGAACGCCTTACTGGCAGAAAGCACAAACCATTGTAGCCAATGCACAGAATACGCCTGAGCGCGGCTGGCGTTCGCAGGAAGACACCAAGAACCGCTACTGGTTGGTAGAAAACATGCTACAGCCATTGTTTGCTCCGATGCGCACCTGCATCTACAAATATCACCGCATGGGTTTCGATATTATGTACAGCGATGTAGCCGCAGGCCGCGCAGCGGTGCTCGAAGCCTTGCAAGGTTTGGAAGCAATCCATGCACAGCGTCCGCTTTCGTTTCCGATGCAAATTTTCTTCAATGCCAAATCAGATGAAGTGGTAAAACTTTTCTCGCAGGGCATGCCCGATGAAAAAGGAAAAGTGATTCCGCTGCTTCAAAAAATTGACCCCGGTAATGGTATAAAATACCAGCGAATACAACAAGGGTAACCACTTATCAATCAGGACGCGCAGGTTTGCAATACAAAAGCAGGTCTGCGCGTTTTGCTTGCGTAATTTTTAACTCCTGAATGTATGAATTCCTTTTTCCGTAAACTTGGTATTCTTGCTGCGCTGCTGACAATGCCTGCAGTTGCTTCTGCCTGTTTCAATGGTTATTCATTTCACGGATCCGATGGCGACGGATATTACGATATACATGGCTTTGAAAAATTGCCGAAGCGGCATTTCGGTAATTTAAAGCTTGTTGACTCGCTCTGCAGAGACTACAAAGACTCGTCTGATTTTGCGGTGTATCAGATCAAGCAAGGCTTTGTTGGCCGCGGACTCAGTATGTTGTTAAAACTGAGTCATGATTATCCGCGGGAGTATGTAATTGCAGCGAATCTCGGCACAGCGTATGAGCTTTCGGGACTCAACGATTCGGCGTTGAAATGGATTGAGTACAGTCTGATGCTGAACCCCAATGCCCACGAGGGAACCGAGTGGGTACATACTGATATATTGAAAGCCAAAATTGCCTTTGCAAAAAATCCGGACTGGCTCAAAACGCACCATGTTTTAAACTTTAACCGAAACAATTTCGGGAAAACAATAAATGGCAAATCGCCCGAATCAATTGAGCTGCGTGATGTACTGAAAGCAATTTATATTCAGCTCACCGAACGGCTTCCGTTTACAGCTCCCGGCGATTTGATAATGGGTGATATTTGTACTGATGCGGCTCAAATTATAGAAAATACGAGCATTGAGGTAAGCATGGCTTGGTGGAAATTAGCCGATGAATTTGGCGTTCCTGAAGTGAGTTTAGATCCGAAGACACAGATGCAGCTACTCAGAGAAGCGGGTAAGAAAATTCCAAAGTTCAGAGAATTAGAACTGATACCGATTGATGATACCTCCCGACGAATTCGAGATGAAAATAATTATATCCATGTCAACTACTTTAGTTTTGCGAAGTTTTCAGAAAGCAACGCATGGAAGCTGAAAGATGCGGAGTTATTGAAAAAAGTGATTACCGAACTGCAGACAATTAAGGATGTGCCTAAAGTTCAGTTAACCGGTATTCAGCAGGTGTCGTCGAACACGAATGCCGTGTGGATTTGGATATTAGGAGGCGGAATTGTTTTGTTACTGCTGCTGTTTATACTGATCAGACACAAAAAATCAGGACAGTCCTAATTTAATTTAATTCCAAAATTACTTCCGAAAATCAGCACAGCGCAATCATTTCAGTATATTCAAAATCTGAATACATAAAGGAACTGTATTCGGCTGATTTATGAAGATCAAAAAGGAGACTTTAATTCTGTTGCTTTGTTTTGGAGCGCAACTGCTTTACGCGCAGGAAGAGAAAAAGCGAAAATTTTTCGGCTTCAGCAGGCTCGACGATACCGTTTCTACTGAAAAAAGCGGCTTTTTTATTCTTCCGCTGCTTTATTACACACCCGATACACGCTGGGCTGCCGGTGCCGCCGGAGTTTACTACTTTAAAATTCCGCCCAAATACGAGCACGAAGAAGAAACACGCATTTCGTATGTACAGTTTCTGGCCGATTACACCCAAAACCGTCAGCTCGATGTTTGGGGACAATGGAAGATCTTTACCCGCAACGAAAATTTTTTGCTGGAAGGCGAAATGCGTTACCGCGATTTCCCGGACCGCTTTTATGGAATTGGCAATCAAACCCCGAACAGCAATTCTGAAAAGTATGAATATAATTACATCAGTTTAAAAAGTCTGATGCTGAAACGTATGAGCAGGAAGTACGATATTTTTGCCGGATTTGATTATCAATTCAGGCGAGAATACGGGTTTGCTTATTTTACTCCCGGAGGCCAGTTGGAGCAGGGGATTATTCCAGGTTACAGGGGCGGAACAGCTTCAGCTATTGGACTGGTGGCTATTTACGACAGCCGCGATAATCTGATCAATGCGCAAAAAGGACAGTTGATCGAACTTACCTCGTACTTCTTCAATCCAGTGCTGGGCAGTACGTTTAGCTATTGGAACATCAATGCAACCTATCAGAAATACTGGCAGGTGAGGCGCAAACACATTCTTGCAGTGCAGGCCAAAGCCCGGCATGCAGAGGGCGAAGTACCGTTTCTGGATATGCCAACACTGGGCAACGATGATATTTTGCGCGGCTATCCCAAAAACCGCTTCCGTGATCAAAACTTTGTAGCCGCGCAGGTCGAATACCGCTTTCCGGTGTGGTGGCGTTTCGGACTGGTGGGCTTTGCCGGTGCCGGCGATGTGTTTGATAAACCTTCGGATGTAAGCATGCGCACGCTGAAATACTCGGTTGGAGCAGGACTGCGGTTTGTCGTAAATCCTGCCGAGCGGCTCAATATCAGGCTCGATTACGGACACGGCCGCGAAGGCGGTTACTTCTACTTTGTAGTGGCCGAATCGTTCTAACTACGATGCACTAAATTACAGGCGGCGTTGTTGATGTATTTGATGAAGATGGTTTTGCCGCCAGTTGAGTTTTCAGCGCATTTACTTCTAATTCAAGCTGCGCAATTTTTGCCGAACGACTTCGCAGCATTATGCTTACAATCGGAATAAGCAACATGAGGGGCAGAAGAATCCACGAAATCATTACTAATAAATTATTGAAGCTTTCGAGTGAGTCTTCTTTTCGAACAGCTTCAAACTCGGATGCAAACCATATTACTACACCCGCAAGGAAACCACCAAGCAAAGCACCGCCAAACAAGCGCAGCCAAGAAAACCAGCGTTTATAAACTATACGGCCGTAAAGCAAGACCAGCAAACCGGCAAAAGCGGCAAGCGCAAAAAACATAAGAATAATCGCCACATTTACGGCAAAGAAATCTCCTGAATCAGTCACTGTTGGTTCCATAGCTGCAAGGTAACGAATTCCTGTTAAGACGAAGACAAGAAATGCAACGAACGATGAGGATGAATATGTCATAAAAAAGCCGGAAGGATAATTTTGAGATGAGTTCTAGATTTTCTACCATTTTATAGCTGTATTAATACGCAAATAAAAATCAGGTAATAATACTTGTGCTGCTGTACGCCTTACTGAAAAGGGATTTCAGCGGCTGTTAATATCTCGCGTTTTTATTTTACTATTAGAATAATAATATTCGTTTGTGCAAGCTTCTTGTTTACTGATCGAAGCTTTTTAAACAGTGCTGAACAGTCAGCAGATTTCTTCATTCTTCATCTAAAAGCGCATGGCAAACAAACCATTTACAGTAGCCGATTATCTGCTTACCCGTTTAAAGCAACTTAACGTAACGGATGTGTTTCAGATTCCCGGCGATTATGTGAAGCATTTCACACAGGCACTGGAATATTTTCCGGGCATCAATACCATTGGAGCTATAAACGAACTTGATGCAGCATATGCAGCCGATGCTTATGCCCGCACACGCGGACTGGCAGCCGTATCTTTGCAGTTTGGTGTGAGTACATTTAGTGCGCTCAATGCCATAGCCGGTGCATGGGTAGAACGCAGCCCGATTGTAGTAATCAGTGCCACGCCCGGAGCTGATGCGCGCAACATTACAGATATGTACGATGTGCTTTTTCATCACTCAACCGGCGATCTCAGTGCCGACCAAAAAGTGTATGAAAACGTAACGGTGAAAGCCATTACACTCAGCACCAATGTTGGCGCAGCTGAACAAATTGATGAGCTGCTTATTGAAGCAATTACTCAGAAACGCCCGGTCTATATTGCTTGTTACAAAGAAGTATGGGGACAACCCTGCACACCGCCGTCAAAAACACCGCTTAAACCGCGCATTACAAAAAGTCCGGCACTTGCCTTGCAGAATGCAGTTGATCAGGCTTGGGCACAAATTACGGCAGCCCAAAAGCCGGTCATCTTTGCCGGTGTTGAAATCCTGCGTTTCGGCCTTTCCGATCTTCTTCAGCAACTCATTGATGCCAGCGGATTTATTTACACCACTACCAGCCTCGGCAAAACAGTGCTCGACGAAAAGGGAAACAAATTCATGGGCACATACAGTGATGCTGCTTCCATTGAATCAGTCCGCAACACTATTCTCGATGCAGATTGCGTGCTTACACTGGGCACTATTATTACCGATGATTACCTCACGTTTATTGAAAAGCAGTATGCAAACATGGTGCTGGCCAATACCGAAGGTGTGCGCGCCGGTTATTTTAAGTATGGTGATGTGACCATGAAAGATTTTATGGAAGCATTGCTGCGCCGTTTTAAAGCCAATAAAACATATCCGCTGAAAACCGCAGCACCTCCTCAGCCAAAATATCCCGAGCCGTGGGTATCCAACTCCGATCCTAAATACAATAAAGAACCTGAAGTACTTACTTACAACCGTTTCTTTCAGCACTCAATGAAATTTCTCAAAGACAATAATATGCTGAAAGATATTGTAATGACCTACGGCGTAAGTTCGGCCATGTATGTAGCCACCAATGCTTACGGACTTTCTCAGGGCAGTTTTGTGTCATCGGCGGCATGGCAGTGCATAGGTTTTGAAACCGGCGCGGCTTCGGGCGCTCAGTTGGGAAGCGGCAAACGCGCATGGACAGTAGCTGGCGACGGTGGTTTTATGATGGTTTGTCAGTCACTGTCAACGCTGGCACGAAATAAACTCAATGCCGTAATTTTTGTAATGAGCAATCAGGTTTATGCCATTGAGCAGGTGTATGTTGATATGTCGGCTTTTCAGCCCGGCCCGCAGCATAAGTTTGATGCGTTTGATATATTACCGCAGTGGGACTATCTGGCATTAGCCAAAGCTTTTGGTGCCGAAGGCATGCGTGTAACCACCGTTGCAGAGCTTAACAAGGCTTTACCCATCATCAGCAAAATAAAAAATAAACCTGTGCTGGTAGAAGTCGTCATTCCGCAAAAAGATTTGCCGCAGCAGATGTATCGCCTCGGCAGCGAATAAGTTTTCAATCCCCTAACAACACATAAAATGTCACAAAAAACGTATTCCATTTTCGGTGCCGGTGCAGCCGGACTTTACACAGCCTGGCGGCTGCTGAGCGGTAAAAGCAAAGACCCAAAACTAAAGGGCAAACAGCTTGCAAAAGGCGATGTGCTTGAACTTTACGACTGGGGGCGCTATAACTTTTCAAAACAATATCCCGGTACACGCTCGGCAGGCGCCAGAATCTGTACTTGGTTTTATGAGAATAATCCCAAAAACTCTTATGTAGAACTGGGAGGGATGCGTTATTCGTTTTGGGATAAAAAACCTTCGCAGGAATTCCCCAATCCCAACAATGGTCTGGCTCCCGGCCATCGTTTGGTTACCGAAACCATTGAACAGCTTGGTTTGAACAAGTATTCTGTGCCGTTTAATGTAACCGGTAATCAGTTGTTTTATCTGCGGTCGAAGAATTTTTATCTCAATGATATTTCTTCCAACAATCCGGCTCCGTACAATGTAAATAACTTCGGCGCCACCACTTCACCCGATCAGGGCTTTACCACAGTCGAAAACCTTTCGGTAACTGCAACCACCGGGCCGCAAACCCGTTTGGAATGGTGCAAGTTTTACAACGAAGGCACAATTACCAGCACACTGCCTGATACCTCCGTGTTTCAGAAAGGCGATTACCTCAAAGACATCGGCTACTGGAATTTGCTTTACGATCAGCTTGGTTCAGAAGGCTACGACTATGCCGCCGATGGAAACGGGTACAGCTCGAATGTTATCAATACCAACTCGGCTGTATCGTTCAATATGAATAATGAGTTTACGCCCGGCAGCCAGTACCGTACACTTTCTATCGGTTATTCGGGTATGTTCAATGCATTGTTCGATGAAATTGTGCGCCTCTGCAAGAGCAAGGGTATCGACTTCAGATATTATCCCGATACGCGCCTGCATTCGATAGTTTGGAAAAACAATAAGGCTGAATTTACATACGCCAGCCGCAGCAATCCCGATATTGCCGAAGGCAAGCGCACTGCCGATGCCGCTTGGTTAGCCATGCCGCGCGCTGCTATCGAAAAAGTAGCGCAGGCCACACAATACACCAAACCGGCTCCCGGCACACTCGATGTGCTTAACCACGAGCGCGTGAGCCTTTACATTGAGTCAACCATTATGCAGCCGTCCTACAAAGTAGGCATGTTTTTCGATCAGCCCTGGTGGGCACCCGATGCCGAAAATCCTGCTCCTTATCCGGCACTCATTGAAGGGTATGTGATAACAGATGATGTAATTGCAGCACTCAAAAAGCTGAAGTTCCCGGCCAACGCACTGAAAGCCATGCAGCAGTTGCTGTTTGTGCCTTACAACTCAGAAGCTGATATGGTTAAAGCCATTGAAAATATAACCAATCAGCCGCTCACTATTCTTCAGATCAAACAGCTTGGCGCAGCCGCATTGCGCAATACTATTGGCCCGAGCGTTACCAATTCGCCCATTCGTATGGTGGTGTATTTTGGCAACAATGCCAATGATCAGAAGCAGAAACCGATATACGGCATTCTGGCCAGTTATGATGATGAAGACAACACCACCTTCTGGCAGGAACTCGAACTCGGCACGCAGCGCGAACGCAAGATTCCGGTCTCGCGTGATACACAGCCCATTGACGGCCCGCGAAAAGTACCCGCACGCATGGTAAAAATGCTCCGTAAAATGCTGGCCGAACTGCACTACGGACCCAATTCAAACTACACATACGTACCCGAACCGCTTGAAGCTGCGTATGTCGATTGGTCGCTGCCGCCGTTCAATGCCGGCTACCACGAGTGGGCACCGCATTACAATATCGGCGATGTACAACGCAAAATCCGCAAACCCTCGCAACTCATCAATGGAAAAGATGCTGATATTTTCATTGTAGGCGAAGCCTATTCCAACGATCAGGCTTGGGTAGAAGGGGCATACTGCACTGCCGAATCTGTACTTAACGATTTCTTTGGTATTGAGCCTATTATTGATAATAAACAGTACCCGTTTATTTGTCCTGAATAAAATGCTGATTTTATACTGCGTAATTCAATGCAAGAGACTGTCTCAAAAGGGCAGTCTCTTGTTATTTGAAGTGTAAATAGCCTGTTATATTTTATCTCGAGCGTTAGTTTGATGTATGATTTATATACTTCAAAAAAGATATTTTAGGTGTGTCAATCTAACTTATCGGCGCTCCAAGTTATGATGCGTATTTGTGTATATCTTTCAAAGATATTTGTATTATGCATGTAACGAAAAATGGATATTAGTATTTGTATTGTTATGATATTCAATTGATTACGAAGAAGCTTTGCTAAAGTATAATAATTGGGGGAGTTGCGTATATTTGAGAGTTAGCGGTCATTATAACAGACGACACAGGAAACAATGGACAACGAACAGACATTTAAAACGAAAACGGGATTTTGCCATATTTTGCCAGACAAAATTGTTCTGACACGAGACGGAATTATCGGTAATGTTGCGAAATTGACAGTAGGAAATAACATATCGAGAATACTAATCATTTACGGTGGACTTTCTCTCGGACTTTTTTATTTTGCTTTTAACAGTTACAAAAACGGACAAATAGCACAACCAATATTATTTGGACTTTTAGGAGTTTACTTAGTTTATGGAATAGTAAATAGTATCAACAATTCTGCGACACCAATTATAGACCGACAAAAAATCAAGGAAATTAAATTTAAAAAAGCAATTGCAGGTTTAACACGTTCAAGATTTGAAGTTCTATTCGAAGACGAACAAGGCAAAATAAAAAAACGACTAATTATGTTGCCCGGTTCATTGACAGACGGACAAAATGAAACTGAGAAAGCAATTAGAATAATGACAGAAGAAAAATTAATAACGAACCGCTAATCGAGTAGCCCGCCCTGCCAGCTTTCGCTGACAGGGAGAGGCTCTCACACCACCGTGCATACGGACCTCGTACA
>JBKDHA010000186.1:0-75243 GCA_046335555.1 Bacteroidota bacterium
GTATAGACTTACTGGTAAAACTAAATTTTCCGGCTTACGAAGCCAATACCGAAGTGATTGATCTCGGAGGACGACAAGTAATGGTGTCGGTTACGCAAAGTGCTGAACAGGTTCTGGCAATTAACACATCGGCTCTTGCTCCGGGAGCATACATCGTTCGCATAACTGACGAAGCACAACGTCCAGCTTTCGCAAAATTTATCATCTACTGATACTTAGAAGCTGTTGTGCGCTGATGAAGAATTGGCGGCAAAACATCTCATTTGAATTGGAGATGCTCATTTTTCTTTGTTGATTTGCAGCAACTGCCGTATCAGAAGCGGCATCCGATTTTCAAATGCAAACAACAGCGTTCAGTTTAAGCGGAAAAACAATTTTCGTAACCGGAGCATCCTCAGGCATTGGCCGGCAGGTATGTGTTACGGCAGCGCAGCAAGGTGCAAAGATTGTGCTGAGCGGGCGCAATGAGGAAGAACTTCAGAAAACGCTGGCGCTGCTTCCCGGACATGAACACTTAATTGTTGCCGCCGATCTTACGAGTATTGAAGCGCGCGAAAATTTGCTCAAACAGCTTCCGCAGCTCGATGGCATGGTGTATTGTGCAGGAGGTGTAAAATCGTTTCCGATTCGCTTTTTAAGTGAAAAGCGCTTGGACGAAATGCAGCTTAATTTTGATGCGCCGGCTATGCTCACAGCAGGTTTGCTGCGTTTGAAAAAGCTCAATCGTGAGGCTTCATTAGTTTACCTTTCTTCTATTTCCAGCAATCATCCGCCTAAGGGCGGTGCGATCTACGGCGCATCGAAAGCCGCGCTCGAATCGTATGTAAAAGTACTGGCGCGCGAAACGGCTCCGCAGCTTATCCGTGCCAATTGCATTTCGCCGGGCATGGTAAAAACACCGCTTTACGACCGTGTTGAAACCAATATTTCGAAAGAAGAAATGGATAAGCACATTGCCGATTATCCGCTTGGAGCGGGGCTTCCGGAAGATGTTGCTTATGCTGCTGTGTATTTGCTTTCGCCCGCATCACGCTGGGTAACCGGAATAAATCTTATTTTGGACGGCGGCTTTCTGCTCGGCACCTGATGAACACAGCAACTCCCGATATTTCGATTGTAATTCCGGTTTACAACAGCCAGCCAACGCTGCAAAAACTGTATTCCGAAATTTCGGCAGCACTCAGCGGCCGAAACTGGGAAGTTATTTTTGTTGACGACGGCAGCCGCGACAACAGCTGGGCCGAGCTACAAAGCATCAAGCGCGATCATCCTGAACAAGTAAAAGCAATTCGGCTGCGCCGGAATTTCGGGCAGCACAATGCGATTGCCTGTGGCTTTGGCTTTGTGCGCGGAAGCGTGGTCATTACCATGGACGATGATCTCCAGCATCCGCCTTCCGAAATCCCGAAATTACTTGCCAAAGCATCCGAAACCAATGCCGATGTGGTTTACGGTAAATACATTTCAAAACAGCATTCCGGTTGGCGCAATGCCGGAAGCTGGACGATGCGCCGCTCATCACGTTATCTGTCTAACAACTCCGGCATTGAAACCTCGTTCAGACTCATCAGTACGCCCGTGGCCCGGAAAATTGCAGAGCATCCTCAAGCCGGAATTTTGTTTATTGATGAAGTACTGCATTGGTACACCAACCGCATAGAAGTTACTCCCGTTGAGCATCATCCGCGGCAGGAAGGAAAATCTACGTATAGCCGCACAAAGCTTTTCGGGCTGTATCTCGATATGATCATCCACTACACAGCATTTCCGCTCAAACTGATGACCTGGATCGGGCTTGCGGCTTCTGTAATTACATTTTTATTGGGCATACGTTTTCTCTGGCTCAAGTTTATGTACGGCTCGCTTCCCGGCTTCACGGCAATCATAGTAGTAGTTTTGTTTTCAACCAGTTTGCTCATGTTTTGCATGGGTATTATTGGCCAATATTTGTTTAAGCTGTATCAGCTGCAAAACCGCAGACCGCCATTTTCAGTAGCAGAAGTTCTCTAAATACTTACTTCAATGATTTTATCGGGCTACGGAATAAATTTAGTTCGTATCAAACACGAGCATATTGAGTTGGTAAGACATTGGCGAAACACCGAGCGTATCCGTTCGTATATGGAGTATCGGGAAGAAATTACGCCTGAAATGCAGGAAGCCTGGTTTAATAAAATTAACAACCGAAATAATGGCTATTTTTTAATAGAAGTTGAAGGTAATTTTATTGGGCTGATTAACGGACGTGATATTGACTGGGAGAAAAAAATTACCGGATCGGGCGGAATTTTTATTTGGGATGAGAGCTGGTGGAACACAACTATTCCGGTTGCCGCAGTGATGCTGTTTATTGAAACTTCTTATCTGCTTGGTCTCGATCTCAACTACGTAAATGTTTTGCGCACAAACACACATGCAATCAGTTTCAATAAAAGTTTGGGGTATGAATTATTGCCCGGACAGGACGATATTGAGAATCAGCAGTACATTCTGACTGAGCGTTCATTTTTTGAGAAAACAAAAAAGCTCCGCGAAATTCTTCAACGCCGCTGGGGAAGCATATTTACCTGCGTTATTTCTGATCCGAATGAAGACGCTGCTGCAAATATTCTGACAATAGGTGCTGCATTTGACAATGCACAGCGTGCTAAATTTGTGATAACGGTTGAGTCATGAGCAAAGAAGCAATCTGGTATTCGTATTTCGGCGGAAGATATCCGGGCAATATGCCTGCGTTCAGTGATCCGGCAGCGTATGCGTGGACAATTTGGGCTGAAGAAAACTACGAACGCATCCGCACTGATATTGAAACATGGCTTAACGCACAAGGTAATTCGCTGAAGCCGTATTTCCATGCCGGTTTGGTTTCGCGTCCCGACGGCTGGAAAGTTGAGCCATTTTACAATTGGGGTGTTCGCAACGATGCTGTGTGCAAAGCAATTCCGGCACTCGACGAATTATTTCAGCGCATCGAAGGACTCACTTCTGCTGCACTGAGCAAACTAGAAGCCGGTGCCGATATTCATCCGCATTACGGCGACACCAATGCAATTCTCCGCTGCCATTTCGGCTTGCAGGTTCCGGGCGAGCTGCCCGATATTGGCATTGAAGTAAACAACAAAAAACGCGAATGGCACGAAGGCCGGTGGATCATGTTTTGCGATGCGCACAAGCACCGTGCCTGGAATCACACATCAAACGACAGGTACATTTTAATTGTAGATATTTTGCTTCCTGAGTATCGGGATGCAAAAGATGAAGTTTGTGCAAATGTTCGTGCCATGCACGCGCAGCAAGCCCTTGAACAAAAATATCCGGTGCTCAAATTTTTGCCCGGCTTTATTCGCGAAAGAATTCGCAGAAAACTAAAACGCAAAAACTCTAAATCACCTCTTTAAATAATGCGATGCATCAAGTCTCCAGACTTCATTTCCCGAATGCTTTACAACAACACATTTATCATCCGTCTAAACCCTCAGTCTTCATCCGGAAAATTAATCCGCTTAATCATCACATCGTACCAGCGTTCGCTCAAACTGCGCTTTTCGTATTTCGGATATTTCCTGCGCTTTCTGCCCAACTGCGAAAGATCGAGCCTCAGCATTGTGGGATAATGAAACGTTGGATTAAACAGCCATTTGAAATGCCGCACCATAAACGGCAACGAAGCACCCGGAAACTTTTCGATTTTAAGCAGTGGATATAATTCGCGGAGTACAGCTTTGTATTCGCGGCGGTTGTGTGCGTATTGATCCGAATCGCCCCAGCGTTTCACCAATTCCATTCCGATATGAAATGTAAGATGCTTGCCGGTAAAGAGCTTGAAGTTTTCGGCATGCGCATATAAATTGTGCATGAGCACGGTATCAAAAAACGGAATACCGATGCACACATTGCCGAGGGTGAATTGATGAAACAGCTCGGCTTTGAACACAATTGTATCGTAGCCGGTGTGCGTTTCTCCGGCTTCGGCATACATTTCTTCGAGCTGTTCGGGGCCGGTGAAACGAGCCGGAATGCGGCGGCGGTTGATGGCAAAAGCATCGTAGCCTTTTGCTGCGTAGTGCGCCAGCATTTTATAAAAGCCGGGCATTACGGCAATATCGGAATTGGTGTAAACAATGTAGTTAGCCGGCGAAGCATGCACCGCAGCTTTGAGTACATCGGCAAAAACCGGAAGCCGGCGCTGCGAAAGAAACGTGCCGAAACTGAGAATAGAACGCCGCAGCGGCGGAAGCGAAACAAAACCACGAGGCGGCGAAATCGTGTCTTCGGCATCGGCAATAACTTGCAATTCAACAACAGCAATTCCTTCTGCCGCACTCTTTGCCCGCCGCAGCGATTCCAATGCCACAGCCTGCGCAATATCAGCCTCAGAACCCGGAGCTGCCGTGTAAATATTTACAATATGATTGAACTTCAGCATCAGCAAGTCCGAAAATAGTGATTATTCCTGCGAAACCGCGCAACAAAAAACCGGATGTTTGTGCATCCGGTTTTTTGTTTGAAGCTAGTCAGGACATCTCATAAAACTCGAAAGATTGAGGCGGACGCAGGAGCGAAAACCGGAGTTTACTTATGTAAATGAGGATTTTCGCGACAAGTCCAACGAAGATATTTTGAGTTTTATGAGGTGTTCTTTAGAATGGTAAATCGTCGGGCGAATCACCAAGCACTGCGGGGTGCATCGGATCGCTGGTTGGATCTACGTTAAATGTTTGCTGCTGCTGATAATTTTGCTGCTGCTGCTGGTAATTGCTGGTTTGCTGGAAACCAGTGTTTTCGCCGCCAGTTTGCTGCTGCTGCTGCTGCTGATAACCGCCGCCCTGCTGGTAACCGCCTTGCGGACGCTGATAACCGCCTTGTGTATTTTGGTCGTTGCTGCGGGTAAGAATGGTGAGTGAATCACCGAAAATTTCTGTTGTATAACGCTTGTTGCCGTCTTTGTCTTCCCAACTGCGGCTGCGGATTTTTCCTTCGAGATAAACTTGCTGGCCTTTGCGGAGAAATTTCTCAGCTACTTCAGCCAATCGACGCCAGAGTACGATCTGGTGCCATTCTGTTTGCTCATTCTTGTTGCCGTTCTTGTCGCGAAATGTTTCTGTGGTAGCAAGGGGAAAATTTGCAACTGCAATGCCTCCTTCGAGATAACGAACTTCGGGGTCTTTACCTAAATTACCGATCAGGATTACTTTGTTTACGCCAGCCATAGTGTACGTGTTGGTTAAAATGTGTGTCAGATACCGTTTTTAGCGGAAAGGTTTTGTACTTAGTATTTCTGTTAATGCAATTGGTGAAATAACAAAATTAACACAATAGGTGATATTGCCAAACTTGCGAGTTCACACTGCTGAAAATCAGCACCAAAGAGCATTACAAAAATACATACAAAATCACGTTATCCTGACAAATCATGCGAAATCAATTAAAATTATGTTTGCTTTTATTTTACAGTTGTAAGTAATGTCTGCTTGTAATTTAGTTTAGCCCAACTACACAAAAAGCCGGAAACAGGGTTAATAAAGCGACTTTCAAACAATTCTGCAGAATAATCAGAACGCCTGATCTGATAAAAATGCGAAACAAGACTGCGCGTTTAGAAAAGCCGTAAGTTGATTGCAGCATTACGATAACGCGAAATCAAAACCGGAACAGCCAAAGCATCAAACTCTTTTTCATCAATCAGTTTGAAATCACCGGTAAGTTCGCCGGGCAACGCTTTGTTTAACTTGACTTCATAAAACTTAGCATGCAGGCGCTGGTGACTGAGTACATGCAGAAATTCGTCCGACACATTTACAATTTCTGTTTTGCGGGCAGTGCTCCAAAGTTTCCAAACCTCGTTGTTCAGCGGATCATCTTCGGCTGTTTTGGTTTCGATGAGCGGATAATCGTAAAGTCCTTGCCAGATGTCGCCTGCAGAGCGCCTGCGCACATAAAATTTTGAGCCTGCACGCAAGATAAAATAGTGCAAAAACCGGTTGGTTACTTTGGTCTTTTTGGCTTTTACTGGTAACTCAGCAATGCGCTGTGTTCGGCGGGCTTCGCAGGTTTGGGCAAAAACACAAACACCGCAGTTGGGCGAACGCGGCACACACTGCAAAGCCCCGAACTCCATTATTGCCTGATTATGCGTAGCCGGGTCGCGGCGGTCGAGCAGTTCTGCGGCTAATTCGCGAAACTGTTTTTTCCCGGCAGTACTGTCTATCGGCGTATCAATTCCAAAAACACGCGCAAGTACACGATATACGTTACCGTCAACCACCGGTTCAGCAATATCGTATGCAAATGAACCAATGGCGGCGGCAGTATATTCGCCGATTCCTTTGAGCGAAAGCAGTTGATGATATGTATCAGGAAAAATTCCGTTGTGGTTTTCGGCAATAATTTTAGCTGTTTTGTGGAGGTTTCTGGCTCTGGAATAGTAGCCAAGTCCTTGCCAGAGCTTGAGTACATCTTCCTCCGAAGCAGCGGCAAGTGCAGAAATATTGGGCCAGGCGGCGGCAAAGTTTTTGTAATATTTTCGCCCCTGTTCTACCCTGGTTTGTTGTAAAATGACCTCCGAAAGCCAAATAAGGTAGGGATCGCGGGTATGCCTCCAGGGCAAATCGCGTTTATTTTTGGTGTACCAAAGCCTTATTTGACGGGAAAAATCCATTTTGTTTGTTAAACCGGGTGCTAAAATTACGTGGAAATTTTGGCGTTACAGGGAAATGCGTAAATTTGCAGCCCTCATTACCCGGCTTTGGTGCCGGATAAAAAATTGATAGTAAACAGTTTATACAATGACCAAAGCAGAGATCGTTGCAGAGATTGCCGAAAAAACCGGCGTAGAGAAGGTAGCCGTACAGGCATCCATTGAAGCCTTCATGAAAGTGGTAAAAGGCTCATTAGCCAAGGGAGATAACGTATATCTCCGTGGTTTCGGAAGCTTTATCGTGAAGCGTCGTGCCGAGAAAACCGGCCGCAACATTTCAAAAAACACGTCGGTAATTATTCCGGCGCATAATGTTCCCGCTTTCAAGCCGGCCAAAACATTTACCGAGAAGGTGAAGAAAAGCGTAAAAGCATCCTAACCTGTCTTTCTGCTGCACATGGCTAAGCTCGGCCCAACACAATGGATTGTACTCGGCGCGGCAGCAGCCTGTTTCGTTCTTTTCAGTTTTGTAAATACAGTTCCCGCAACGCGTAAAGCGCCAGCCGGGCAAATGCAGGCCGCCCAAAACAGCGAAACTATTCCGCTGGAAAAGCAGCTTGCCGAAGCCCGCAAACGCTTAACACCCGAAGCTGCCGCAACTTTAACACGGCTCGAACAGCAGGCCGGTACACAACCTGATTTTGTGAACCGTCGTCAATTGCTCGACTCCGCTGTTCGTATTGCGGTAAAATCCGGTGAATATGTTCTGGCGGCTTCTCTGGCACAGCGCAAGGCCGAAACCTGCAATGGTTCATCGGTTGACTGGCAGCTGGCCGGAGAGCGGTATCAGAATGCAGCAGCATTTATGGGCGAAAAACAGGGGCCTCAGTATCTGGGAGCCTTGTTTGAATCGGCCATGCACTGTTTTCGTGAAGCGCTTGCTTTAGACGGTAATAACCTTGATGCCCGCGTGGGTTTGGGTGCCAGCATTGTGCAGGGCACTTCAGATCCGATGGCCGGTATTCAGGAATTGCTTGCCGTTGAAAAAGCAGACTCAACAAACGTTAATGCCCAGCTTGTGCTTGGCGATTTTGCAGTACGCTCTGAGCAATACAGCAAAGCTATCGACCGCTACAAAAAAGCCTTACGTTTGCGCCCCGATCTTTACGGATTGCACCTGAGTCTGGCCGAACTGTATGAACATGAAGGCGACACCGCCTCAACCATCGTTAACCTTGAAGCATATTTGTCAAAGGCCGACGATCCAATTGTAAAAAATGATGTGGAGAATGCCATTCGCAAACTTCGCTCATCCAAATAGTAATTCATTCATTAAACAACTACAACATGCCCAGCGGTAAAAAAAGAAAGCGCCATAAAATGGCCACCCACAAGCGCAAGAAGCGCCTCAGAAAAAATCGTCACAAGAAGAAGAACCGCTAGGAGCTGATCGCTTAAACCGCAGCTTTGGTTCATTCCGAAGCTGCGGTTTTTATTTGATCTGCTTTACCATAGTGTGTGATTGAAGCCTTACAAATAATTGTATGGTTTCTGTTTACTTCAACTTACAGTTTATCTGATTGCAAGCCCATCCCAAGTTGGGAGCTGGGCAATGCTTTATTTAACGCGCTAACATCTGTGTCAAACGAACTGATCATTGATGCCTCCAATTCTGAGGTTGTGATCGCTCTTTTAAACGACAAGCGACTGGTGGAACTCAACCGTGAGAAAACCAACAGTCAGTTTGCTGTGGGCGACATTTACCTCGGCCGGGTGCGAAAAGTGATGCCAGGCTTGAATGCTGCGTTCGTTGATGTTGGTTACGAGAAAGATGCTTTCCTGCATTATTTTGACCTCGGTCCGCAGGTAATGTCGCTGAATAAATTTGTGCGGATGACCGTTACAGGACGGCAAAAGCACGCAGCACTTACCTATTTTAAGAACGAACCGGAGATTAATAAAGACGGCAAAATTGGTGATGTATTGCAACCCGATCAGCATGTGCTGATTCAGATTGCGAAAGAGCCTATTTCAACAAAAGGCCCTCGCATTACTTCCGAACTTTCGATTGCAGGGCGTTACATCGTGCTGATTCCTTTTTCCGAAAAAGTTTCTGTTTCACAGAAAATAAAAAGCAACGAAGAGCGCGAACGACTCAAGAGACTCATCATGAGTATCAAGCCGAAGAATTTCGGCGTTATCGTTCGTACTGTTGCCGAAGGAAAAGGAGTTGCCGATCTCGATGCCGACATGAATGACCTGGTGGGAAAATGGAACACCTGTTTCCAGGAACTCATCAAAGCCAAGCCTGCGCAGCGCGTGCTCGGCGAGATCAACCGTACATCTGCCATTTTGCGTGATATGCTGAACAATTCGTTCAATGCAATTCATGTGAACGACGGACAGATGCACGATGAGATCAAAATGTATTTACAGACGATTGCGCCTGACAAGGAAAAAATTCTGAAACAGCACAAAGGGCCTCAGCCCATTTTTGAGCACTTCGGAATCGACCGTCAGATCAAAGCGCTTTTCGGTAAAACGGTGACCATGAAAAGTGGCGCCTACCTCATTATTGAACATACCGAAGCCCTGCACGTTGTTGACGTGAACAGTGGCAACAGGTCGAAACTGCACAGCGACCAGGAGAGCAATGCGCTCGACGTAAACATGGAAGCTGCTTCAGAAATTGCACGTCAGCTTCGTTTGCGTGATATGGGCGGAATTATCGTGATCGATTTTATCGACATGCACTCGCCCAATAACCGCAAAGCACTCTTTACCAAGCTGCGCGACGAAATGAAGGCCGACCGGGCCAAGCACACCATTCTGCCTCCGAGCAAATTCGGACTTGTGCAGATTACCCGCGAGCGTGTGCGCCCCGAAACCAACATTGAAACGGCCGAAAAATGCCCCACCTGCGGCGGCTCAGGACAGGTGCAGGCCAGCGTTCTGCTCATTGACCAGATTGAAAATAATCTGCGCTATGTTCTCCGCGAACAAAATGAGAAAAAGGTTACGCTGCGTGTGCATCCTTACATTGCCGCATTTCTTACTAAAGGCTGGATTACCTCACTGCGCTGGAAATGGATGCGTCGCTACCGTCGCCCGATCAGCGTGAAATCAGTTCCGTCGTACCAATTCCTCGAGTATCACTTCTTCAACGCTCAGGACGACGAAATCAAAGTGTAAGCACTTTAAAAAAGCCATTTTTAAAAAACCACTCCCGGTATAAATCGGAAGTGGTTTTTTGTTTGACCAATGCTCATATTCAGGTATAAACCCGCATTTCAATATTTCGTCCTTATTATATATTTAAAGCACGGTCAAACTCCGATTTATTGCTTCCCGTTCGCACCACATCACCCATTTCTCCAAATCATCGAAGATGAAAAAATCTCCCGCTTCCCGAGATTCAGCAGTTTCAAAATCTTCAGCTCATGCAACGGTTCAATCGCCGCAAAAAACAGGAAAATCTTTTTTTGCGGTTAGAGATTTTACTGTACATCGGCCCTCACCACAGGCACAGCAGCACACTCAAGAACAATCTGCTCCGATAAACGAATCGGTGCAGCCGCTACAGCGCATGAAGGTGGATGCCGAAGAAGGAATGGATGATAAACTAGGAACAAAAGATAGAATAAAGGTTTATCAGCTTATTACTATTATGAATTCTGCTGTGGCTAATCTTCTCAATAAAGAAGACAAGATCATTGTAGAGATAATAAACAATGGAGAAATGAGCCCGGCATGGAATCATCACAAGGGCACAAAAGAGCATCCGGGGCGGGTTGGCGATATTGGTGTGCAGTTAAACAGTTGGTACATCGAAAAAGCTTCTCTCGGCGAATTACTCGGAATGTTTGTGCATGAAATTGGTGTGCATACTCTCGCCGACAGGCAAATGGGGAAGGAAAACCCAAACGAGAATCTGAAAAAGGATACAAATATTTACAGCGAAAGAGTTTCGCAGGGATACGACCACACACATCCCTCAGGGCACGAAATTGGGTACTATCCTACACCAGATGAAAAAAACAAAAAAGGAAGATCGCGCCAGGCCGATCATGTAAATCTGGCCAAAAGTTTAGCGGGTTCTTCAAGCGAAAGAGGAAGATATTATATAGATACTTACTTGCGTACCGGCGATTCTATTTCGAAAAACATCAAAGATCCGAAAGAGCGGGATGAGGCACTATTTGATCTTACCCGATATTTTCTTTTCGATATATCGCGCATTATTGCCACCAACGACGGGGCTCCGCTTGATATTCTCCGCAGCACAAAAAAAATCGGAGAACTGATGGAATATTACAAACATGAGCTGGCAGAAGATCACAAGGAAGAACATCCGTGGCTTGAAGAAACAGTGATGAGTGTAAATACAAAGGCTTCGACCATTCAAAAATGGTTAGTGAGTCAGATGATAGCTATGGCTACGTCTTCCAATCCCGCTGTGCAAAAAGGACGAGCGGCATTAACAGGTCTTGGCGCAGCATATATAGTAGGAGGCGGTTTGGCAGGCATGATTTCGGCACCGGCACTACTTACAGGAATTGGTGTAGGCATTGGCGTATGGGGGCTGCAAAAACTATTTGGCGTGTAGTACAGATCGAAACTGCACAGCGAGCAGAAAAGCAATGCGGACGAAATCAAAGTATAAATCAATCATCGAAACATTTTTATCATGCTCCGAAATCAATTATGATTTCGGAGCATGACTTTTTTATACTTAATAATGCACATACGGGATAATTTTTCCAGATAATGGAAACCGTCAGTCAACAATAATTACGTAAAAATCTAATTATCAGAACACTACTGTTTTGGCATACCGCATGATTCAGAATGGCACACAAACTCTGAGATCATGAAAAAAATTTCCGCATTAGTGGCATTCATCTTCATCGCTGTGATGAGAATGTATGCCACTGGTGAACCCTCAACCTACTTCAACATGATCGCCACAAGTCATGAGTATGAACTAAGTATAACTCCGGAAGGCTTATTTACGTGGACGTTTAGCGGCATCAACTTACCCGACAGTGCAACAAATGAGGAAGGCAGTAACGGATTTATTGAATTTGAAATTGCTCTGCAAAATGGGCTTCCGTCGGGTACAGTTATTCGCAACAGCGCTGAAATCATCTTTGATTTTGAGGATGCAATTCGTACAAATACAGTAATCAATACAATCAAATTCATCCGCAATGGCGAAGGTGAATCACTTACAGCCTATCCTAATCCTACAAAAAATTCAATAACAATAAGCGCTCCGGGAGCATCAGAAATGTATGCCGATCAGCTGTTGTTTACAAAATGTATTGTTTATGCTGCCGACGGAAGAGTGATGTATGAAAATACATTTACTCCATCAGCACAACACAATGTACAAACCGCTATGTGGCCAGGCGGTGTTTATGTGGCCGAATTACAAACAGCGGAAGGTGAACGCCGCTTTATCCGAATCGTTCACCAATCGGAACGAGAATAGTGTATTTGGCAACAGATTCAATAATGCAGGGGTGCGTTAACTCTGTTGCCTTTACACTATTTCTAAGCTCCCGAAAATCAAAAAAGAGTAGTTGTATCGGTATGTGTCAGTGTGTGTGTTTAAATTTATCCGATGCAATTACTCTTTTTATTTCTCAAATCCATAGAGCCTGTTAGAAGATATCAAGCACTTCATTATTCTTCTGCTTTAAAATTTCATCAGGTAATACTTCCATTAGTTTATCTGCAAAAGCTTTTACCAATCTTTCTTTTAACGTGCTCCTGTGCATCACCAAACTGATTTGCCGCACCGGAACTAGTGAATGAAACGGAATAAGTCGCGATTTAAGTTTTAGCAGGAGTTCGAAAGCTGCAAGTTCCGGAAGTATGGAAAATCCCGGCCATAATTATCAGCAAAAATTTTTATACACTCCGCACACCAAGCTGAAGGTGTGTATAATCGGCAATCACGATATTCAGGAATTGAAGATCGGGTAATTGCTGCGGGGGAGGATAAACGCCAATTACTTCTTTTACTTTATGTGAAAGCCGGGAAAGCATTTCGTAGTTGCCGGTTTCAAACGATTGCAGCATAATTTCGCGGATGATGCCGATGTCTTTATCGTTAAAGCGTTCGACCTGCGGAAACACAATGCGGTAATTGGGATGCACGTAGCTTAGAATTGTGCTGCGCAAACTTGTTTTCTGATTTACCCGAATCACAATGGTATCGGCAGCCATGTCGCCGATGCGCTGTCCGCGGTTGCTGATAATGCTGATAAGTGCTGCGAGTCCCGGAAATAATGCGGCTTCACATTCAAGCACTCGGGTAATCCAGCGAATGGCAAAATCGCCAATACCGGCCGGCGATCCGTCGCTTTTTACCACTTTTATTCCCATAATCATTTTGCCAAATGAACGTCCCGAAAAAAGGGCTTCCGTCCATAATGTATAGGTCATAACCGGCAAAACGAGAAGTAAAATAACCGGCTGAAAACCTTCTTCCATTCCAATTGCAAGACCTGCAACCCACATTATTATCAGCCAGTAAGCACCCATAAAAAACAAATCAAGCAGCCGAGCCGTGAAGCGTTCGCCGATGCTTGCGGTTTCAAACTGAATGACTACGTTTTGCGTGGTTGTAATCCGGGCAATATCCATTGCGTTAAAAATACAAAATGAATTGCTTCAATCATGCAGCAGGTTGTTTATCTTCGCATATAACCCGTATGAAAGAAATAAGGTTTCTTCAGGAAAACCATCAGCTGTGGCTTCGTTTTGAGCAAATGCTGGATGAAAAGCAGCAGGACACACACGAGCCGGATGCGCTGGCTGATTTGTTTGTGCGCATTACCGATGATCTTTCGTGGGCACGTACCTATTATCCGGGTTCATCAACAGAAAAATACCTGAACGACCTTGCTGCGCGTGCTTATCTGCTTATCTACAAAAACAAGCGCGAGCGCCGCAGCCGCATTCTGAGTTTCTGGTCTGAAGAAATTCCGCTGCTGATGCGCAAAAACCTGGGGAATCTGCTTATCACATTTGTGATATTCGGACTCTCGGTTTGGGTGGGAATTATTTCGGCAAGTCATGATGAAGGTTTTGTGAGGCTGATCCTCGGCGATGAATATGTTGACCGCACTTTAGATAATATGAGTCAAGGCGATCCGCTGGGCATTTACAAATCGCCGAATCATTTTATGATGTTCTTCGAAATTGCGCTGAACAATGCAAAGGTTGCGCTGGTGTGTGTGCTGGCCGGAATATTAAGCTGGATAGGAGTTGCATTTATACAGTTCCGAAACGGTGTAATGCTCGGCGCATTTATGTACTTCCTGAGCAGCGAAGGATTTTACCGCGAGTCGATGCTTACGGTTTGGATACACGGCACAATAGAAATTTTCTGCATTGTAGTTTCCGGTGCTGCCGGTCTTGCATTTGGCCGCGGGCTTTGGTTTCCGGGCGCATGGCCAAGAGGCAAAGCATTTCTGCATTCTTCCCGCGAAGCATTAAAAATTGGTCTCGGACTAATTCCCTTCTTTTTTCTGGCCGCATTTTTTGAAGGCTTCCTCACACGCTTTACAGGCATGCACGATGCGCTGCGCGTGCTGATTATTGCAGCTTCTCTGTTCCTGATGATCGGCTATTTTATAGTATGGCCCATTATTCTTGGTCGCGAAACATCACGTCTGGGGCGTGTTTCAACCGATCAGGATGCCGAAAAACCGTCGGGAAGATTGGCTGCGGCCAAGCTGTATATTCTGCAAAGTAATTCGCGTTTCATATTGCTGCTTGCCATTTCGGCAATGCTGTTTTTGCTGCCTACGCTTGCTATCGTCATGCACTTTGTACTTGGGCAGCATGCCGAAACATTTACGTATTTCTTCTTTGCCTGTTGCTACGGACTTGCCGGTCTTATGATTACGCTGGCCATCCGCAACCGTACTGAACGCGAAGAAAACGAGCTCACAATCCGCCGATTCAGCAACCGAAAACGTGCAGGTTATGAGCAGTAACAGAGGGGCTTTCCGATTAGAACGGGTGCGCTCGTTTGGCGCTGTCTTCAACGATACCAAACGTATTCTGCGCGAAAATCTCAGTGCATTTCTTGGCGTTCTGGTACTTATTATCGGGCCGGTTGTGCTTACCACAACAACGCTTAACGTTTACTACATCAACTATCTTTTCGACGGAAAAGAGTTTTACGAATTTGAAAATTTCGGTTCATATATTGGTTTCCGGAGTTTGCTTTCGCAAAGTACTTCACTGTTTAACGGATTGTTTGCGGCACTTGTTATTTCACACTTCCTGAAAGTTTGCCGCGAAAAAGGATCAGGGCGATTCAGTGTTTCGGATGTAAGTTATTCGCTGCGTAAAGATGCCGGAACTGCAATTATTCAGTTTGTTTTGCTGCTTGTACTTTGTGCAGCACTCGGCATTTGTATTACAGCAATTTTGATTTGGATGGCCTCCGAATCCAGCGGAGGAGTTGCCGGGCTGATTATTTTCTTTGGCGCTGTTGGTTATATGCTGCTCCGCTACCCGTTCTGGCATATTGTGTTTTCAATTTTCATGGCACGGGGCTCAACTACAGGCGCACCGGGCAATACACAGCGCCCGGGCTGGTTCGAGTCGTTTAGTCTTGCAACAACTGTTATGTCGGGACAATGGTGGCGCACCTGGGCTGTAATGTTTTGCATGTGGGCTTTGCTCATGGCAGTTGGGTATCTGATTACAATCACTTCATCCTTTGGCTCGCAAATACTGGATATGTTCGGGCTTCAGGCTTCGTTTGATGAGGTTACACAAACCCTGATCAACACCATATTTCAGATTGTAAGTGATTTTGCGCGTACACTTGTAAACTGTGTGTTTTGCGTTGCAGTAGGTTTACACTATTACAGTCTGAAAGAATTCAAGTTCGGTTATACCATTACCGAACAACTCAATAAAATTGGCAACAACAGTACCGATGAAGATGTTGAGCTCAGTTACTGAACGGTTCATCCGTTTGTTTCTGCTGCTGCTGTTTGTTGCGGCACCTTTGCTGCTGCCTGCAAAAACAGCCGACAGTCTCAGCACCGATACATCGAAGGTGATGATGCGTGAGCCGGATCCGGAAACGCAAAAAAGTTATTACAGCGACGATTTTTATCGTTACGAACGCAAACGCGGACTCGAAGACGAAACTTTTTTTGATCGTTTGCTGCGTTCATTTTTTGAAGATAAAGACGAAGATGTTGACCCCAATATTGATTTGCCGGAAAATATTGACAGCATCTCACGCGGCGCTCAGGCATTGAATTATCTGCTGCTGGCATTGGCTGTAGGCTTATTGGTTTGGGGATTGATCCGCGCACTTAAAAGCGGATCTGCCGGAAGACTTTTCAGCGGAAAAACAAAAGGCAGCGACGAAGAAATTGATGCCAGCGTTGAGGATGTAGATATACATTCCATCAACTACGAAACACAAATTGCGGCAGCCCGCGACCGCGGCGATTTTCGTTATGCGGTGCGGCTTTGGTTTTTAAGCACACTCAAAAATTTCACCGACCGCGAACTGCTGAACTGGAAACCCGAAAAAACAAATATGGATTACTACTACGAATTGAGCGGTAATCCGATGCAGAAAAAATTCGGCGATATAAGCCGGGTTTACGATTATGTATGGTACGGCGAACGTGCCATAAATGCCGGCGATTACGAACATGCCGAAGAACAGTTCCGCGATCTGAACCGGAGTTTAAACTAGAATGCAATGCTGAAACGCAGTTGGTTTCTCTTCTTGCTCTTTGGCCTCGCGGTGGCTCTGCTGGTGACCCTCTCCGGCCGAAACGCCGAGCGCCAGTATTCGTGGCGGGATTTCTACACTGCGGAAGAACGTCAGCCGTGGGGCTGTAAGATTTTCAGAGATTATGCCGATGAACTTTTCGACGGAGAAGTAACTAATGTGCGCAGCACTATTACCGATCAGTTCAGAAAAAATGATGTGCCGAAAGGAAATTACATCATCATCAACTCCAACTTTGCGCCTACTTTTTCGGATGTTGGTTATTTATGCCAGTATGCCGAACAGGGCAGCTCGGTATTTATTGCAGCACAAGAATTCGGATTGCTCGAAGATTCGCTGAAGTTTCGTGCCGGCGGAACAAATCCTGATGATTTTGATTTCAATACTACCGATGATGTCAGTCCTGCTGATCAGAAACGAGTGGACACCATACGTTTCGCCAATTTCCTGAATCCGAATCTTAAAAAATCAACCGACTATATTTTCGACAGAGAATACAATCAACGCATTTTCAAATTTGCGAATGACAAAAATACAACTGCACTTGGTCGCGACGGCTACGGCAATATCAATTTCATTCGTGTAAAATGGGGCAAGGGTGAATTCCTGCTGCATACAATTCCCAAAGCTTTTACCAATTATTACATGGCCGATTCGGCAACATCGTCTTATGGTTTCAAAGCCATGTCGTATTTGCCAGTTCAGCAAACATTCTGGGATGAGCATTACAAAGACGGACTTCGTGAGAGCAATGACACCCGGCGTTTTCTGATGTCGGAGCCGGCTCTTAAATTAGCATATTTAGTACTTGTGGTTACCGGCGCATTGCTGCTGCTCTTCCGCGGAAAACGCCGCCAGCGGGCTGTTCCGGAAGTTAAGCCGGTAATAAATTCGACACTTGCATTTGTTGAAACAATTGGAACATTGTATTACCGCGAAGGAAATACACAAGACATCATCAATAAAAAAGCAAGCTATTTTCTGGAATCTGTCCGCTCCCGTTTTTATGTGCAGACAACAGTTTTTGATGAGCCATTTCTGCAAAAAGTTTCAGGATTATCTGGCGTAAATTATGCGCAGGTAATGCAGTTGTTTGGCTTCATCGGTCAGCTGCGTGCTATGCAGGGCGGCGGCGATACCGAACTGCGAAAGCTGGAACAGATGATCTGGGATTTTAATCAAAACAGTAAACGATAACCGAACCTATTAATTCATAAACCGACATGAACGAACAAACGCCTAACCCGTTTTTCCAGAGTCGTCTGCCGCTGGCCGATCTTCAGCAGGCTGTGGCCGACGTGCGTACCGAAATCGGGCGCATTATTGTGGGACAGGATCGTATTGTGGATCTGATGATTTGCGCTTTACTTGCCGACGGTCACGTACTGCTTGAAGGTGTGCCCGGTGTTGCCAAAACGCTTACCGCAAAACTTCTGGCCCGCACGGTGTCGGTTGGATTTTCGCGCATTCAGTTTACGCCCGATCTTATGCCGAGCGATGTAACCGGAACCAGCGTATTCAATGTAAAATCGCAGGAATTTGAGTTTCACCGCGGCCCTATTTTCAGCAATATCGTGTTGATCGACGAGATCAACCGTGCGCCTGCCAAAACACAATCGGCCTTGTTTGAGGCGATGGAAGAACGGCAGGTTACTATCGACGGGCACACATACATTCTTGATCGTCCGTTCCTCGTTGTAGCCACACAAAATCCGGTTGAGCAGGAAGGCACATATCGACTGCCTGAAGCACAGTTAGACCGTTTTCTGTTCAAGCTCGAAATCGACTATCCATCGCTTGAGCACGAAACACGCATCATTGCCGATTTCCACAACCGCAAGAATGTAATCGACCTGAACAGTGTAAAACCGGTGCTGAGTGCCTCACAGCTTCAGGCATTGCGCGAAAAGGTTTTCGGACTGCATGTTGAGCCGAACTTGATTCACTACATCGCACAAATTGTAAACCGCACACGCAACAACAGCGCACTGTATCTTGGCGCATCGCCGCGCGCATCACTGGCAATTCTTACCGCATCAAAAGCGATGGCCGCAATGCAGGGCCGCGATTTTGTAACGCCCGATGATATCCGCATTGTAGCTGTGCCTGTGTTGCAGCACCGCGTAATGCTTACACCTGAAAAAGAAATGGAAGGCGCCACCGCCCGCGATGTGGTGATGCAACTCATTCAGCAGGTTGAAGTGCCCCGTTAATCACGAATCCGAAACAGCGAAGTGTTCATCATCAACTTCATAAAATCATTCTACCTCACGGGGCGCTTTTTTGCACTCTGCCTCGGGTTGGCTGCGCTGGCCATGCTGGCGTATTTCTTTCCCGTGCTGCTGCCTGTTGCAAAAATTGTACTCATTGCCATTCCGGCTGTGCTGGTGCTTGATACAATTTTAGTGTGGAGTGTTGCGCAAGGCATCATTGCCCGGCGCATTACGATGGACAAACTTTCGAACGGCGATTATAACGATGTAAAAATTACAGTCGAAAGCCGTTACCCCATGCCGATGCGTTGCGCTGTGGTTGATGAACTTCCGGTACAATTTCAGGCGCGCGATCTGAGTTTTAAGTTTATGCTCATGCCTCGTGCTGTGCGAGAACTCACCTACCGCGTGCGTCCTGTCAAGCGCGGCGAATACCGATTCGGGAAAGTGAATGTGTATGTGGCTACTGTGCTTGGACTCACCGAGCGCCGCTTCAAATTTTCGCAGGAGCAGAATGTGCCGGTTTATCCTTCGTTTATTCAGATGCGCCGGTTTGAACTTTTAGCTATTTCAAACCGATTAACGGAAGCAGGCATCAAAAAAATTCGCCGGCGCGGACAGAATACGGAGTTTGACCAAATCAAAGACTACGTTGCCGGCGATGATCCGCGCACGGTAAACTGGAAAGCATCAGCACGGCGCAGCAAGCTCATGGTGAATACCTATCAGGACGAGAAATCGCAGCAGGTAGTTTCGCTTATTGATATGGGGCGCGTAATGAAAATGCCTTTCGAAGAAATGACGCTGCTCGATTATTCGATTAATGCAAGCCTTGTTATTTCAAACATTGCGATGCAGAAATACGACAAGGCCGGTGTAATTACCTTTTCGCATAAAATACATCAGGCGCTTGCCCCCGAACGGCGCGGCTTGCAGCTTTACAAAATTATGGAGCTGCTCTACGGTGCAAAAACAGGTTTCCTCGAAAGCGACTACGAACGCCTGTACATGAGCGTAAAGCAGAAACTCACACAACGCAGTTTGCTCCTGCTCTTCACCAATTTCGAAAGTCTGAGCAGCATGCAGCGCCAGCTCAAATACCTGCGTCGTTTATCGAAAGATCATTTATTAGTTGTTATCTTTTTTGAAAATACCGAACTGCGCTCGTTCTTAGATGAACGTCCGCAAAGTGTGCAGGAGATTTACTACAAAACTGTTGCCGAGAAATTTACGTGGGAGAAAAAATTAATTGTAAAAGAGCTTGAGCAATATGGCATTCATGCTGTTTATACGGCTCCGCAGAACCTTACTGTTAATACGATTAATAAGTATTTGGAGTTGAAGGCCAGAGGGCTTATTTAATGTTTTCCCTTCGGGAGTGATGAATGTAGAGTGATGAGTGTAAAACGGTTGTATGGTATCTTAATATGAAACCCCAAACCACTCCGCTACCCAAGCGGTAGAATGAAAATCAATATCGGTTGCAAAAAATCCTGTTTTTCCGCCTCTCGTTGTTTTACCGTTTGGATCAACCGGTAATGCGTGGCCGAGTTTGGTAATCATAAAAAGCAAAACTACTTGGCCTGTTGTTGAATTGCCATAAATTGATTCTACGATCCGAGGATTGTTAATTGATAAACGTTCGGCTGCAGTTGTCGTTGTATCAACACCGTGCAGTGCGGTCCATTGTTTTACTAATTCTTTTGCATTCTGTTTGTCAACGGTGTAATCTGCATCGCCCTGAAAAATGGCGATTTGAGGATAAGTGCCGGTATAACCGGGGCGTGCGGCGCGGGCTAATGCAGCCCATTCGGCGGGTGTTTTGGTAATTTTTCCGGCCATTGCTTTTCCGGCATCGTTCAGGTTTTTGGCTGCGCCGAACGGGCCTCCTGCAAATAAAGCTCCTTTGTGTATCAGCTCCGGAAAATTCACCATTACACTGTTAGCCATTGCCGCTCCTGCTGATAAGCCGGTGATGCAAACGGTATCAAGCTGATAGCGGTACTTCATCCAGAGAATCATATTTTTTATGGATGCTGTTTCGCCCGAAATGGTGTCCAGATCATCGGCATTGAACCAGTTGAAACAATTGCTGATGTTGTTGATGATTTGTTGCTCGGGATACAGCAGCGCGAAGCCGTGTTTGTCTGCCAAATCATTCCAGCCGGTTTGTGTGGCACATTGCTTTGCGGTTTGCGAACAGCCGTGCAGCACAACAACCAACTTAGCCTGTTTAAGACTATCGGGCAAATAAAAATTCATGAGCAGGTTGCCGGGGTTACTGCCAAATTCTTTTTGCCGATATAAAACTACTTTTTCATTTTTTGAGGTAAGTTTCAGTAATGCAAGTTCTTCGTTCACAATAAATTTTTCGGTGCGTGTACAGCTATTTGTTCCAAAAATCTTGTGCGAATCGTTCACCATCCACGCATAAACAATGTATTCGGTATTGATCTGAAATTCTATTCCGCAATCGCCGCTGCCTATACCGGTTTCAACCAGCACAACTGATCGGCTTGCGCCTTTATAAACGCGTGTTACCGAAAACCTGAACCGTTTTTTGGTAAAAACTTCTGTTCCTCCTGGAGATGTGCTTTGCACCAGCGAATCAAAAACAACTTTACCCGAAAAAACAATTGCGGCATCCTTGTATTCTTCCTGAACCGATTTCTGACCAATACATGAACAGGCTGAAAGCAGTTCAGCAGCAAATACGGCTAGGCAAACAAACAATAACTTTTTCATTGCACTAAAACTAAAACAGCGATGAACAAACGCTGTTCATCGCTGTAAAATTATTCAATCAATATAATTAGGACATTTCTTAAAACTCAAAAGATTGAGGCGGGCGAAGGAGCGAAAACCGTCCCCGCATTTGCTGCGGGGACTATAAATGAGGATTTTCGCGACGAGTCCAACGAAGAGATTTTGAGTTTTAAGAGATGTCCTTTATCGTTTCTCAACCTCCAGCACAACAGCTACCCAACCTGCATCCGAAACCGGTTTCGTGAATTTCACATTTCCGCCCTCGCTGCTGAATGTTGTTGCAGCTGTTAGCTTTGCCCCCAGCGCTGCATTTATTTTATCGGCCAACGTTGCGCCTTTTGCAGCGCTGATTTGCTGGTTAACGGCTTTGTAGTCGATAGGCTCATTGGTAACCAGCACAGCCATTTCATCCATTGTGCCAATATTATCGGGATACAACGTATGGTCTTTGGGGAATAGACGTTTGCCGGTTATACCGCAATAAGGCGAATGCTTTGGTGTGTAGGGAAAAAGCACATAGCTGGTTTTATCGGTTTCAAGTCCGATCAGATATGTATAGCATTCTGCATTATTCGTGAACTGAATTTTAAACGGTGTGCCTTTTTGATCTTTCGACTGTCCTTTTACAACCGGGCTTGCAGTGCGGTAAACACCAACATTGCCCGATTTGCCGCGTGCTGTAAATGCAATTGCACTTTTTGTGCTTTGATTTTCGAGACCGAAAAAACAATCGAGTGTTGTGGGTGCGGGTTTGCTCACAGCACCCATCGGATGCAGGCCGTAGGCTTCAACTACAAAGTAGTCGAAATCGTTGTAGCGCACCCAGCAAACACCATCTTTGCCCCATTCATTTCCCCAGGAATTCATGATCTGAAATGCGCCGCCTTTCATGTAATCATCATATCCGATCACGCACATCGCATGACCGCCAAACTCATTTTTAAAAGCGGCATCAAAATCTGATTTTTCGGGAAACCAAACATCTTTGCCTTCCATATTGCGCATAAACGTTCCGCCAACGCGCATACCAATAACTACCGGTGCGCCCTGTGCAAGATTTTGTTTGATGGCCAGCATGTTTACGCGGTAATCATCATCACCGCCGCTGCCGTCGTTTTTCGACAACCGTGATGCGCCTTTAATTTTATATTTTGCAGCAGCATTGAACTCTGAATCCGAAGGCTCGTTTGAGCAGGTATTTTCATCATACGGAAACTGCGAAAGCGGAAGTCCGCCGCGTTGCTGCATCGCTTCCATTGCCTGCTGCAAATAAGCGCCCTGACAGTTTTCGAGTGCAATCTGACTGTATAAAAACGAAGGGCTGAAACGAATTTGCTTCGGATCTTGTCCGGTAGCGCGGCTCTGCAAAATGGTGCGCGCTGCATACGAACTGGCCCAGGCCACGCACGAACCCTGCTTGCCCTGATTGAGCCGCGGCGGAGCAAACTCAAGCAAAGAAACCCGCTCGGGCAGCGGATCTTTTACATTATCGGCAAGCGGCTCGTAAACAGGTGCCTGATCGTACACCTCGCGCTTCATGTCACAGCCTTTGCTGTATGAAGAGGAATTGGCTGTGCTGTTGCCGGGCAAACTGCAGCTTTTACCGCTGAAAAACCAGAATGCCACAAGCGCAACAACTACCAGAATACCTATTTTCGGATTCCGGAACAGAAACCGAATGAGCTGCGGCAAAAACATGAGCAGTATTCCTAACCCGCCAAAACCGCCGCCGCCGCCACCACCGCCGCGGTTAAAACCGGGACGGTTTCCGGGATTGAAATTTGAACCGTTGTCGTTGTCGTCCTGATCAATTCTGATAGGCATAATTAGGTTGGATTTAGTTGGGACGAAGATATATTTTTGACTTTCAAAGCTAATGTAGTTTCACCAAACACAAAAGAAGTCGCAGTTATTTCGTGATTATCATTAAAATATGTGTGTTTTATATGAATGGTTCACCTATTTTGCGAAACACCAGAATTCACAAAACATCAAAATTATGAGAACAGTTGCCTTATCTATTGCTGTAATGGCGCTCGGTTCGATAACCGCCCTGAATGCTCAGAACCTTGTAAAAAATGGTTCTTTTGAAGAAAACAAATGTGAGCCAAAGGGCTGGGGCGAAATTGGCCGCGCATCAATGGTGAACAGCGCCAACAACACCACTGTTGATTATTACGGTCCCAAAGCCTGCAAAGGTCAGGCGCTTTCAACCGGTGATAATTTCATGGGTAATCAGGCCGCTTTTGAAGGCCAGCACTATGCCGGAATTATTGCTTACTACGCCGATGAAGCTAACGACTGGAGAAGCATCTGGAGCGGCGAAATCAAAACCCGCAGCGGATACCAAAACTACAGCGAGTATGTTCAGCTCGAATTTACTCAAGCACTCGAAGCCGGAAAAACGTACAGCATTTCTTTTCAGGCCAGTCTCGCCGATAAAAGTGCTTATGCCGTTTCAGGTCTCGGCGCTTACATCTCGAAAGATAAAATGAACGAGATGAAAAATACTTACCTCGAAGTTGAACCGCAAATCTCTTCATCAGCAACAACTGAAAATGCAGGTGGCTGGACAGAAATCAAAGGTAACTACACAGCCAAAGGTGGTGAGATGTACATCATTATCGGCTGCTTCAAAAAAGGTATGGATACCAAGCGCATTAATGGCGAAGCGAATACACTGAATATGCGCCGCGCTTATTATTTTATTGATGGTGTAACTGTTGGCGGCGGTGCCGGTGCTGTTACTCCCGATCAGCCGAAAGACGATCTGTATGAGCAAATTCTCAGCGGTGCGAATATTTCGCTGAAAGGCTTGAATTTCGAAACAGGTTCAGCCAAGATCAAACAGGAATCGTTTGCTGATCTCGACAAATGGGTGGCTGTACTCAAAGCGCATCCCGAACTCAAAATTGCTATCGAAGGACATACCGATGCTTCCGGAAATGCAGCCAGCAACATGACACTTTCAAAACAACGCGCTGAGTCGGTTAAGAAATACTTTACCGACAAAGGCATTGGCGCCGACCGCATGACAACAGAAGGCTTCGGATCAACCCGCCCTGTTGATAAAGACAATGTAAAAAGTCTGGCCAACCGCCGCGTTGAAATTCATATTGTGAAGTAATCGGAATTATTGTAATTGCAAAAGCGGCTGTATCTCAACGATACAGCCGCTTTTTATTTCCTGTATTTGGTACTGTCTCCAACAGTGTACTTGTACTTTTCAAGTAAATTGGCCAACTCAGTACTATCAACGTCTTTAAAAAACGGATTCGAATCAAGTAATGCGCGCGATTGTTTCATAATTCGCTCAGATTCCGCATCTAACTCAGACATCCCTTTGTCAATTGACGATGAAGCAGATTGAATAGCGCATTGAATACTCATTAATCTGATAACAGATTCAATTGCAGCAGTGTCATTTAATGAATAACGGTATGCCAGTTTATCTAATGAAACCGTTCGGAAACCTTCAAAAAAAGCTAGATTTTCTTCATCTAATACCGTATCAGCTAAGGGATAAGATGCTGACGGAAATGAACGCATTACATGCTGCAATGAATCAAATAAAGCGTATTGCCTTGGTGTTGCCGAAGATTTTGGCGTGCAGGAACTGCCAGCAAAAAGCATCAGAACAAAGACTAATATCAATCCGAAATTAAAGCGGAACGAATTACCGGCCATTCTCACCTTGTTTCTCTTTATGTATGTCTACCCATACCGACATATTCATTAACAAAGCATTCATATCTTCCGGTTTAGTGAAGTTATGTTTTACCAAAACTTCATCTAACTCTTTTTCCATAATATCATTCATTACATCAACGGCTTTCTCGCCTTTCCACGTTGCCGCTTCAGCTACAAAATAGCTTCGGTTTTGTTTCATGTATAACTGAAGTGAATCATATAACTTGACCTGACTTTCAGTTGCGTATTCTGATTTTTTCTGACAGGAATACAGCATTAACAAGAGTATTCCGAATACTATTGCAGCACGTTGGTTAATTGATTGCATACTTAGATTTTTTGAAACATATAAAAATACCAATAATCCTGAATTGGTCTTTGCAGCTTCTCCGTATCTTGGCGCTGTGCCGCACACTCCCCGACAATACTTTCGTGCCCTGCTGCTGAAATTCGGAATCGGCAACAAAGCTGCATTTCATCTCAATCTTGATGAAATAAGTGCAGACGATGTTTTCCTTTGCTCCTATCCTAAATCAGGCAATACTTGGCTACGATTTTTACTTGCACATCTTATCAGTTCACGTATCAATATTCATCCAAAAAATATTGATGAGTTGGTGCCTGATGTTTATATGGCTGCTGAAATTGCCAATAAACTTAAATCGCCGCGCATACTGAAAACGCATCATGCTCTTTTCGATAGTTATCCGAAAACAATTTATGTAGTGCGTGATGTGCGCGATGTATTGCTTTCTTACTACCATTATCAAACATCGCTGGGGAAATTCAGCGGAAGTTTAAGCGAATTTATTCGCATTGCCGATACACTGCATCCCTTCGGAAGTTGGAGCGAACATGTGAAATCAGCATTGGAATTTCAGCAAAAATATCCGCAGCGCATTCTGGTTTTGCGTTACGAAGATTTACAGCAGCAACCCGAAACCGAATTGCAGAAGATACTTGCATTTACAGGCATAAGCCCTGTACGCAACACTACAGAAGTAATTGAGCTTTCCGCATTCGGAAGGCTGCGGAAACTCGAAGACGAACACGGAAGCGCTTTCAGCGAAAAAAGCGGAACACATTTTTTCCGCAGCGGAAAAACAGGAGAAGGACGTGCAACATTTTCGGCAGAAGAAAACGATTTACTTTTCAAACAGTATGGCAAATTTCTGCAGCAACTTGGATATTCCTTGTAAACACGCGGAAATCGTTACATTTGCTATACAACATCCGACCTACAAGCTATGCCATCTGTTCAGGAACTGATCGAAAAAATTGAAGCTGAAATTGAAGAACTTCCGCGCGGTGTTCTTCAGCCTGATACTAACTACCGCCAGCTTCCCGAATGGAGTTCGATGCACGCGCTTATTGTGCTGGCACTTGCAGAAACCGAATACAATGTAGCACTGAGCGGCGAAGACCTACGCAGTTGTTCAACTGTTACTGATCTTCAGAAACTGATTACAAGCCGTATGCCATAAGTCATGGCTATTTTCACAACAGCAAACGTTCGTATCGCAGGCATTTCTGCCGCAGTTCCTGCGCGTTCAGAAAGCAATCTCGATTACGACAAGCTTACCGAAGCTGAACGCAAGCTGCTTGTGAAAACTACAGGCATCCTGCACCGCCGCATCGCTGCAAAAGATCAAACTCTTACCGACATCGGCGAAGTTGCAGGCAACAAACTCATCGACCAGCTTGGCTGGGATCGCAGCGAAATTGATTTGTTGGTGCTTGTTACACAATCGCGCGATTACATTTTGCCTTCATCAGCTGTACTTCTTCAACACCGACTTTCACTTCCGCACACCTGTGCTGCTTTCGATCTCGGACTCGGATGCAGCGGATATGTATATGCGCTTTCGGTTGCAACTGCAATGATGCAGAACGGAGGATTTCGCAAAGGCATCGTTATTGCCGGTGATATTTCAACTTCGGGCACCAGCGAACACGACAAAAGCACATACCCGCTTTTTGGTGATGCCGTTACTGCAACCGCTCTCGAATACAAGTCAGGAGCCGAAGCAATACACTACAACCTGCAGAGCGACGGAAGCGGTGCCAATTCAATAATTATTCCCGACGGCGGTTTGCGCAAGCAGCTTGAACCCGAATCGTACATCATGCACGAATACGAACCGGGCATTATCCGCTCGCGCAAACATCTCTGGCTGAACGGACTTGATGTCTTCAACTTCTCAGTGCGTGAAGCGCCGGCAAATATTCAGCAGCTTTGTGCAAGTGCAAACATTGCTCCCGACGCGCATGACTTTTTTGTGATGCATCAGGCCAATTTGCTGATGAATGAAACCATCCGGAAAAAGCTAAAATATCCGGCCGAAAAAACGCCCTACTCACTCAACGATTTTGGAAATACAAGCTCTGCCTCTATTCCAATTACTATTGTAAGTCAATGCGCTGCAGCAGCCGAAAAACCGCAACGCTGGCTGCTTTCGGGCTTTGGTGTTGGACTAAGCTGGGCCAGCATGAGTATAAAAACCGATGGTTTTGTTTGTATGCCTGTGATTGAAGTTTAAACGAACCGCAATGCCAGCACGTCTCTCCTATTTTACGTATCATTTGCCGGAACAGGTTTATACCAATGCCGACTTCGCGCTCGATTTTCCGGAAGCTAAAATGAGCAGTCTCGAAAAAACAGGCGTGCGAAAACGACATATTACACCAAAAGGACAAACCTCATCAGACCTTGCTGTTCTTGCCGCTGAACGGTTATTTACCGAAAATAATATTGATCGAAACAGTATTGATTTTATCATTTACTGTTCCTTTGATTTGGATTATCATCTGCCCTCAACAGCATGCTTGATTCAGCACAGGTTAGGACTGCCTTCACATTGCGGAGCTTTTGACATGGGCTTGGGCTGCAGTGCTTATGTTTACGGCATTGCCACAGCGGCATCATTGCTTGAAACACTTCAGCTTAAAAATATATTACTGCTCACAGCTTCTTCACTCACACATCAAATACACGAGCGCGACCGAGGGAATCGTTTTTTGTTTGGTGATGCGGCATCAGCTTCGCTTGTTACGCGCACTGAAAAAGCGTCGATTGGCTCATTTGTTTTTGGTACCGACGGCAGCGGCGGCAATCAAATCATTGTTCCGCACGGAGGAATGCGTACACCGCTGCAGGAGGATTCGTTTACAGAATCAACTGATGAATTCGGCAACACAACAGCACCTGCTAATTTTTATATGGACGGCATCGGGATTTTCAGGTTTACAGTGGGTGTTGTTCCTAAACTTGTGAACGATGTGCTTACCAAAGCCGCACTAACAAACGATGATATAGATCTGTTCGTGTTTCATCAGCCCAATGTTTTCCTGAATGAAATGCTGCGCAAGAAACTAAATATCCCGGCCGAAAAATTTATACACGCAATGGCTGATACCGGAAATACAGTTCAGGCAACAATTCCGATTGCATTAACTGAGGCGCTGAAAGAAGGTAAACTTAAACCGGGCATGAAAGTACTGCTAGCCGGATTTGGCGTTGGTTTAAGCTGGGGCGGTTGTATTATTGACTATTAATAATCGCAATTATCATTGAGCCGAAAACACGATCATCTTCTTTCACGAAAAGGAGCAACGCGAACTGCTGACATTCCAGCCGAAGTCCTTGAAGCATTGAATTCAGGCGCAATCAGCACAGTTAATCTTACCGAGTGGCTGATGGTTGACAATCTAAAGCTTCTTGATGTTGTGCTGAAAGCTGAAAAGCAATCAGCTCTTTTCAAATCTGTAAGCGATGCAGTTGCTGCGCTTAAAAAGCCAACGGTTAACAGTGTGCAGTATGCAATAAGTACAACGCTTCGCGCAGCAGCGGGGAAAGATGAAAAGAAAATTTATGCATTGCTTTCGTCGCATCCGTCAGACTCAGTTCGCTGCTGGGCGGCCTACTATGTTGGTACCGATTCATCGAAAACACTTGAGCAAAAACTGGAGCTCATTGAACCGCTTGCTGCCGATCTGCATTTCGGGGTGCGTGAAGTAGCCTGGCTTGCTGTTCGCCCTGCCCTTGCGGCTGAACTGAGCAAAGCACTGATACTTCTTAAACCGTGGACACCCAGCAGCGATGCAAACATCAGACGTTTTACGAGTGAAGCTACGCGGCCACGGGGCGTTTGGTGTGCGCACATTACAGAACTCAAAGAAAAACCTGAACTGGCCTTGCACTTGCTCGAACCCTTGCGCAGCGATAGTTCTGAATATGTGAGAAACAGTGTTGCCAATTGGCTCAACGATGCTTCTAAAACTCAGCCAAAATGGGTTCAGGAAACTTGTAAACGCTGAAGCAAAGAATCTCCAACAAAAGAAACGGGAGTGATTGTAAAACGGGCTTTACGAAGTTTATAGCATCAGTCAAAAACCTTTCGATCCGGATCTATCAGCGGCGATGCTTCTTCAAACTTTGCAGCAAACAACTGTTCTCCTTCAGTATTCAGGTACCCGAATTTTCCTTTGTCTTTGAAAACTGCAAAACCATTTACCATAGGCTGCACTTCATCGTAGGCGGGAGCAATGCTTATTTTCCCGGTACTGTCAATCATCCCGAATTTACCACTACGGCTCACCGGCGAATAACCTTTGTACATAACGCCAATACTGTCGAACTGCGGCTGCACAATGTAGTTTCCTTTATCATCAATCATTCCGCTGCCCGACTCTTCTTTCACCACAGTACGGCCGCCGAAAAAGTAGATGTAGGTATATGAAAGCGGTTTGTAAATCAAACTTCCGTCGGTACGATAACAGCCTGACATTCCTCCTGCTTCAACAGTAAAATAACCGGGCTGAAGATGGTAGATTTCATCAAACACAACAGGCAAAATTCTTCGGCCATTTGTATCAATTACGCCTCCCGCACCTGCATTGTCCTGACCATTTCTCAGATAACTCAACACCTGCTGAAGTGTATCTGCCGAAGCATTTTTGCTGAGTTCTTTTACATGAAAATAACCATCGCCGAGACTGTAAATAAAAACCCATTCGGGTTGCGAAACAAATTTCCCGTTCCGGTCGATAAGTCCGTAACGTCCGTTCTGTTCAACAATGGCTCTGTTAAACACATAATCATCCGCAGCCTGAAATTGCGGCTCAATAATTACTTTTCCTGTAACATCTGCATATCCATAACGGCCATCAGCTGCACGAAAACGGATTCGGCTGCAGCTTACTTTGAATGCTTCCGAAACTGTAGTTTGTAATGTGCCTGTTTGCTTACCAGTTTTATCAATAATAATGGTTGCATTGCCTTTGGTAACTGTTGTAAAACCATCCCGGAAAGGAGTTGCATAATCATATTGCGGAGCAACAATTTCGTTGCCGCCCGCATCGCAAAAACCATACTTGCCGTTTTTATAAATGCGAAACATTCCATCGCCAAAAACCGGTTGCTGTTCGTAAACAGGGGCTGCAATAACTTTCCCGGCACTGTCAACAATGCCGTATTTACCAGAAAGTGCCGGTTGCTTTGTTTCTTCTAAAACATCAAACTCGTTATCGCTGTTTGAATGCTCATTTTCAGATTCAGCAGTTGCATTCTGTACAAAAGGAAAGTACCAATTGCCGTTATCGCTTGTAAAGATTTCATTGTACTTCGGCTCAACTACAAGTTTGCCTTTAGCATTTATGAGTCCGTATTTCAAGTTTTTCCCGCCTTCCAGCAATGCCAGCAACATATCTTCAGCATTGCTTGTATCTTGAGTAATGACAAGCGCAAGCGGCCCGGTCATTTCTTTAAGATCCTGAAGTTGTGGTCTGCATACTAATTCTCCGGCGGCATTCACAATGCCAAGTGCACGGCCTTTTTGCACCACGCAGAGTTCGGAAGTATAAAAATAGGCTTGATCGAACCGGGCTGCAATCAATTCTTTTCCGGTGCCGTGTGCTGCAAATCCGAACCGGCCTTTATCGGCAAAAATGAAACACTGTGCACTGAACGGAATTACCGAATCCCAACGCGGGGCAAGAAGTTCTTTGCCTTCTTTATCAATCATACCGTACTTGCCATTGCTTTGCACAACAGCAGCACCATTCACAAAACTCCAGGCATTGGTATATTGCGGATCAATTACAAAACTTCCTGTTTCGTCGATATAGCCGTATTTACCATCAACTTTTACGCAACCGCGCAGCTTTCCGGCTTTTCCGCAGGAAGTGAGCAGCAGCAATATATACAGGGCGAGAAAAGAAATGTATCTGAACATGCCGCAAAAATAGCGGAAATACGGGCAAATCAGGCCATCACACCATTAATAGAGGTGGCATGAACATATTCATCTTCTATATCCCCGAAAATAGCTTCGTAGTGAGTACCGCAGGTTTTCTCGTGAATGTTCGGCCGGTTAACTACAAGATTCCGCCAGCGGGCAAACTGCTTGGGGTTCTTGAGCATATCCAGAAAATCGCCGTATTTCTCGTAGTTATTGAAGAAATCACCGGCAAGCAGATAATGCACAAGCGAAAATGCAGTCTGATAACCTTCGTAGTTTGATTCGGAAGTCGAGCTCAGATTAGCCAGATTAAACGACTCGGGATCGTAAAATATATTGATGAATTTTTCGACAAGATTATAAGCCCCGTCAATGTACTTTTTCCGGTCGGCCATAGCTTGCATACCAGCATCACGGCCTTCTTTCATAAGTACATCAAGAGCTTCGGCAAACATTTTGCTGCTGTTCATACCCAGATAAACACCCGATGCAAAGATTGGATCAAGGAATTTACCGGCATCGCCAAGCATTACATAATTGCGTCCGAAAGTTTTCTCGGCGTAATAAGAGTAGTCAGAAACAGCAATCAGCGGCTGTGCAATTTCTGCATCGGCAAGAATATCGTTGGTAAGGACACAACTCTTTACTTCTTGCAGATACAGCGCCTTTTGCCAGTCTTCATGACCTTCGGCAGTAAGTTTTGCTTTTTGTTCTTTCAGGTATTTGCGGTTAATCACAAGGCCAACGCTTACCCGGTCTTTGCCAACAGGCTGTATTCCAAACCAACCGCTTTTGTGTTGTTCGAGATACACAATTTGCAGCAGGCCAACATCAATGCCTTGTGTGTACTTAGCGCCTTTCCAGTGCGTGAGAAATGCAATACGGTCAAGCTCCTGATACGAATGCTTGTCGCCCGTGCGGCGAGCCAGAAAAGTATCTTGACCGCTGGCATCAATCAAAAACCGGCCTTCATATTCATGCTTTAGTCCGTCTGCTTCTGTAGTATGCACACGCACATTATCTTCGGGCAAGTCAAGTTCTACTTTTTCAACTTTGGCTTGCTCTTTAACCTCAGCCCCATGCTTTGCGGCATTATCAAGCAGCATTTTGTCAAAGTCGGCCCGAACAACATGGAATGAAAGATAGCTTTCATCATGAATGATATTCTGAAAACACCAGGTTGAGCTGGATTTCCCATCGTGACTGGTAAAACGAGCGCCCGGCTTGCGCACGAAACGGCGTTTCATTTCGTCATACACACCAAGTTCTTTGAACAATGGATAACAAAATGGCAAAAGCGATTCGCCCACATGCTGACGAGGAAATTTTTCTTTCTCAAGCACCAGAACTGAATAGCCTTTCCAGCGCAAATAGGTTGCAGCTGATGAACCTGTCGGGCCACCGCCTATAATAATGAAGTCGTAAACAGAGGATGCCATTGTTTCTTTAATTTGCCTCATTAAATATACAGTAATAAGAACAACTGCAATTCGTTTCTGCAGATTAACCTGATTTGTTGAATTGATGTTCGATTTTCAAAACCCTAAATTGAACAAATTGCTGGTTACTAAACAATAACGGATGTCAGTATTTTACAGAAAATATTATCATCAGCTCAAAGCAAATTTTCTCATCTCTGTTAATAGCTTATCTGTCATTGGCGGGATATTTCGTGCAACATGTCCGTCAATCCATTCTCGTATATGAATATTCGAGATTAATGCCGAAAACTGTTGTTTCAGATACGTGTTTATATTCTCGTTACTGCTTTTCATTTCCGACCAAACAGCAGCTCTGTTTTCGAGCAGGAAAACGATGTCTTCAAAGTCATGGCTTACTCTTCCGTCGCCTTTACCTCTGCTTAAAAAAGCTTCAAATTTTGCAGCAATAAAATACGGTGCTGTGAGTATGTTAATTTGATGCAGTCTGCTGATTTTCCGAGGTACTGCGTGAACAAAACCGTCGGCATACCATTTATTTTTGAACCCAATAGAAGGATCATCCGTAGGCATTACATCAACAATAATTCCGTCAATTTTGTATCGGCAGACGACCGGAGAAGTCGTATCGTTTTTGAATCCTGCCCGTAAAAGTTTTTGATCAAATTCTGTTCGTGCTTTGTAAGTAACCAGTTCAACAATGATATCAATATCATCTGTTGGCCTAATGTCAGTAACCGGCAAGTCGGCATAAAACGGAATAGTTGATCCGCCTACAAATACTACTTCGTTGTTAAGATTTCCAAGTGCTTTTACAACAGTTTTAATTTGTTCTGTGTTTCGATTGTTGTTCATTTTTTTCGAGAAGTTTTTTCAATTGTCTTACGGCAATTTCCTTCTCTCTTATTTTGCCGATGCGCAGGACATCGGCAAGTGCCAACATTTCGTAAAATTCAGGAGAACTGTGAATGGCTTTTGTTTGCTTGCTGTAAAGCGGTTCAATAAGCAACCCCATAGTTTTCCCCTCGCTGTCGGCCCATACATAGTTAACTTCACTCTTAATGAATTTCTTCATGTAAGGGTGAGAATGAGCTGCCGGTACTCCGCGAACAATTGTTCCGGGCATTTGGGGAAATACGTACTTGAAGCCGTATTGCAGGAACTCCAGCAAATTCTGGCTGAATACCTGTTTTTTACTGTGATCTATCAAACCAGCGGCTCTGCTTCGGTTGAGAGATTCTGAAATTTCAGACAAACTTACGTGCAGAGAGGCGGCTAAGTCAAGCAAAGTCCAGTTTAATTCTGGCAGACTTGCAATTTTTATTAGAATGGCCACATCCTGCGGCCTCATACCATTATGCTTTCTCATACCCAAAGATACAACTTCTCATTTCGCAAATCGCGAAACAAGAAATTTTTCCCCAAATTTTTTTAACTTAATACCACATAAGCAATCCAGCTGGCCACATAAGCCAACACTCCCATAAATATGAACTGAATAATTGGCCACATCCAGCTATTGGTTTCGCGTTTTACAACTGCAATTGTGCTGATACACTGCAATGCAAACGCATAAAAAATCAATAGCGATATGCCGGTTGGAAACGAATACACCAATTCGCCTGTTACCGAATCGCGTTCTTTGCGCATTACTTCTCTAATCGGCTCCACATTTTCTTCATCTCCGGCTCCGTAAATGGTGGCCATTGTGCCTACAAAAACCTCGCGGGCGGCGAGGGAAGTAATCAGTGAAATGCCAATTTTCCAGTCGTACCCCAGCGGGCGAATAACCGGCTCAATAAACTTACCCAACTGCCCGGCATACGATGCTTCCAGCTTTTCAGATGCTGCTGCTGTTCGTGCCTCATTTAACTCATCAAGTTGCAAAACTAGTTCGGGGGCACGTCCATTCTCTGCATCCTTGATTTGCTGTGTAAGCATTGCCTCTGTATCACGCGCCGCATCAAAATCGTTGCCCGGGCCATACGAAGCCAAAAACCAAAGCACCACCGAAACAATCAGAATTACCTTACCTGCATCAATTACAAACACACGCACTTTATCATAAATTGTATAAAGCACATTGCTCCATTTGGGCAAGCGGTAAACCGGAAGTTCCATGATAAACCAACTCCGTTCGCGGGTTTTCACGAGCAGATTCATGACCCAGGCAGCAAGCAATGCCATTACAAAACCCAGCAGATACAACCCCATTAATGTAAGCGCCTGCAAATGAAAAATGCCGCCCACCACTTTATCGGGAATAACAAGTGCGATGAGAAGTGTGTAAACCGGAAGTCGTGCAGAACAACTCATGAGCGGTGTAACCATAATGGTTATGATTCGCTCTTTCCAGTTGCTGATGGTGCGTGTAGTCATGATTGCAGGAACTGCACAAGCCATACCACTGATCAGCGGAATAACCGAACGCCCGTGCAACCCGAAACGGCGCATCAGTTTATCCATAATAAAACTCACCCGCGCCATGTAGCCCGAATCTTCCAGTATTGCAATGAAGAAAAACAGCAAGGCTATTTGTGGGACAAACACCACTACTCCACTTAGTCCGGCCAGAATGCCTTCGGTAAACAAATCGGTTAGCCAGCCTGCAGGCAATATATCGCTGCACCAGCCGCGAAGTGCTGCAAAACCGTTTTCTATCCACGCCATCGGATACTCGGCGAGATAAAAAATCGACTGGAACATGATAAACAGCAACACCAAAAAAACAATGTAGCCGCCTATGCGGTGCGTGAGAATTTTATCGAGACTGCGTGTAAAAGCCGGGCGTTCGGGCTGATTCTCCGTGCAGGCTGCTATATGCTGACCAATAATGCCGTGCCGGAATAAACTCTCTTCGGCCTGCGCCGCTGATGGCGTAAAACCTGAAACTTCCAGAATCGACTGAAGCGGGCTGTTGGCGGCAACCAACAAATGTGCTTTGTGCAACGCAGCATATCCGCTGAGTCCCGGGAACTCTCTTTGCACAAGCTTAACTGCATCAGGCGCAATTTGAGAAAGATCGCAGAACGGATAAGCAGGTGCTGCAAGCGGTTCGCAAATAATAGCTTTAAGCTCGCTGATGCCAGACTTGTCGCGGGCACTAACCGGAATTACAGGAACGCCAAGTCTGTTGCTCAGTCTTTCTGCCTTAATATGCAAGCCCGATTTACCGGCCTCATCAATCATATTCAGCACCAGTACACAGGGCCGGCCGAGATCTATAACCTGCCCGGCAAGAAAAAGACTGCGCTTGAGATTGGTTGCATCAGCTACAATGAGCGTCAGCTCCGGATAATCTTCATTGGAAGCATCTGTAAGCACATTGCAGGCTACAATCTCATCCAGCGATTTCGGGTAAAGACTGTATGTGCCCGGAAGATCTACACAAGTAATTTCAAATGACTTGCCGTGAAGCTTGTGCTTAAATGAACCCAGCTTTTTATCGACGGTTACTCCCGGAAAGTTTCCGGTTTTCTGATGCAAACCGGTTAACGCATTAAAAAGTGTGGATTTCCCGCTGTTGGGGTTGCCGACCAATGCAATACGGCGTTTTATAGTTGATGGGGCAGCGGCAGACACGGATCAGGAAGCGGCATTGAGCCGGCGAATACAAATTGTGGCAGCCTCAGCACGGCGAAGGCTAAGCACATAACCAGAAATATTTATCGCAATTGGATCTCCCAACGGAGCAATTTTCTCAAGCATCACCTCCTCGCCGGGTGAACAACCCATTTCAAGCAGCTTCAACGACAGCAGTTTATCGGTAAAGGAATCTATTACCGCACGTTCGCCGGGAGCAAGTGTATCGAGATGATCTGAGGTTGCAGACATAATTACTTTACAAAAATACAATACACCTGCCGGTTGAACCTACCTAAAAGAGGGTATTTTGACTTGCCTGCAAATAATAAGCACAACTCATGTCAACACAAGCAAACACACAATAGCCTAATTAACAGACTTTTACATTAAATAATTTAGAGCACCTGCAGAAATGATATGTCTCATTTTCCGGATTAATGTTTCACTTTCTTCTTTTTAGACGAAAATGTTGGACAAGTGCCGCATTTATTTTTAGGCTTAAAAATAAAGCACCCGGAAAGAGATGTTCCTGCAATACCGGCAACAATCAAAAACGGAATTAATCTTCTGAACAGCTTCATACTACTAAGATAACGGATTGCAGTGTGCATTGCGTATATGTGTCCTGATGTTTTTTTAGCAAATATGACTTATATCGACTGTGTTTTCAGGAACTTCAAAAAAATTCGTACAAGCCTGTAACAAACCGGTAACCCTAAATCGTCTTATTCATGAAACTCACCAACAACTACACAACACTAAACAACGCTGCACCATGAAAAAGCTCGTACTCTTCTTCGCCCTTTTCCTCGCTTTCACATTCACCGCTAACGCCGGCAACGGTCACCGCGATCTGATGAAGCGCATTAACAATCAGCTTGGTTTTACAACCAAAGAAAAAGCTGAACTCGGAACAGGCGTAGCGGTTGTAACTTTCACAATCGACGGAAACGGACAGATCAACGTGCAGAGCTGCGATGCAACCACCGATGCACAAAAAGCAGCAGTAACCGAACGCCTCAATAAATTTTATGTGTACAATGCGCCGGTAACTCCTGGCACAGTTTATATGATGAAAGTTGATTTTACGCAGAAGTAATTTTTTTGTCAGATTACATCCCCTGAAACGGTCGTTCCAAGCGGAGCGACCGTTTCTTATTTATCGGCGATATTGTTTTGAATTTGCGGAATAATTCCGACTCCTGTAAGGCTAATTATTTTGTGTGTTGTATTTTGCAAAAGCTAAAACACACCAAATGATCAAACAAATCTTCATCATCGGCTGTATTCTGTATGCCACATTGGGCTTTCAGCCACTTCCTGCTCAGGAAGCCGACAAACTAAATACAGGTTATTTCCCCGGATTCCCCGACCGCCCCGCAAGTCACAATTTTCAGCATTACTCGGGTGCTGATATGCGCGAGTTATGGAGTACCGCATCAACTGGTGAACAGCGTACAATGTCACTGTCAATGTGGAAATACATAGGTCCGGATAATGCGAATAACCTATGCGGAGCTGGTCGTGTAAACTGTGTAGCTGTTGATCCGCTCGACAGCAATTCAATTTGGCTGGGTTCTGCAAGCGGTGGTTTGTGGAAGAGCACTAATGGCGGCCAATCATGGACTCCGACTTCTGATTTGTTTGCATCGCTGGGTGTAACCAAAGTACAGTATGATCCGCTCAACGCACAAACCATTTATCTCGCCACAGGCGATGCAAACGGTGGCGATGCCTATTCATTTGGTTTGTTAAAGAGTACAGACGGAGGTGCAACGTGGGATTCTACTGCACTTTCATTCACTCTTCAGGCCAATGAATACATCCGTGATTTTTCATTACATCCGTCACTTGCCGGAAATATTGTAGTAATTACTAACCGGTATATTTACCGCTCAATTGATGGCGGAACAACATTTACACCGTCTCTCAGCGGCGATTTTTACAGTGTGGCGCGTGACTTGCAAAATGCATCTGTATTGTATGTGACTTCATATCCTGATCAGAATTATTCCTATGCGCGCATTCGTGTGAGCACAAACAATGGTGCAAGCTGGAGCTTTTGCGATTCGGGATTGCCGGCAACTTATTTCAAAATAAAACTTGCTGTAACACAGGCTCAGTCAACATCATTGTTTGCAGCCGGTATTAAACTTGGTACCGATTCGATGAATTTAATCGAGACTCCTGATGGAGGGCAAAACTGGTTTACATCGCCTTATCATAATATCGGACAACAAACCTGGTTTAATCTGTATTTTGATGTTTCGCAGAGTCTTCCACTTCGTTTTTATTTCGGTGCAGTTTGGAGTTGGAAATCAACCGACGCTGGCTTAACATGGAATACAATGTCGCAATGGGCTCCTGTGCATTGTGATCACCACGGTATTCTGCAAACCGGCAACGGACGTTTTTTTGATTGCAATGATGGCGGAATCTGGAAAACTGCCGACGATGGTAATACATGGACCAGTTTGAACAATAATCTGGGTGCGCTGCAATTTTACAGGATGAATGTATGCAAAACTGATACTGCAGTTATTGGCGCCGGTGCACAAGATAATTGCTATGTGGTAAAAAGTCAGGGAACCGGAAACAACTGGCATTCTGATGTAGGGGGCGATATTATGGAAGTGCTTATTGATCCTGTTGTTTCAAATAATCATTATGTGATGGGAATTGGAGGCGCTATGGCTGCATCATCAACCGGTGGTGCAAACTGGTATGGGATACCGGCTCAGTCTAGTCCGCTGCCGGTCGGGTAATTGGATCACTCCTTTTGCTATTAATCCGCAAAATACGCGCTCATTTATTGCCGGTTTTGCCGAAGTCTGGAAGTCGTATGATGCCTGTATGAACTGGGTGCCGATTTCGTCCAACCTGAACAACGGAAATAATCTGAGCTGCATAGCTTTTGCACCTTCCGACAGCAATGTGATTTATGCTGCCGACTACAATCGTTTTTATGCTACTTACAATTCGGGACAAAACTGGCAAAACTATTCATCAGTGCTTCCTGCAGGAGTTCCCGTTCACCGGGTTTTTGTACATCCGCAGCAGCCAATGGAAGTATGGATTGTATGCGGCGGCTTTCAGTCGGGAAGCAAAGTGTATAAATCGGTAAACGGCGGTGTTTCGTGGACTAATCTTTCTGCCGGATTACCGAATATTCAGTTAAACTGCGGTGTGTTGACTGGAGATGGTGAGAACACTGTCTTTCTGGGTTCGGCAGCCGGCATGTATATGAAAAACGATTCATTGGCCGGATGGACTAAGTTGCAGAATGGTTTTCCCAATGCCAATGTATCGGATCTTGAATATGTGGATGCATTCCGGACGGTATTTTGTTCCACCTATGGACGGGGAATGTGGAAGTTTGAGTTGCCACCGGTTACCACCGGAGTATTGATGCCCGATGCCGTTACACCGGTTACTGTTTTCCCTTCTCCCGCCAGCGATTTTGTTCAGGTACATTTCACAAATGCGCTTTCGCAACCTGTGCGATTAGCTGTGTTTGATGCCTACGGAAAGCTGGTTCAAACGCAATCTCTTAGTCAGTCTGTCCGCTTAGACACTTCATTGTGGTCTTCGGGACTTTACTTTTTTCAGTTCGAAACCGGTGGCACTACATACACGAAACGTGTGGCTGTTTCACACTGATTGAGATGTGTTTTTTTTATATCTCTGAAGTAAACTGTAGAATTAAATAAAAAGTACCCCCTCAAAAAAAATAAATAAACCTTCAAGGTTTCTTAAACCTTGAAGGTTTATTTATTTTTTTTGAGGGAGGCTTTTAAACACCCCGACGATAAAAAAAGCCCTCCGCATACGAATGCGGAGGGCCGGGATGCAGCTGAGCTCAGCGTCAAAGCTCTGCTGGTCGTTTATGCTTTTTAGCGGGGTTGCTCGGCAGGAGTTGCGGGAGCCTGATTGTTTTCGGGCTGCGGTTGCTGCGCCGGAATTTCCTGCGGTGCCGGTGTATTATTTTGTGTGCTGTCGGCTTTTTGTTCTTCAATTATTTGTTCGCCGGTTTCACGTTTTCCGTTTTTCTCGGCTTCCGCTTTTTCTTTTGCAGCTTGTTCCTCGGCAGCGCTGTTGTACATATTTCGTTTGTCAACTCCGCCGCCGATGTAATCTTTGGTGGTTACAATAATGGCGCCGCCTGAGAGATCGCCGTACTCGGCCGGAATGCCGCCGGAAAGCACTGTAATCTGACCAATTGCAAGCCCCGGAACAGATGACGAGCCGTAAATTTTTTCACCATCTACAAACATCTGCGATTGACCCGGGCGTGAACCACGCATGACTAAACCGCCTGAAGGTGTCTGACTGCATGATGAACAGGTATTGGTAATCATGCCGGTTATATCACCGCGGCTTACGGCCATTACTTTAATTTGTTCTGCAGTAATGTTGGTGATGGTTGAATACTCTTTATCAACCGGACTTTTTACATATTCAGCATAAATAATAACTTCTTTGCAAGTATCACAGGTTTTAAGCTGCATCGGATAGCTGAGGTAAGCTGTTTGTCCGGCACTAACTACAACGCCGCGTTTTACATAAGCTTTGTAGCCTACCATGCGGGCTTCTACTTCATAAGTCCCGGCAGAAACTGCGCGGAGATTAACTACCCCGTCCATATCGGTAGCCCCGCCGATATTTGTGCCTACAATGCGCACTACAGCGCCGGGCAGCGGACGTTTATCAATATCAAGAACAGTGGCTTTAATAGTGCCGGAACCATCGGCCTGTGCATTGAGCAGTGCAGCAAACAGAAAAGCCGGAAGCAAGAGGGCGAAACGGAGGAGGCGGGTTTTCATAACAATTGATGTTTTAAAGGATGTGTATTTAATCTTTAAGAGCGGCTCACATCTTAAAAACGCATTGCTTCCCGTTTTTCCACACGGCAAAAGGAAGTTTATCTAAAACTGGTTGATTAATCTGCTTAATTGGCGGCCTTAATTGGTTAATTGGCCTCAGAATGATACTAAAACTCTTTTCTGCGATAAATAATAACCTGCGAACTGCTTATTTCAAACTTCTTCTCTTCTGTAAATCTGGCCGTATCATTCTTTAAATCGTTAATCAATTGCTCATTCTCAAAACTATTCCAAACGATATAGTAAGCACTGTCGGGCACTGTAACTGTATGCTTGTGCAATTTGTCTTTTGTCAAATAACCGCCCCGCGCATCAGTAAGCATATTGTGAATGAGAAATGTGCCATAAACTTTCCGGTCTTTCTGTTCGTTGCTGGTGAGCCATTGACCGGCTTGCTGCATAACTTTTACCGCATTGGCATAACCACGTTCGTTATCTTCTTTTCCGGGATAAGTAATCATGTTTATTATTGATGGAGTTGCTGCAACAATAACTAATAATGCAACAATCCATCTTTTCCAATTTATCTGTGAAAGCATTCCCGCAGCAGCCATGCAGAGTAAAATGACAAGGATAAGAACATAGCGGCCGGAGTAGAAATTAACGGCACTCATCATAAAAAAGAAGAACGAAAAAATACCGGAACAGATAAGCCAGTGCCGCTGTACTGCCAATAACTGCATTTTACCGAAAGCCTTTGCAGTAAGCGTTATTGCAAGAATTGCCGTTACCGCATTTCGTCCCTGATAAATGAAAATGTAAAGCAGATAGCGGTTAAACTGATTGAGGATAAATGCTGGCTCGAAGCTCATCAGATAAACGTGATACGGAAAAAACATCCAGCCGCGAACTGCATACTGCCAAAATAAAAATCCAACCCAGAGCAAAGCCGGAGCATTGATTTTTACGAGTGTAATAATATGCTGCCGGTGTCCGCCGCGATGCTTCAGCCAAACGAGAAGCCGGTGTGCAGATAGTCCAGCAAACAAAGCCACTGCCGATTCTTTAGTAAGTATCGCTGCTGCTGCTGCCAGCATATACACAAGCCACTTGTTTTCGATATACGCCTGCAAGGCAAGCAGCAGAAACAAGGCCAGCATAATTTCGGGCAGCAGCAATCCCGACTGTGCAAAAAATACAGGCTGCACACAAATCAGCACAACGGCTGCAATGCCGGCTGCGGGCGAAAAAATCCGCGAGGCCGAACGATAAACCGCAATCAGCAGCAGCACCGACACCAGCAATGCAAACGAATGCGCGGCAACTGCCGAATTTCCAAAAATACTCACCCAAATTGCCGCGAGAAAATGAAACAGCAGCGGATGCCCGCGGGTAAGCTCGGCCGGAATTGCATCGGGAGCCAGCGAAGGCCCGGAAGCCGCCATTTCCTGAACCGCCGGTGCATATACCCAAGCTTCATCCCAGTAATACGGCAACTCAACATACGGCAGTTTAATCAGCACAAATGCCGTACACACCAATGCCAGCACAATGTGCATGTGCAGAGGTGTAAGTATAAAACGGCTTTGCTGAGCTGATTGCATTGTAGTTTTGCCTGACGTTATTGTGCAAGCTGCAAGCCGGCAAACGGATTGCTCATTTTTTCAAAGCCGATGGTTGTTGAAGGGCCGTGGCCGGGGTAAACAACTGTATCATCGGGCAAGACAAATAATTTTTCGCGGATGCTTTTCAGTAATTGCGCACTGCTTCCTCCGGGCAAATCGGTGCGCCCCACACTGCCGCGAAAAAGCACATCGCCTCCAATCAGCACTTTGCTTTCGGCATTGTAGAAACAAACATGCCCGGGCGAGTGGCCGGGTGCCGGAATAACTTGGAGCGTTGTAGTACCGAAACTAATCGTTTCGGTATCTGTTATATGCCGCGAAACCTCCGGCTGCTGATTGCCCGGAATGCCGTACAAATGGCAGGTTTGCGCATAGCTGTTCAGCACAGTTGCTTCATTAACCGGAATTTCCAAACCAATTTCCCAGGTATCACTTACAAATTTATTCCCCAACACATGGTCAATATGGCAATGCGTGTTCAGCAGCCGAACAGGTGTAAGTCCGCTATCGCTGATAAACGAACGCAGCTCGTTTTCCTCATCAGCATCAAAACAGCCGGGATCAATAATTACACATTCTTTCGACTCGTCGAATAAAATGTATGTGTTTTCGTAAAACGGGTTGAATGTAAAACTATTCAGTTGCAGCATACGGCAAATATACACGATCAGTTGCCGCATCTTCAAAATTTGGTTTGGCAGTACAAACTTGTCTGTGATACCCGATAAGCAGCACAATTTCCTTAACTTTAAAGCCTCAACGCTGGTTTTGGGTGATACCTCTATGATGCGCTTTTTACGCTTTCTGCTGCTTTTGTTACTTCCGTTTACCGCGGGAGCTCAGTTCTACAATGGTTCTCAAACCGATTTTGGGAAAAACCGGCTGCAGTATCAGAGCTTTAAGTGGAACTATTTCCGTTTCCCCAAGTATGATGTGTATTACAATACCGGCGGAAAGGAAATGGCTATTTATGTAGCCCGTGCAGCAAAAAATCATCTTGCCGAAATTGAACGCTTTTTCGATTACCCGCTCGAAAGCCGTATCGAATTTGTGGTGTATAATAAGCAGGAAGATTTTAAGCAAAGCAATGCCGGACTCACTACCGACGAATCATCGAACGTTGGCGGAACTACGCGCCTTGTAGGCACAAAAGTATTTCTGTACTACGAAGGCGATCACGCCAAACTCGAAGAACAAATTCGCGGCGGAATTGCAGAAGTTATTCTCAACAGCATGATGTATGGCGGCAATGCCCGCGATATGGTGAAAAACTCAACCCTGCTGGCTTTGCCCGAATGGTACACCAAGGGCTTGATTTCTTTTGTTGCACATGGCTGGAATACCGATATCGACAGTCGTGTGCGCGATGGAATTACTTCAGGGCGTTTCCGCAAATTCAATCATTTGCTGGGCGAAGATGCTCGGCTTGCCGGCCATTCAATCTGGTATTACATTTCCGAAAAATACAGCCCCGGAGTGATTCCGAATATTCTTTACATGACCCGCGTTAGCCGGAATGTGGAGAGCGCCACGCTTTTTGTTATCGGAACAAATGTTAAAGTATTGGCCATAGAATGGCAAAGCTATTTTCTGGAACGATACAACAGCGAAGACTCAACGCGCACATTACCGCAGGGAATTAAACCTGTAACAAAACCGCGTGCTGCCGCGGCTTACAGTCAGGCAAAAATTAGTCCCGACGGAAAAAGTATTTGTTATGTAACCAATGAACTCGGACAAACGAAACTCTGGCTTCAGGATTTGCAAACAGGCAAACGCAAACGTCTGCTTAAACTCGGACACAAAATAGATCGCATCAACGATTATTCATATCCGCTGGTAAGCTGGCATCCCGGAAGCAAGTTAATCTCGTGGATTTATGAAAAACGCGGAGAAACTTTTTTGGTGATTTATGAAATTGAATCGGGAGAAAAAATTGTGAAACCGATTTTCAATTTTATCAAGATCATCGACTTCAGCTATTCGCCCGACGGGACACAGTTTGTAATGTCGGCCGTGCAAAACGGGCAAACCGATATTTTCCTGTACACCATTTCGGGAGGAGCAACAACGCCCGTTACCAAAGATATTTACGATGATCTTAATCCTCGTTTTGTTGACGGAGGACGCAGTATTATTTTCAGTTCGAACCGCGTTTCAGATACTATAGACAAACGCAGCAAAGGCACCGAAGTTATACTCGCGCATTCGTATGATTTGTTTTTGTATAATGTAAAATCAGGTTCGGTTTTGCTGCGCCGCATCACCAATACACCCGGTGTAAGCGAGTTGCAGCCGATGCCGTGGGACGATACACATTTTACCTATCTCAGTGATCAGAATGGTGTGCGTAACCGGTATGTTGGTTATTTCGACAGCTCAATTGCTTATGTGGATACAGCAGCACATTACCGCTATTTTGCGCGAAGCGTTACGGCTACAAATTACCGATACTCAATTTCGGAACAAGATGTTGCACCTGCATCAGGACAATATGCCGAAGTAGTTTTTCATGACGGACGCTGGCAGGTTTATGTGAATCAGCTCACCAATTTCGGAGAAATAACATCAAAGAAACTGCGCAACACTATTCACCGCGACCGCGTACTGGAAATTGCGCGCATTGATGCAGAAATTGATTCACTTGCCCGGGTCAATCCGCCCAAACCGCTGATTCCGCAGCAACGAATGCAAACGGTGCTTGTGCCTGAGAAACCCAAAACAACCGACTCCAGCGGCATCGACATCAATAATTATACATTCGGAAACAAGCCTTCAACAGCTACAAAAACAGACAGTACTGCGGTAACAGTTGCTGCAACTGATACTGTGAAAACAGCACCCGATCCGTTTTTGCTTCCGATTGTGCGCAACTACTATGTGCAATATTCGCTTGAGTATCTCACCGGGCAATTAGACAATAGTTTTCTCAATATCGGCTATCAGCGTTTTACAGGCGGAAGTTCGCCGGTGTACCTCAATCCCGGTTTTACAGGCTTGTTTAAAATCGGACTTACCGATTTGCTTGAAGATCGAAAGATTACAGGCGGAGTTCGTTTATCAGCCAATCTGATGAATAACGAATACCTGCTGCTGTATGAAGACCGCACCCGCCGTCTCGACCGAACATGGATTCTGCACCGGCAGGCATTTCAAAACTTAACAGGCAGCACCGGTTCAACCCGCATACACACACATGAAGCACGCTACGGCTTGCGCTGGCCGTTTAGTGAAGTTGCATCGCTGCGCGGAATGGTTGGTTACCGCAACGACCGCCGTGTTATTCAGTCAACAGACTTTGCTTCGTTAAATGCGCGCAATACATATTTCAACTCCGCAAACATCAAAGTTGAATTTGTGTTCGATAACACGATTAAGCGCGGATTGAATTTGTACAATGGAATGCGCTTCAAAGTTTTTGCAGAGACATTTCAGGGACTTGATAGTTTGTGGGGCGCAGATCAAAAATCAAACCGCTGGTTTAAAAATGATTTGTATGCCGTAGGTGCTGATTTTCGTTATTACCTGCGTATTCACCGCGAGTTTATTCTCGCTACACGTATCTCAGGAGCAACATCTTTTGGTCGAGAAAAATTGGTGTATTATCTCGGCGGAGTTGATAACTGGTTGTTTCCGAAATTTGATCAAAGTGTTCGCGTGAGCGATGACCAGAACTATTCTTATCAAACGCTGGCAACGCCGATGCGCGGATTTTTGCAGAACATCAGAAACGGAAACAGCTTCGCATTGATTAATGCCGAGCTTCGGATGCCGTTGTTCCGCTACCTGCTTAACCGTCCGCTGCGTTCTGATTTCATTAATAATTTTCAGGTTATCGGCTTTGGCGATTTCGGAACTGCATGGACAGGAAAAAGTCCATACGACGAAAGCAATTCGCTCAACACAACCTACATTGGTTCGCCCGGCAATCCAATTGTAGTTGTGCTGAAAAACCACAAAGAACCATTTGTCGGCGGTTTTGGCTGGGGCGTGCGAAGCCGGATCTGGGGTTATTTTGTGCGTTTCGATATGGCCTGGGGAGTTGAAGACCGGGTAATTTTACCGCGGCAGATGTATCTTTCATTCAGCCTTGATTTCTGATGAGTCGCGACGAATTAAAAATTGCCGTGCAGCAGGCTGCAAAAAACCTTCTGCCGCGCATTACCGAAATCCGCCGGCACATTCATGCTCACCCAGAACTCTCGTTTCAGGAGCACAATACAGCAGCTTTTGTAGAGGCGCAACTATCGGCACTCGGCATTTCGCACAAAAGGCTTTCGGGCACAGGCATTGTAGCGCTGATCGAGGGCCGCAATCCGCAAAGCAAAACAATTGCGCTTCGCGGCGATATGGATGCGCTGCCGATAACTGAAGCCAACAACACAGATTATGTTTCAACTGTTCCCGGCATCATGCATGCTTGCGGGCACGATGTGCATACCGCTTGTTTGCTGGGAGCAGCAACTATTTTGAACGGATTGCGCGAAGCATTTTCCGGAACAGTAAAACTTATTTTCCAGCCCGGCGAAGAAGTGTTGCCCGGCGGTGCATCGCTAATGATTCGCGATGGTGTGCTGGAAAATCCCAAGCCAGAATCCATTTTTGCGCAGCATGTTTTTCCATCGCTGCCTGCCGGTAAAGTTGGTTTCCGCAGCGGTATGTACATGGCTTCTACCGATGAACTGTACATGACTGTAACCGGAAAAGGCGGACACGCAGCCATGCCTGCCGATTATGTAAACCCGCTTATTATTGCTTCGGCCATTCTGCTCAAACTTCAGGAGCAGTTTATGGATGAAGCTACACGCATTGCACAAACCCGCGAAACGCCCACCGTGCTTGCCTTCGGGAAAATTGAAGGCAAAGGCGCGACCAACGTAATTCCCGCCGAAGTAAAACTCGAAGGCACATTCCGCACCATGAACGAAGTGTGGCGAAGCGAAGCACACAGTATAATGGTGCAAACAGCTGCCGAAGTTGCCGAAAGCCTCGGCGGACGTTGTGAGTTTCGTATCGAGCGCGGTTATCCTTTTTTGGTGAATGATGCAGCACTTACTTCATCGGCGCGGAATGCAGCGGAAGAATATCTCGGAAAAGAAAATGTAACCGAGCTTAGTATGCGCATGACCGCCGAAGACTTCGCCTTTTTTTCGCAGAAAATGCCAGCGTGTTTTTATCGCTTGGGAACAGCTTCAGCCGACGGGCGTTTTACACACGGCGTACATCACCCGAATTTCGATATTGATGAAGCTGCGTTGGAAACCGGAGCAGGCTTGATGAGCTGGTTAGTGCTTACCGAATTATGCAAATAATACTTACAACGTCCGCAGCAAATTAGCCAGCGCTTCTTTTGGGCTTGGCATGCTTGTGCAAATGCGCGGATCCATAAGGTTTTCACCAAAATCGCCGCGCACGTTCGATGCTTTTTCTTTGAGCAAAGTTAATTCTGCTTTCAGTGCTGCCGGTTTCATGTAAGCTAAACTGTAAACACAAATAGTTTGTGTAAATGCGGACTGAACCGAATCGGCAATGAAATTTATCAGCACAGTTTTACAATCATCAGTATTGCAGGATGCAAGTGCCCGCGCTGCCGAAATCTGAATGTGGTAATTTGATGTATCGTAGAGAAAAGGAAGAATGCGCTCGTAGTAGCCGGGAAGTTTAAGGTGATAAATACATTCAAGTGCTGCATGCTGCAAAAAGAATTCGCTGATTTCGTCTTGGTTGTGGCCTGCAGGTTTTTTACTGAGTTGTGTGGTAATGAAATTATGAATGTAGTTCAGATCAAATGCTTTACCATGATAATGATTGAAAAGCGCTGTCATTGTTTGTTCATAAACATCAACAGGGACAATGCTTTTGTGCTGAGTGATGCGATACGTTGCATACACTTTATTTTCTTCAACATAATCGAAACCGGCCGATGGTGTGGCAATTGAATAAGTATTACCGCTGTTCTTCTTCAGGAAAAAATAACTCTTCCCTTTCGGAAAATAAAACTCAGGCCCGTGTCCGCCGCTGTAGCTGCATAAATCGAGCAGATAGAAATTATCAACTTTAATTGTGCCTTTAAGCTCGCCTCCGGCTAATGTTTTCAGGATTTTGAGTTTAACACCTTTGTGTTTATTCACATGACCGATTTCGGCCAGCACAAAAAAATCGGCTTTGCAAATTACGCTGTCTTGCCAGGGTTCATCCCATGTTGTTGCGTGACCAGATTGCGTGAAAAAAAGAAAAGCAGCAGCGATGAAAAAAGCTATTCTGTACATAAACCAAGGAGTAAAATGAGCTGCCTGCGTTACTTTTTACAGCCGGAGGCGTTATGCAGGTATAACGCTGTGCCGGTAATAAGATACTGCTTTATTTGAAAACACAGGTTTTCCGTACCTTCGTGCACACAACAACAGCAAACAAACCAGTGAAGTTTTCAGGCAACGTTACACCTTCTTCTCTCAGTCCCGAACAACAAATTGAACTCGATGCAGGCCGCCTGTTGCCTATCATGGAAGAGTTTTACACGATTCAGGGCGAAGGTTATCACACCGGAAAAGCGGCTTACTTTATCCGTCTTGGTGGTTGTGATGTTGGTTGCCATTGGTGCGATGTGAAAGAAAGCTGGGATGCTGATACGCATCCGCTTACTCTTGCCGATACCATTGTTGAAAATGCCCTGAAACATCCTGCCAAAGCTGTTGTAGTGACCGGCGGAGAACCCTCTGCATTTCAGCTCGATTACCTTACCGCAAAGCTTCGCGAACACGGTATTGCTACATTTATTGAAACCTCCGGGGCGTATCCGCTCACCGGAACCTGGGACTGGATTTGTCTTTCGCCAAAAAAAACAAGTCGGCCGGTGCCCGAAAACTACAAAAGGGCACACGAATTGAAGGTGATTGTTTTTAATACCGATGATTTCCGCTGGGCAGAAGAAAATGCGGCTCTGGTTGGCTCCGATTGTATGCTGTTTTTGCAGCCCGAATGGAGTCGCGCCGAACGCATAATGCCTCAGTTAGTTGATTACGTAATGCAGCATCCGAACTGGAACATGTCGCTGCAAACGCATAAATACATGCACATACCATGATCATGGCAAAACGCATTCTGATTCTCTTTTTTGCTCTCACAGGCATTCTCACCTCTTGCCGCGCCCAGCCGCCGCAGGTGCTTTCAACTACAAATAAGAAAGCAGAGAAAGCTTATCGCGCTGCGCAGGAATTTCGCAACGGCTATAAATACGAAGAAGCGCTGGCCGAAATCGGGAAAGCTGTTGCAGCCGATCCGAATTTTGCAGAGGCTTATCTGCTTAAAGCCAATATTCACGGCGAACGCAGGCAGTGGGCCGAGTGTGCGGACGCATTCAATAAGGCTTTTGGCGTGAATCCCAACATCAGTTTGCACAGTTACTACGATTGTGCAATGGCCGAAATGAAAGTGGGGCGCTATGCTGATGCAAAAAAGCATTATCAGGAATTCATAAAACGCAATCCCCGCGGTGTGAGTCAGGCTTATTTTACAAAAGCCGAAATTGGTGTTGCTTCCTGCGATTTTGCCATGAACGCTATTGCGAATCCTGTTCCGTTTAATCCGGTGAATGCCGGAAACGGCATTAACAGCGCCGAGTGCGAATACTTTCCCAATCTTACTGCTGATGAAAGCATGTTCTTGTTTACCCGCAACAGCCGCAAACCCGATGAAAACGGTGTGCTGCGTGTTTCGCAGGAAGATTTTTTTGTGAGCTACCGTAATCCGGGCGGCGAGTGGAGCGTGGCTTCGGGGTTAAGTCCGATGGTAAACTCCGACCGCAACGAAGGCGCTCCGAGCCTTTCGCCTGACGGACGCTTTCTGTTTTTTGCAGCCTGCGAAGAATACGGCGATTATGGAAATGGGCGGCAGGGCTTCGGAAGTTGCGATATTTTCTTTACCAAAAAAGTAAACGGACAATGGAGCCGCGCCAGCAATGTGGGCGGACCGCTCAATACACGCTACTGGGAATCGCAGCCTTCGTTCTCGTCCGACGGAAAAACACTTTACTACGTAAGCAACCGTCCCGGCGGACTTGGCGATGGTGATATATGGATGAGTATTTTGCAGCCCGATAATTCGTGGAGTCAGCCGGTAAATTTGGGTGAAACCATTAATACACCCGGCCGCGAAGAAGGCGTGTTTATTCATCCTGATAATCAAACACTGTACTTCGCATCCAGCGGACACGTTGGTATGGGCGGACTTGATCTATATGTTTCGCGCCGCATGCCTGACGGGAATTGGGGCAAGCCCGAAAATCTCGGCTATCCGATCAATACGTTTAAAGATGAAAGCGGATTGATTGTAAACAGCAAAGGCGAATATGCTTATTTCTCTTCAGACCGCGAAGGAACAGCAGGCTGTGAAGACATTTATATGTTTGAGCTTCCGAAAAGTGCGCAGCCTGTTCAGGTTACTTATATGAAGGGCAAAGTGTTTAATAAGCGAACAACAAAACCGCTTTCTGCATCATTCGAACTTATTGATCTTGAAACCGGAACTGTAGTTGCGGCATCCATGTCTGATCCTGTTTCGGGCGAATTTCTGGTGTGTATTCCGGTAAACAAAAACTATGCTTTGAATGTAAGCAGTCCGGGATACCTTTTTTACTCTGAAACGTTCCAACTCAAAGCTTCGGAAGATCCATGGAAACCTGTTCGTATGGATGTGCCGATGCAGCCCATTGAACCCGGTGTGACTGTAGATTTGAAAAACGTATTCTTTGAAACCGGGAAATTTGATCTTCGTCCCGAGTCCAAAGCAGAACTCGATAAACTTATTGCCTTCCTTACTGCCAATCCGAATATCCGCGCCGAACTCAGCGGACATACCGATAATGTAGGTTCTCCAACAGCTAATCTCACACTTTCGCAAAACCGTGCAAAAGCGGTAGTTGATTATTTGGTAGCCGGCGGCATTGATGCATCGCGTTTAACGAGCAAAGGTTACGGTGATACTAAGCCAAAAGTGCCCAACGATACACCTGAAAATCGTCAGAAAAACCGACGTACTGAGTTTACAGTAATTTCTAACTAATGTCGGTCTGGTTTCGTGCAAAAGCTTGGTTAAGGTATCGTTCTGTTGCTAAAAACAGGCACGGTGTTCATTCGCCTTTTGTGTATGCGCTGAACGAAAAAGTTTTTCCTCCGGCATCGGCCGATGATTTTGGTTCACATCCTGCAGAGGCCTGGCGGACGTTGTGCCTGAACAACCATGATACCATAGAAGTGAGTGATTTCGGCACAGGCGTGTCTGGTCCGCGTGCGGTTGCCGATATTGCGAAGCGGGCAGCAAAGCCTCCGCATGCGGCGCAATTACTACATCGTTTAGTGAGGCACTTTGCGCCGGGTACGATGCTTGAACTGGGCACATCGCTGGGCATTACAACGCTTTATCAGCAAAGTGCTGCCCCCGATGCTAAGTTCATAACCATTGAAGGCTGTCCGCAAACATCGGCATTGGCAGCAGAGGTGTTTAAGCAACAACATACAAAAATTGAGCTGCGCACAGGCACATTTGAGAATGAACTCTTACCGGCTCTGCAAACACTGAAAAGTGTTGACTATGTTTATTTCGACGGCAATCACCGCAAACAGCCGACACTCGATTATTTCTACGCATGCCTGCCTTTTGCGCATGAAAACACCGTTTTTATTTTTGATGATATTCATTGGTCGGCCGAAATGGAAGAGGCTTGGGAAGTAATACAGGCCGATAAAAACGTGACAGTTACAATTGACGTTTTTGATTTCGGATTAGTGTTTTTTCGCAATGGACAGATAAAAGAAGATTTTGTAATTCGCTGGTAGTAATCAGTTATTTTTTTCTCAATTATCAGAATCGTTTCTCAGGAAAGTTTGTTTTTTTTAGGGTAACCTATTTTATCGCCAAACGTCTTTATTTACCAGGGATTAACAAATAAAAGATCAAACAAAAATCACCTAATCATTAGCCGGCAAATCTGAGTTGAATTAACTTGTTGATAATAAACTGTCTAAACTAAAACTAAATAACATCAATATAAAAATGCAGAAATCTTTCAAGTTAATAGCTGTTTTATTTTTAGTAGTTCTCACAGCTTCATATCGTTCTTCCTCAAAAAGTTTTGAAAGTAAGATTGACAGTTTGATAACTGCCGAGTTCAATGATAAAGAAGGCCCCGGCGGTGTGTTTATGGTTACCAAAAACGGCAAAGCAATTTATAAAAAAGCATTCGGCAAATCGAATCTTGAATTAAATACAGATCTCACAACAGATCATGTATTTCAGATTGGCTCAATGACCAAGCAGTTTACGGCAATTGCGGTGTTAATGCTTGAAGAGCAAGGTAAGTTGAGCGTAGCTGATACGATTTCAAAGTTTATACCTGATTATCCTTCCGGCAATAAAATAACCATCCATCATTTACTAACGCACACTTCCGGGATTAAGGATTTCACGAAAATGAAAACGCTTCGTGATATTGCTCAAAAAGAAATGACTCCTCAGATGATGGTTGATTTCTTTAAAAATGAGCCAGTTGATTTTGCTCCAGGCGAGAAGTTTGATTACAACAATTCCGGATATGTATTATTGGGCTATATTATTGAATTGGTTTCGGGCGAAACGTATGAGGATTTTATTGAAAAACGAATTTTCGAAAAAGCCGGAATGACACATTCTTCTTATGCAAGCGACCGACAAATAGTTAAAAATCGTGCTTATGGTTATCATAAAAAAGAAAGTGGCTACGTAAATAAAACGGTAATCAATTTTAGTGTCCCTTTTGCTTCCGGCTCATTAATGTCAACCGTTGATGATATGCTGAAATGGCAAATTGCATTAAACACAAATGTTCTGCTGAAAGCTGAGAATGTGAAGAAAGCATTCACGAAATACAAATTAAACAGCGGCGAAGAATTTACTTACGGATATGGCTGGCATATCAGAGATATTAACGGCACGCCCGACAGAGAGCATGGCGGCAGTGTTTTTGGTTTTAAATCAATGGGAGTTTATATTCCCGGAGAAGATATTTATGTAATCGGTTTCAGCAATTGCGATTGTCATTCGCCAACAAAAATTACACAAGACATCGCTAAACTTACATTGGAGACACTGCAGAAAAAGAAGTAACTACTTATAAAGCAAAAGCCTCTCGAAATACTTCGAGAGGCTTTTGTTTTCTTGGGGATGTTGCAAAAAATTACTTCTGCGTAAAATCAACTTTCATCATATAAACTGTGCCAGGAGTTACCGGCGCATTGTACACATAAAATTTATTGAGGCGTTCGGTTACTGCTGCTTTTTGTGCTTCGGTGGTTGCATCGCAACTCTGTACATTGATCTGTCCGTTTCCGTCGATTGTGAAAGTTACAACCGCTACGCCTGTTCCGAGTTCAGCTTTTTCTTTGGCTGTAAAACCAAGCTGATTGTTAATGCGCTTCATCAGATCGCGGTGACCGTTGCCGGCGTTTGCGGTGAATGTAAAAGCGAGGAAAAGGGCGAAGAAGAGTACGAGCTTTTTCATGGTGCAGCGTTGTTTAGTGTTGTGTAGTTGTTGGTGAGTTTCATGAATAAGACGATTTAGGGTTACCGGTTTGTTACAGCTCTGCATCATTTTTTTCTGAAAATAATTTTTCATGCAGCCGAATACATTGATTTTATTGAGTTCCAAGATTCAAAAAAAACTAAACGGCTGCCCGAATATTCGGACAGCCGTTCGTCTTCATCAGCGAAGCTGAAACTCACCGCTGCATGAAATGTTTATATCATAGTGAATCTGGTTCTGTCTTTCATAACCCAAATCAATACACGCTGCAAAATTGCCAGATGCATGAGGAGTTCGAGAAATGCTTTGCTCATCGTTGTATGTTTGTTTGAAGACGCCTATAGACTAAACACGTCCTGCCTTTAGTTCTGAACTGTATTTCAGTATGTGACGTTTTGTGCCTGATAATTTGTTACAGCACTTGAAAAATTATTTTACAAACGGTCTGGATCATTTACAGGACAGGCATAAGGCGAAAAAAATCGCTGTATATTGCGGCATCTAAAGAGACTCCTAATGAAAAAACTTCTCTGGTCATCGGCCGCATTGGCCATATTGATTGCCTGCTCTGAAGCAGCTTCTGAACAAAAAACCAAAGCACCGATGCGCGACATTATTGCTGAAAACGTGGATTCTACCGTTAATCCCGGCGATAATTTCTTTCGTTATGCAAACGGACGCTGGATCAAAAACAATCCGATTCCGGGTTCGGAAAACAGCTGGACAATTGGCCATCTGGTACGTGATGAAATCAATAAAAACCTGCGCAGCATAAACGAAGATGCCGCCAAAGCTAATGCCGCCGAAGGGACCGACACACGAAAAATCGGTGATTTCTGGAGCACAGGCATGGACTCTGCCAAAGCCGACAAACTGGGCATTTCACCCCTGCAGAATGAACTTAACCGCATTAATGCAGCTGCCGATATTAAAGGCATTGTAGATGCCGCTTTGGCAATGGAACCGCTTGGTACAGGCGTTTTCTGGGGTGCATACATCGGGCAGGATGCCCGCAACAGTGATGTGATGGCTGTTGGCCTTTATCAAGGCGGAATCGGTCTCGAAGAGCGCGAATATTACCTTGATAATGATTCGGCAACCAAAGCCATCCGTGCCGAATATCAGGCGCATATTGGCCGAATGCTCGAACTCATTGGCGAACCTGCGGCTTCTGCTCAAACTGCCGCTGCTGATGTAGTGGGTTTTGAAACCAAGCTTGCAATGGTTTCGCGCAAACTCGAAGAGCGCCGTGATCCTATCAAAAACTACAATAAAATGTCGGTGGGTGATGTTACAAAAAAACTCACGCCTTCTATCGACTGGCAAACTGCATTTACCGGATTCGGATTAAAAGGTGTTGATTCAATTATTGTTGGTCAGCCTGAGTTTTACAGCGGCCTTGAAAAAGCACTGAAATCCACATCTGTTCCGGCGCTTAAAAACTACATGCGTTATCACCTCGTTGTTGCGTATGCCGATTATCTCTCAAAACCAATTGATACCGAGCATTTCAACTTTTACGGAAAAACACTTTCAGGTGCTCGTGAACAACGCCCGCGCTGGAAACGAGTGCTCGACTCAGAAGGCGATGCAATGGGCATGGTACTGGGCAAACTTTTCGTGAATGAATATTTCCCGGAAACTGCCAAGAAACGCTACAACGATATGGTTGAAGCTGTGCGTGAAGTTTATGCTGAACGCATTAAAGCGCTGACATGGATGAATGACACGACCAAGCAAAAAGCATTAGCCAAGCTTTCGACAATGAAAAAGAAAGTTGGTTATCCCGATCAATGGAAAGATTACTCGAAATTAATGGTCGGCACAAATTCATATTGCGAAAACATGATGAATGCGATGCGCTGGCGCTTTAATGATATGATCTCGAAATACGGAAAGCCGGTTGACCGCAATGAGTGGGAAATGACACCGCAAACCTACAATGCTTACTACAACCCGTCGAACAACGAGATCGTACTGCCTGCTGCCATCTTCGCGATACCGGGCATGCCTGATTCGCTTATTGATGATGCAGTTGTTTACGGCTACGGCGGTGCTTCAACCATTGGTCACGAAATCACACATGGTTTTGATGATGAAGGCCGGCAGTTTGACGATGCAGGTAATCTGAAACAGTGGTGGACAAAAGACGATGAAGTAAAATTCATCAAGCGTGCACAGGTTATGATTGATCAGTTTGATGCTTACGAACCGCTGCCCGGCAAACACATTAACGGAAAAGCCACACTCGGCGAAAACATTGCTGACTATGGCGGAATTCTGCTCGGCCTCGAAGCATTCAAAAAAACAGAGCAGTATAAAAAAGGCGAAAAGATTTCGGGCTATACACCAGTGCAGCGCTATTTCTTAGGCTATGCGCTGGGCTGGCTCGGACATCAAACCGAAAAGCAACTCAGCAAACGCCTGATGACTGATGTACACTCACCTGCCGAATGGCGTGTGAACGGTCCGTTTGCAAATATTCCTGCGTTTTATGCCGCTTTCGGAGTAAAAGAAGGTCAGCCTATGTGGCGGCCTGATAGTTTGCGCGTAAACATCTGGTAAATCAATGTTCGTTAAATACAAAGCGCGGCTGCATAAACAACAGCCGCGCTTTGTATTTTAGCACTGTGAACACATCGCCCGAAAAGAAGATAACAGATCCTGCTGAAGCTTTAACCAAAGCTCAACGCTGGTGCGCCTATCAGGAACGCAGCCAGCAGGAAGTGCGCGATAAATTGTACAGCTGGGGATTGTGGGCAGAAGCTATAGAGAATATTATTGCTGAACTGATCAGTACAAACTTCATCAGTGAAGAACGTTTTGCAGAAGCTTTTGTGAGCGGAAAATTCCGCATCAAACAATGGGGACGCATAAAAATTAAAATCGAACTGAAACAGCACCGCATCAGTGAACCCGTTATTCGTAAAGCACTTGCTGTTATTGACGGAGATGAATATATGCGCGTGCTCAGAAAACAAGCCGAGAAAAAAGCGAAAACCGAAAAAGAAAAACATCCGCAGAAACGACAGTATAAATTAATCCGCTATCTGATGTCGCGCGGTTTTGAACAGGATCTTGTGCGCGAAGTGCTTGGCGAATTAATGAGTGAACAAGAATGACAAAAGCCGAACGTATTAAGCGCATATTTGATCCGTACTATTCCGCTCCGGTTGAAGTTTGGGAAGTTTTCGCGGCATTACTTCAACACAGAAAATTCCGAAAGAATGAAATTCTGAAAGAAAGTCACTCCAAAGAATCATTCCTGAATATTATTATCAATGGCTCGGCCGGATTATTCCTTGACAAAAGCAGTCATGCAATTTGTCTTGATCTTTGCTACGAAGAAGAATTTTTCTGTGATTATATGTCGTTCCTCACGCAATCGTCAACACCATTATACACACAAGCGCTCGAATCATTAGAAGTACTTTCGATCTCGCATACATCGCTGGAAAAACTTTATACCGAATCGCCGTTTGGTGTTCAAATCGGCCGTGTTGCTGCTGAGTCTTTATTTATTCATAAGCAAAATCAGCAGGTAGAATTACTGACATTAACAGCTGAAGAGCGCTACCGGCAGTTGTTGCAGAAGCAACCAGAAATTATCAGGCGCACGCCATCTAAGCACATTGCGTCTTATCTCGGTATTACTCCCGAAAGTTTAAGCAGGATCAGAAAAACTATTCATTCCTGATACTAAGAGCCTGTTTAAAAATCATCCTTTGGCTTTGTCATGGCATATTTTTCCTCATCCTGCGTTGCATTTTTTGTCGATCCTCTCCCAGGATCGCCTTCAAAATGCGCCTTGTCTGAAAAAAAATCTACTCATAACAAACCTCAAAAACGAATTTTAAACAGGCTCTGATATTCTGATGATAAACACGCGCAATTACTGCACCGCTGTTCTTCTCATCGATCCATCTCCAAACAAACCTTCTTCATCCATTACCTGCAGCGCCTGAACCATGCACTCCTGCGAGTCATAAATATTCAGGCGGCGGCGGGCGGGTTTGCCTTGCGGATCAGTGTATAAAACAATGAATGCATCATTTCCGATTTTCCGGCGGTGATAAACGATCTGTAAAATATCATCTCGGATAATCGCTTTTGTATCGGTAAAACCAAACATCCGGTAAGCTGCAAATGCCGAAAAACAGGCTAATGCAAAGGTTAAAAAGGCCAGCAGAAAATAGCCCGATAAAATCATCGTCACACAAAAGAAGAACATAATCAATGCCGCAAAACTCATTCCGATAACTTCAAACCAGAGTTTCTTGCCATCGGGCTCAGGCAATACAGCCGGAATCTCTTTTTTGGCAATTACCAAGCGATCTGAGAGAATATGGCAGTACGTGCCATCGGCCAGCACAAAATGCGGTGTTTGCGGTTCATACATGGTGCAAAGGTAAGCATGTGCTCAGTTTGAATTATAACAAGCGCAAAGAATAATGTATATTAGTAGTAAAATTTAAAGTTTATGAAAGGTGTTAGTTTTATCATCGATGAAAAAAACAGAAAAAAGTCTGTTGTAATAGATATTAGTGTACTTAAAAAGCGGGAAGAGGAAATTTATGAACTAATTGATTCATTAATTGCGGAATCTCGTATCGGAGGTGAAACGATGGAGTGGACTACTGCTAAAAAACAACTGCTCAATAAGAAGTAATGAATTACCAAATTAATATTGACAAACGGGCATTCAAAGAACTCTCCGAATTAAATGCAAAGGACAAAAAAAAGATTATTGATCTGATTGATAATTTATCAGAAAATCCGCGCCCTGCCGGATGTAAGAAACTTCAAGGACAAAAAAAGAATATGTGGCGTGTTAGATCCGGCGATCTATCGGATTATTTATACAATTGAAGATAATATACTTACTATTACAGTAATTAAAATTGGGCACCGCAGAGAAATCTATAATAGGTAAACAATATACCTACATTTTCCGCAACTGCTCACGGAACGATTTCAGGAACTTCGTAGCGTAAACAAAATCCGACAACTCTTTAACATCGGCAGTCAAAATTTCGTGACGGTTGCCTTCCCAAAGTTTTGCGCCTTTGTGCAGAAATGCAATTTTATCGCCAATCTCCAGCACCGAATTCATATCATGTGTAATGACAATAGTTGTCATCTTATACTCTTCGGTAATTTCCTGAATCAGCTCATCAATGCGGATAGCTGTTAGCGGATCAAGGCCGGAGTTCGGCTCGTCGCAAAACAGGTAACGTGGTTTAAGTGAAATGGCGCGGGCAATGGCTACGCGCTTTTTCATGCCTCCGCTGATTTCAGCAGGATACAGTTTTGCCGATTGCGGAAGGTTAACGCGTTCCAAACAAAACATAACACGGTCGCGCTTCTCGGCTTCAGTCATCGTTGTAAACAGATTGAGCGGAAACATTACATTCTCCTCAACTGTCATAGAATCGAAAAGCGCACCGCCCTGAAACAGCATGCCTATTTGCTGACGCACATCTTTGCGCGCCTCAAAATCCATCTTCAAAAAATCTTTCCCGTCGTAAAGTACTTCACCGGTTTCGGGTGTAATCAAACCTACCATGCACTTTGAAAGCACCGATTTACCGGTTCCGCTTTCGCCAATAATCAGGTTCGATTTGCCTTCTTCAAACGTGAATGAAAAGTCGCGCAACACAACTTTCTCACCAAATGCTTTGCTCAGATTCTTTACTTCGATCATGCCAGCAGCAATTGAGTGAGCAAAAAGTTAAAACACAGCAGCGCAATAATACTATAAACTACAGCATTGGTACTCGACTGCCCTACTTCGAGCGAACCGCCCTTGGTATAATAGCCATGATAGGCCGAAACAGAAGGGATAATAAAGCCAAAAACTGCTGTTTTAATTAACGCATAAAACACATTGTAGGGGCGAAATTCATACTGAATACCATATACAAATTCGTAAGGCGTTACAACTCCCGAAGCCACACCAAGCACAAAACCGCCAATGTGACCGAGGAACATGGAAATCATTACCACAAACGGGAAAATAGCTACCGATGCCAATACTTTGGGCAAAATCAGAAAGCTGGCCGAGTTTACACCCATAACATCGAGTGCATCAATTTGCTCGGTTACGCGCATGTTGCCAATTTCTGACGCAATACTGGAACCAACTTTACCGGCCAGAATGAGACTTACAATAGTGGGCGAAAATTCGAGAATGATAGAATCGCGGGCGGCAAGACCAACAGCATAGAGCGGAATCCACGGACTTTCGAAACCGAAAGCGGCCTGAATGGTAATAACCGCGCCCATGAAAATGGAAATGATAGCTACAATGCCCAGCGAACCGATACCGATAGCGTCAACTTCATGGAAAAAACGCTGCCAAAAAATCTTTCGCTTTTCAGGTTTGCGGAAGACCTGAAGCATCAGCAGCCAGTAGCGGCCAATATGGTAGAAAAGGTTTGTTGGACTCATCTGTGAAGGACAAAAATAGCGATTATTTCGGGGCTAAGTGTTGCCCTTTTTTGTGTATCGCTTAACGAATCACATTCACATGCCCGTATCGGCGGACGAGCGCGCCACCGGTGCAGGTTGACCGGTATTCAATCTGATAAACATAAGTGTCGATTTGAACGATAGTGCCTTTGTAAGTTCCGTCCCAACCATTCACAATATCAGTAGTTTCGCATATAAGCTGCCCCCAACGGTCAAAGATCAGGAGATGAAAATCAGTAATGCCTTCGCCGTAGGCTGTAAATTTATCGTTATTGCCATTTCCATTAGGTGTAAATGTATTGGGGACAAACAATGCACCGACTCCCGAAACACCATTAATTTGAATAGTATCTGCGATGATGCATGAACCGGCGGTGATAAGCACAGTATAAACGCCCGGTTCACTCACACTAATGCTGCTGGTTGTGGCTCCGGTATTCCAGAGCCATGCCGATGCACCAGCAACCGAAGCATCAAGCTCAAGACCCAAACCACCGCAAAGCGTGAGTTCACGTTGCAGTCCCGGACGCAACAGGTAAACAACATTGACGGTATCGGCAGTCAAACAGTTTCCCAAACTCACTTGCACAGAATATGTCCCCGAACTATCCGGCAAAATAGTTTGCGTTTGCTCGCCGGTGTTCCATGTAAAAACAGCTCCGGGGTTTCCGGCATCCAGCACCAGCACATTATCAGGGCAAACCAACGAGTCTGGCCCGAGATTTACTAATGGCACAGGATCAACCTGCACTATAATTGAATCACGAAGTACACATGGCGGCGTGGTGGTTTCAACCCAATAGATACCGGCAGTAGTAACCGTAATTACTGACGCGGTATCGCCTGTGCTCCACAACCAGGTTGCACCCGCACCACCATTGAGTTGAACAGTTTGCCCTTGGCAAATATTTGTATCGTTGCCAATTGCAGGCGGAAGCACAATCTGCACCTGCACACTGTCGGTATCGCTGCACGCACCATTGGTAACTACAACCGAGTAGATCCCCGATGCTGAGGCAGTTATTGTTTGGGTTGTATCACCGGTTGACCATGCGTAAGTTGCAGCGTTTGCCCCTGCATCAAGCAGCAGCGACGATGCACATAAAATCGTGTCGCTCCCCAAATCAACTACAGGAGCAGGTTGTACGGTAACAACCACTGTAGCTGTATCAGAAGTGGGGCCGCAGGTAGCGGGGCCGGTGATGATAAGCGTTACCGTATAAGTTCCTGCCTGTGTGAAGGTGTAACTAGGTTGCGGCAAACTACTTGTATCGGCAGTGGTATTTGTATCACCAAAATTCCAGTTGTATTGAACTTGCGGATTTGAACTAACAGGCGAAAATACTACAGGCAACGGCGCACAACCAGTTGTGGATGTATTCAGCGAAAATGTGGCATTAAGCAATGAACTTGCCGGGCATAACGGATCGCGTTGATAGCGCCACAAAGCATTGGTACGACCGCTGGTAGCCGTCCAGCCACCAAACATCCAAAAATCGCCGACAAGATCCTGAAAGCTCACACTGCCGCCTGCCGATTCGGGATAATTAGTGGCTGCAGGAACTTGCAAGGTTCCATAGTTTCCTGGCTGATTAATCAAAAAGTTGCCACCAATCCAATTGAACTGGCTTGTAAGTGGATCAAACATCCAAAGATCATTGAGTGCGCCAGCAGAAGAGAAGCCGCCCCATTGCCAGAAATTTCCGCACTCATCAGTCCAGCAAGTTCTGCCTTCAAATCGCCCTTGCGGATACGCAGACGTGAACTGGCACTGGGTTTGAAAAGTTGACGGTGGATTATTTGTGTTGGGGCCTGCCATCCACGTCCACAAGTTTGTGGTTGGATCATACATCCACATATCCGACATCTTTGGCGTCAATAACAATTGACCGCCATAGAACCAAAAACGACCTTGTGTATCTTTCCATTTCGAGTAGCTGTAACGCGCACCTGGAGTGTTTGTAGCGGCGGGCACTTGTAGCGTACCCCAGTTAGCAGGCAAATTGGGAGTGCTGCTGCCGCTCATCCATGTCCACAAATTTGTGGTCGGATCGTATTTCCACATATCGTTATAAAAACCGGCATCAGCCCCACCGAAAATCCATAGTTCGCCCGAATTACTCACCCACGTTGCATTCGACTCTGAACGGGCGGGCGGCATGTTTGTGGCGGCGGCTACCTGCAATGTGCCATAATTGCCTTGGTTGTTAGCTACATTGGTTCCTGCCATCCATGTCCACTCATTGGTAGCAATCGAATATCTCCATAAATCGTTAAGTTCACCAACATTTCCAACAGCATCAAAGCCATATCCACCAAAGAGCCATAAATCGCCAGCTACATCAGTCCAAGTACCTGCTCCCCAGGCACGCGATCCAGGTATATTTGTTGGCGAAGGCACACCCTGAACACCGTAGCTACCTGCTTGCTGAAATCCTGTTGTTCCGCTTATCCAAGTCCAGTTATTGGTGATCGGGTCAAACTTCCAGAGTGCAGTTGCTTCTTGAATAGGCCCAACCCTTAGCCCGCCAAAAAACCAGAAATTGCCTTGTAGATCTGTCCACTGCGCAACCTCATACAGAGCCGGTGGTTCGTTGCCGGGTGCAGGCACACCTTGAATCCCAAAGTTTCCTGTTGCGTTATTGGAGCTGCTTCCCTTCATCCATGTCCATATACCATTCTGTCCCTGCAAACTAACACCTGCTGTAAGCAGAAGCAGAAGCATGCAGAAACGAAAAGACATGGGATAGTTCCGGGACATTATCGAGGTTGGGTTAGTTATCGAAATATAGAACAAACCAGCTTGGTAACAGTTCGTTTTAGATTAAAACTTGCCTGATAGTGAAAAATACTTGGTTAGTGTTCCAAACAACTTTAAATAAAACGGGAGCTGAAATCAGCTCCCGTTTTTCCCTTTATAGCTTACTGTCCGTGACAGTTTTTATACTTCTTCCCAGATCCGCAGGGGCAAGGATCATTGCGCCCTACTTTGGGATCTTGCCGCACTACCTGCTGCACAACGGGCTGTTGACGTTGCTGCGGTATTCCGTTTTCGCCTTGCTGAACGGGTTGCTGTTGCTGCTGCTGCGGTGCGGCTCCAACTTCTTCGCGGGTGGTTTGAAGTTTGGGCTGGGGCTGCTGACGCGGCGGTGCATTGCGCAACTGCTGTTCCTGAATAACATCGGCATCGCCTTTCGGTACATCACCGTGAAACAAGAACGAAACAATTTCGCGGTTCGTTTCGCCGGCCATGCGTTTGAACAGATCAAACGACTCGAACTTGTAGATCAGCAGCGGGTCTTTCTGTTCGTAAACGGCATTCTGAACGCTTTGTTTCAGATCGTCCATTTCACGCAGATGCTCTTTCCACGCATCATCAATCATGGAAAGAATAGTGCCTTTCTCGAATGTAGAAACCAGCTCGCGGCCTTGTGTTTCGTAACATTTTTTAAGATTGGCAACAGCGTGCATTGTCTTTATTCCATCAGTAACCGGGGTTACAATGTTTTCGTACTGTGCAGCTTGTGTTTCATAAACATTCTTTACCACAGGCCAGAACTGCTGCGCCATGCGAGCCGATTTCTGACGATAGTGATCGAGAATTGTGGTGTACAGTTTATCAGAAATCTCACCGGGTTTCATGGCACTGAATTCATCAGGGCGTACCGGCGATTCGATGCCGAACAAGCGGAGACAGTCAATTTCAAACTGACTGAAGTTTTGTGATTCGCTGGTTTCTGTGGCAATGTTTTCGCAAACATCATGCACCATGTTTGCAATGTCGAGCTGAAGACGTTCGCCAAACAAGGCATTGCGGCGGCGTTTGTAAATCACCTCGCGCTGTGCATTCATCACATCATCATACTCGATCAACCGCTTACGTGTGCCGAAGTGGTTTTCTTCCACTTTCTTCTGCGCACGCTCAATCGACTTGGTAATCATGCTGTGCTGAATTACTTCGCCTTCTTTCAAACCCATGCGATCCATCATGCGGGCAATGCGGTCGGAACCGAAAAGACGCATGAGATCATCTTCAAGCGAAACGAAGAACTGCGAAGTACCTGTATCGCCCTGACGACCGGCGCGACCACGCAGCTGGCGGTCAACGCGGCGGCTTTCGTGGCGCTCCGTACCGATAATGGCCAAACCACCGGCTTCGCGCACACCGGGTCCGAGCTTGATGTCGGTACCGCGACCGGCCATGTTGGTGGCAATGGTAACTGTGCCGGGCAAACCTGCTTCGGCAACAATATCGGCTTCGCGCTGGTGCTGCTTGGCGTTAAGTACGTTGTGCTTGATATTGCGGAGTTTGAGCATACGGCTCAGCAATTCCGAAATTTCTACCGATGTTGTACCCACCAGTATCGGACGGCCATCGGCAACGCATTTTACAATTTCGTCGATAACCGCATTGTACTTTTCGCGCTTGGTCTTGTAAACAAGATCCTCGCGATCCTGACGTATAATTGCTCTGTTGGTGGGAATGGTAACTACATCAAGTTTGTAGATCGTCCAGAATTCCTGTGCTTCCGTTTCGGCTGTACCGGTCATGCCGGCCAGCTTGTGATACATACGGAAATAGTTCTGCAATGTAACGGTAGCGTAGGTTTGTGTAGCCGCTTCTACTTTTACATTTTCTTTTGATTCGATAGCTTGGTGCAGACCGTCTGAATAACGGCGGCCATCAAGAATACGGCCGGTTTGTTCATCTACAATCTGAACTTTTCCGTTCATTACCACATACTCAACATCTTTCTCAAACAGACAGTAGGCTTTGAGCAACTGCTGCATGGAGTGAACACGTTCAGATTTTATGTTGTAATCGCGGATAAAATCTTCTTTGGCAATGAGGCGTTCTTTTTCGTCGGTATGCTTGCGTTCGAGTTCTACGAGTTCGGCTGCAAGATCAGGAAGGACAAAGAAGTGCTGATCTTCAATATTTTTGGAGATCAGATCAATGCCTTTTTCGGACAGCTCAATGGTATTGTGTTTTTCATCAATCACGAAAAACAGTTCGGCATCTACCTTGTGCATTTCGCGCTGCTGATCCTGCATGTAGAAGTTTTCTGTTTTCTGCAGCAGGGCTTTCACACCTTGTTCACTGAGGAACTTGATGAGTGCTTTGTTTTTCGGAAGTCCACGGTAGCAGCGCAATACGGCCATTCCGGCTTCCTTCTCTTTTTCTTTGTTGTTCTGACTTTCGGTGAACAGTTTTTTTGCGTCGGCCAGAATGGTGTTGATGTAAGAGCGCTGTGCGTTTACCAATATTTCAACACGCGGCTTCAGCTCGTGAAACATGTGGTTATCGCCTTTGGGTGTTGGGCCTGCAATAATGAGCGGTGTACGCGCATCATCAATAAGCACCGAGTCAACCTCATCCACAATAGCATAGTGGTGTTTGCGCTGCACAAGTTCTTCGGGTGTGCGCGACATATTATCACGCAGATAATCGAAGCCGAACTCGTTGTTGGTACCGTAAGTAATATCAGCCAAATAAGCCTGGCGGCGCGGCAGTGAGTTCGACTCGTGCATGTCGATGCAGTCAACCGTAAGGCCGAGGAACTCAAACAGCGGTCCGTTCCATTCGGAGTCGCGGCGGGCGAGGTAGTTGTTAACGGTAACAACGTGTACGCCTCGTCCGGCAAGGGCATTGAGGTAAACCGGCAATGTAGCCACAAGGGTTTTACCTTCGCCGGTTGCCATTTCAGCAATTTTACCCTGATGCAGTACTGTACCGCCGATAAGCTGTACATCATAATGCACCATGTTCCATTTCACTTCATTTCCGGCGGCAATCCAACTGTTTTTCCAGATGGCTTTATCGCCTTCGATGCGGATATGCGGACGTTTTACGGCCAGATTGCGGTCGTGCTCGGTAGCAGTAACCGTAAGTTCTTCGTTCTCTGCCAGGCGGCGTGATGTTTCTTTTACCACGGCAAATGCTTCGGGCAGAATTTCGAGCAGTACCTCCTCAATTTTCTTGAGGACAGTTTTCTCAATACTGTCGGCCTCCGCAAAGAGGCGTTCCTGATCGTCGATTGGAGTTTCGGGGTTTTCGGCTTGCAGTTTGAGGGCAAGGATTTCGCCTTCTTCTTTGCTTATGTATTCGCTGATGCGTTTACGGAACTCATCGGTTTTGGCGCGGAGCTCATCAATAGAGAGAGCACGCAGTTTATCACCAAACGCGAGGGTTTCATTTACATAAGGCATAACCTCCTTCACATCGCGCTCAGATTTTGAGCCGCCGAGGAGTTTTGAAATACTTTTTACGATGCTATCGAACATGAGCGTAACGGGTAAATGGCAAAGACAGCCGCATTATGGGGCATACTTTGACAGGATTGCAAAAGTAGCATTTTCTGCCGGACGTTTGGGCGAAAACAGCTTGGCAATGCGCATCAATGATCGTTCCCCTCAACAAAGTGCAGGCTGTAGCTGCCAAACTTGCCGAAACCGAGGCAAATCTTCGGCCGAAATGGCAGAAAACAAACCGGGGAAACCGATATGGTTTCCCCGATGTACCGCTTCTGCGGTGAAGTGTGTTCAATAAATGGCTGCCAGAACTCGGGGTATCTATTAAAACTCAAAAGATTGAGGCGGACGCAGAAGCGAAAACCACACCCTCAGTATTGCGGGGAGTGTAAATGAGGATTTTCGTAACTAGTCCAACGAAGATATTTTGAGTTTTCAGAGATTTCCCTCAGTACTCGTCTTCATTGAAGAAGAAGTCTTCCTTGGTAGGATAGTCGGGCCAGATCTCCTCAATGGTTTCATAGGCCTCGCCTTCATCTTCAATTTCCTGCAAGTTTTCGATTACTTCCATCGGAGCGCCGGAGCGGATGGCATAGTCGATGAGTTCTTCTTTCGTAGCCGGCCAGGGTGCATCTTCAAGGTAGGAAGCAAGTTCAAGGGTCCAATACATACGCGAAGGGTATTTAAATGTTTTGTTTTGTTTACAACGAGGATTTGTTCAAAATGTTACACACTGCACAGGCAGGTATTATTTTTCACCTCAATATTCGTGCAAAAGTAAAATTTTATGGAGGCGATCAAACGTTAACCCCTAAATTTTACAAAGAAGTAAATTATTGAAGTTCAATAATTTGAGTTTTTTTTCAACATAAAGTTTTCAGCAGCCCTGTTTACATGCGTGGTTTCCAGGGTGTTTCTGTGGCTCCAAGGTCTTTTGTGAGCTTTCGGGAAAGCACAAAAAGATAGTCGGACAGCCGATTAAGATATTGTGAAATAAGCTGATTGAGTTCTGCCGTTTCTGCCAGATGCGTCACATTCCGTTCGGCCCGGCGGCAAACGCAGCGGGCCACATGACAATGCGAAACGGTAATATGTCCGCCCGGCAGCACAAAGCTCCGCATGGGCGGAAGTTCCTCGTTCATGGCATCAATAGCCAGTTCGAGTCGCGTAATATCAGCCGCTTCGAGTTCCGGAAGTTTCATCTTCGATTTTTCCGGATCGGCAGCCAGCAGTGAGCCCATTGTAAAAAGGCGATCCTGAATTTCAATCAGCAAATCGGTAACGGCTGTTTCTGCAATCGAATCGCGCAGTACGCCAATCCACGAGTTAAGTTCATCAACCGTGCCGTAAGCTTCAATGCGGATATGATGCTTGGGAACTCGTGTTCCGCCGATGAGCGAGGTCTGGCCTTTATCGCCTGTTTTGGTGTAAATTTTCATACTCAGTATTGCACAACAAAGCGTCCGGCAGTTTGTTCACCGCTGCTGTTTTGCACCCCGAAGATATGCACTGCTGAACGTAATACCGACATGTGCTGATTAACTTAATTCATTCAGCAGTTTGAGTTGAATGCCGGTATAGCCGGAGTCGATTTGCGAAAGATATGCCTTGAAATCGCCGCCTATCCAAGTACTCAATTCAAAAATCAATTGCCGGACTGTTGTTGCCGAAGAACTGCAATACTTCCCTTGCTGGTTAAAACATATTGGTTCATGATGACTGATGCGGTTTCTGAAATTTCGTATCAGTCTAAGTTTGGGGAAAATTTCTGTTTCAGATATACCAATAGGAATGGTTTTAAAAGCATTAAGCGGAATTCTGTTCAGCGTATGAAAGTATTTTTTATCAAACATTGCTGTCCAAAACCCGAAATTTTGTTCAGCAATTAAACGAGCCGAAGTTAAATTTGCTGATGAGCGTCGCAATTTATCCTGCGCTTTCCTAACCTCATTCAACAAATAGCGTTCAGGAACAATTCTTCCGTTTACCATTTTGCCCCCTAATGATGGTGAAATCATGAAGCCGGATTGCTGATGAATAATCCAATCCGGATCGGCGAAATGAAGTGAAAGTTCTCTGTGAATAGCATTACGCAACCCTACTTCAAACAAACTCAAAAGAGGAAGAAAAGATTTACTTAATTTGAGGTTAATGCGATATAGTTTCTTAGCTTTAACTTTATCATAACCGCAGGCATTGTAGAAGCGCGACATCCGCTCTGGCGAAAGGTAATATTCAAAATCTTTGTACTTCATAAATCAGCTAAATTGCAATGATAATTACAGGATTAGCTGTTATCCGTTTACAAATAAGTAAAGCAGTAAATCTGTTAATAAAATATTGGAGCAAGTTGCATTTGGGTAAAGTATTCGTATATTTGTGTGTGCGATCTGATAAAGCCTCTTGGCTCCGGCCAACGTAATCAGACAAAAGATCAAGTTGCTTCGGCAGCTTTTAAAAGACCCGGCTCGTCCGGGTCTTTGCTTTTTATTTTGCTAATGCCCGCTGAATCTGCGGGTTTACTTCATCACTTTCTATCAAGCCATCTTTCACGCGCACAATGCGGTGTGCGTGGCGGGCAATATCTTCTTCGTGGGTAACTACAATAATTGTATTGCCGGCCTGATGAATGGTTTCAAACATTCCCATAATTTCAATTGAAGTGCGCGAGTCCAGGTTTCCTGTAGGCTCGTCGGCAAGAATAATGGCCGGATCGTTAACCAATGCGCGGGCTATAGCTACACGCTGGCGCTGTCCGCCTGAAAGTTCGTTCGGACGGTGGTGCATACGGTCATTCAGTCCAACCTGCGTAAGCGAATGTTCGGCACGTTTCTGGCGATCGGCGCGGCTCATACCGGCATATACCAGCGGAAGCATTACATTTTCGAGCGCTGTACTTCGGGGCAAAAGATTGAAGGTTTGAAACACAAAACCAATTTCTTTATTGCGCACCGCAGCCAGCTCGTTATCATTCATATTGGCTACTGATTTCCCGTTCAGGATATATTCGCCTGATGAAGGTGTATCAAGGCAGCCGAGCATGTTCATCAGCGTTGATTTTCCTGAGCCGGATGGCCCCATTAACGCCACATATTCATTCTTGTAAATATCAAGTGAAATATCGCGCAGGGCATAAATAGTTTCGCCGCCCAAATTGTAGGAACGGGCAATATTGCGCAAACGTATAATTAGCTGAGCTTCTGACATTGGTATAAAGGTAAGTATTTCGGCAGTTCGGAAAATGAACGTGACGGTTGTGAACATAAAGTTCTGCCGAAATGAAATATTCTCACAAAATGCCGGAAATTACCCTGAAGAGTTTTGTGTGTGCCAAATCATTCTGCTAATTTGCACACACAATTTTTACGCAACCAAAACCACTCTTACCATGAACATTCAGGAAATTACTCCGCTTATCGAAGCCAGTTTGGCCGGACTTAAACTTGATCCTGCACAGTGCCGAAACGAAAAACCCGGACAATGGTCGTATCGTCAGCAAAAAGCGGATGTATGGATTGACGTTTTTACTTTTCAGGATAATCCGAACAAGTTTTATCTTCAGGTAATGAGTCCGCTTTGCCTCGTTCCTGACAATCGTCGCGAAGAGTTCTTATTAGATGTGCTCGAAATAAACTACAAACTTGTAGGCTGCTGGATTGCCAAACGCAACGACTGGCTATATGTGATCAACCTGCGTGAAACACTGAACATCGACCAATCAGAAATTGACGCCACACTCGACCGCGTTTCTTTCTACTGCAACGATTATCTGGCAAAACTCAGCTTCAAATACGAAGGCTGCTGGATTCCGAAACCAATTGAAGGCGGACGTGGGTAAACGTTTCGCACAAGTAATACTTGCAAGCACATCATCCTGTTTAATTGGGGTGATGTGTTTGTTTTTTGTATTGTTATCGTTAAGCTGCAATCCAGAAAAAAATCAGCCGGTAAAAACAGAAGAAAAGGCGTTTGTTAAGATTGATTTTGCGTGGGCAGGTGGCAGTACTTTTTTCGGGGGATTACTTATTGACAGTTCGGGATATTGCGTCAGCTATCATAAGAGCCTAGACTCTTCTTTTATAGACTCAGCACAACTAAACGATTCAATAAAACTGCAAATCAATGAACTAATAAATCAAGTACAAGCCGATTTTTCGTGTCTGGATAATCTTAACAATGATTCATCAACTGTAAAATGCTCAGATGCCCCTCTCGCCGAAATTCGCATATATAAATCGGGGAAAGTCAAAACTATTCGTTGCTTTGTTACACCCGGAGAAGAACCCCGCGGATCTGATTCGACAATAATCAAGTCGAAATCAATCCTGAATACTTTCTTTAACTTATATTTCGAACTAAATCCTAAACAAGCATCAGACTGTGTATTTCCATTTAGTGAAGCATTGGAAGATATTCGATTGCTTCGTCCTCCTCCACCTATGAGGCAGTCAATTAAATTCGACGAGAAATAATATTTTCAAATATGAAGGTTGCTGGATTCCGAAACCAATTGAAGGCGGACGTGGGTAAACGTTTCGCACACGTAATATCTGCAAGCACATCATCCTGTTTAATTGGGGTGATGTGTTTGTTTTTTGTATTGTTATCGCTAAGCTGCAATCCAGAAAAAAATCAGCCGGTAAAATCTGAAGAAAAACCGTTTATTAAAATTGATTTTGCATGGGCATATAATCACGAATCTTATGGGGGAATATTAATTGACAGTAATGGGCTTTCGCAGGTATATACCAATTTCAAAGGTTCAGCATATCTTCATAAAACACTTTTTCCTGACTCCATTCTTAATCAAATAAAATCGCTTATTCCTGCTTTACCTGATAACTATACTTGTCCATACTGTCTGGATAACGATACTACGTCAACACAATGTATCGATGCTGCTTATGCTGAAATCTATATTTATACTCCAAACGGCATAAAAAAATTGCGCTGCTACATTACTGCATTTCCTGATCGTATGAGTACAAGTACTCAACAGCCTCCGCTTAGTATATTAAACTTTTTTTACAGTTTACATCATCAGTATCCTATGATTCCTTCTCAGGATGGGTCATTGCCTCAAAGCCCGTTAATTGATACGTTAAAATCAAAGTTCCCACCAATTGGACCACCTCCTATACGTTTTGAGGATTTGGAAGATGGCGCTTGATTAAACATGATGTTTCCTGTAGATATATACAGGGATTGGTTGTCAAAGACAATGCATAGTGCATCAAAGGCGCGGCGTGATGCAACAAGCCGCTACTGGGGGATTGATTATCAAAGATATGGTGTGACGCATCACGTCGTTAAAGGCAACTACTACATCACCACAGGTGATTTATTCCCCAATTTTTCCACAACCTGCACAATGATGTTCACACGATGAAACCGAATCGGGCTTTTGTGCCTAATTTTACATCGTGAACGATAATTACCTCGACGAACTGAACGAAATACAGCGCGAAGCTGTGCTGGCCACCGAAGGGCCGCTGATGATTGTAGCGGGTGCCGGATCGGGCAAAACACGCGTACTCACCTACCGCATTGCGCATCTCATACGCAAGGGTGCTGATCCGTTTAACATACTTTCCCTCACCTTTACCAACAAAGCGGCACGCGAAATGAAAGAGCGTATTGCCCGCATTGTATCGAAAGGCGAAGCCCGCAATATCTGGATGGGTACTTTTCACTCCGTTTTTGCGCGCATTTTACGTGCCGAAGCTGAGCGCTTAGGCTATCCTTCCAACTTTACCATTTACGATACCGAAGATTCGAAAAGCCTGATCAAAACCATTCTCAAAGAACAAGGTCTCGATGAAAAAATCTACAAGCCCGGCATGGTGCTCAGCCGCATCTCGGCTTCAAAAAATAATTTGATTACGGCTCAGGCTTATCTTCAAAACAACAATGTTATTGAAGAAGACCGCATGAGCGGAAAACCTAAAATGGGTATCATTTACGAGCAATACGCCAAACGCTGCTTCAAAGCCGGAGCAATGGATTTCGACGATCTGCTCTTTAACACCAATATTCTCCTGCGCGATTATCCCGAAGTACTTAACAAGTACCAGGATAAGTTCCGCTACATTATGGTGGATGAGTATCAGGATACCAACTTCTCGCAGTATGTAATTGTAAAGCAATTAGCCGCCAAGTTTCAGAATATTTGTGTTGTTGGCGATGATGCGCAGTCGATTTACGCTTTCCGCGGTGCAAACATTCAAAACATCCTCAGCTTCGAGCGCGATTATCCGGATCTGAAAACCGTAAAGCTCGAACAAAACTACCGCAGCACACAAAACATTGTGAAAGCGGCAAACGCAGTTATTAAAAACAACCGCGAGCAGTTAGAGAAAAATGTGTGGACAGCCAACGACTCGGGCGATAAGCTTGGGCTGATGAAAGCCGCTACCGACAATGAAGAAGGTCAGCTTGTAGCCCGGCACATTTTCGAAAACAAGATGCAGCACCAATTGCACAACAAAGAGTTTGCAATTCTGTACCGCACCAACGCGCAAAGCCGCTCGATGGAAGAAGCCCTGCGAAGGCTGAATATTCCGTACCGGATTTATGGCGGCACATCGTTTTACCAGCGCAAAGAAGTAAAAGATATGCTCGCTTACTATCGTATGTGTATCAATCCGCACGACGAAGAAGCGCTGAAACGTATTATCAACTATCCGACACGCGGCATTGGCGATACAACGCTCGATAAAATTACCATTGCAGCGCGTGATAATGATGTTAGTCTGTTTACCGTTTGCGAAAACATTGCCGAATTTGGTTTGCAGGTAAACAGCGGCACAGTAAATAAGATTCAGGATTTTGTAGCCATGATCAACAGCTTCCGCGTAATGCTGGAAGTACAAAGCGCCTACGATCTTGGTCACCACATTGCCAACCACTCCGGCTTGCTGCGCGAACTGTATTCCGACAAAACACCCGAAGGTGTAAGTCGCTACGAAAACGTGCAGGAATTGCTCAACGGCCTGAAAGAATTTTCGGATGGCGAAAATGCACCGCCAATTGATTTGGTGGAGCAAAACGATCCCGAGTTGCAACGCATCGAACTCGAAGAGCAAGCCGAACTGCAGGAAGGGATAAATCCGGGGCCGCTCCTTACGCTCGATATGTTTATGCAGGACATTGCCCTGCTTACTGATGCTGATACCAAAGCTCCCGATGCCGATACCGATAAGGTTTCGCTGATGACCATTCACGCAGCAAAAGGTCTTGAGTTTGGTTATGTGTATATCGTAGGCATGGAAGAAAACCTCTTCCCTTCTGCCCTGTCGGTAAACTCACGCGCAGATCTGGAAGAAGAGCGCCGCCTGTTTTACGTAGCCATTACCCGCGCCGAGAAACGCTGCATGCTTACGTTTGCCAGCACCCGCTACCGCTGGGGCAATCTCACCACTTGCGAACCGAGCCGGTTTATCGAAGAAATAGATACTGAGTTTATGGAGTATGCCAACAGCGCCGCACGTACCGAATTTAGCGGAGGCGGCTCACCAGCATCACCCATTTTCCAACGCCGCGCAGCCGCACAACAAGGCGCAGCTACTCCGCAGGTAAATGTAGGCAGCAGCATTCCGCCGAAGAAAAATCTGGTGAAAGTAAACACAACCGTAAACACCGCCACCGCCCCGCTCGACAACACCCACCTGAAAAGCCTTGCCGTTGGCATGACCGTTCAGCACGATCGTTTCGGGCGCGGGAAAGTAACGGATCTAGAAGGCGCATTCCCGAATACAAAAGCTACAGTGCATTTTGATGCAAGCGGGCCGAAGCAGTTGTTGCTGAAGTTTGCGAAGTTGGAGATTGTGGGGTAGTTTTTGGGGAAAATCGTTAGATCTGGGGAAGCCGCTTTCGTTGGGAAGCGGCTTTTTATTTTGATAATGTCTGTATCGTATGCTTTAAAAAGACAATCCCGGCTTTTGGCCGGGACTCCCTAAACTGTTTTCACAGCGGAATAATCCTTATTGTGAATTGCTTTCAGATTGTAGTACAAAGGTAAAAGGTGAAATGAATTGAGCAAGAAAATTCTTGTTTTTTCTTATCCTCAAATCAAAGGATTTTTATTCCCTTACAATTATGGATTGTTTTTAAAATAATAAGTGATAGTTTAGCAGTCCCTACACATAATATTTATGACAAAA